>JAMQPI010000123.1 GCA_023717565.1 Pyrinomonadaceae bacterium | reverse complement strand
GGTGCGTCTCACGGTCTTTCAGCAGCCCGAAGCTATGAAGTCGGGGAACGACCGGAAGCGGTCGCTATTGCCGATTTCAATACTGACGGCCGTCCGGATCTGGCAGTTGCAAATCAGGACTCCAGCAATGTCAGTATTCTGGTGGGACAGCCTGGTGGTAGCTTTGCGGCAATTGCAACTCTGTCAGTAGGGGCTGGTCCTCTGTCCGTGACCGCAAGCGACTTCAACAAAGACGGCAAAGTAGATCTGGCAGTTGCCAATTACAACTCAAACAACATCTCGATTCTTTTGGGAGGCGGCAAGGGCGATTTTCGCCCCGCCACTAATTATTCGGTCGGCTCTGGGCCTCGTACGGTTGCCATCGGAGATCTCAATGGTGATCGTCATCTGGATCTTGTCGTGCCGAACTTTGGGTCGCGAACCGTTTCAACTCTTCTGGGCGTCGGCGATGGCACTTTCCGCAAGCCAGCAAATTTCGCAGTAGAAATCGAGCCGGTGGGTCTCGCTATCTGCGATTTTAACGGCGATGATCGTCCCGACCTGGCTGCCACAGACCCTCGTCGAGAAAAGTTGTCGATCCTTTTGGGTGATGGAAGTGGCGGTTTTAGCAAAGCCTCAATTCATACGGCTGCGCGCGGGGCCCGCGCCATTGCAACCGGCGACTTCAATGGAGACCGGAAGGCTGACTTGGCAATAGCGAACGATGGTCCAAACAATGTTTCCTTATTTCTGGGTAATGGTCAGGGAAGTTTTGTCAGGAGTGGCGATTTTGCCGTGGGTTCAAGACCAGTCTGGATCCTGGCTCAGGACTTCAACGCCGACGGAAAGCTTGACTTGGCAACAGCCGACACCAGGTCGGGCACTGTCTCGATCCTGATCGGAGATGGCAAGGGCACATTCGGCGAGGCGAAAGGATTTCCGGTCGGTGTCGCTCCCTCTTCGTTAGCAGCAGGTGATTTCAACGGTGACAGTGCAGTTGATCTAGCCGTAACTAACTACGCGTCAAACAGCGTAGCGGTTGTGTTTGGCGATCGCCAGGGCGGTTTTGCAGCCGGCAAGAACTTCCGCGCCGGTCGCAATCCCTTCGCGCTGGTGACAGGCGATTTCAATATTGACGGTCGCACCGACCTGGCTCTAGCGAATGCAACATCTGGCGACATTTCCGTTTTCATCGGAGACGGGGCCGGCGGTGTTGGGCCGGCAACAAACTACCCTGTTGGGAGCTATCCGCGGGGGATAGCGTTGAGTGCTTCCCAAGACGGCGGCAAATTGGACTTGGCGGTCGTGAATTCCGGATCAAACAGCGTTGCAATCCTATCTAACATTTGTCGGTGATTGGTAACCCTTTAGTAAATGCTCAATGTGAATCCAATCATAGGAATCGTGGTTGCGATTGGTGTTCTCTTTACTGGTCTACCTGAGAGATCATGCAATGACGACAACCAGTCAGGAACACCCAGGGAAAGCGGCACGCCGAAAATGGATATCACGAAACTGGCGGAGGGTGTCTGGGGCGGACCACACATCATCATGGAGGTGACTGCTGATAACGCCGTGATTACTTACGATTGCGCCGTTGGCACGATCGATGAGCCAATCGAGATCGACCAAGACGGTCGCTTTGCGGTTCGGGGCACTCTTACCCGCCAGCGACGAGGATCAGTAAGATCAGATGAAACTCCGGATCGACATCCGGCCCACTACGCCGGCCGAGTAGAAAGCAAGTCGATGACCTTAGTCGTGACGCTCCCGAGTACGAACGAAGCCGAAGGCACTTTTTATCTCAAGCACGACGAACGGCCAGAATTGACCAGATGTATGTAGTGAAGGTAACGAGTCCTTTTTTTTCGCCTCAAATACGAGTCACGATAGTAGTGTAAACCAAACGCATTTGAGCATGGAGGCGCAGTCGCTGGCGTTTCCGAATCCAGGATAGTGAGCTTAGCAATCTACTTCGCGCAAATAAACCGTTGGGTCTCTGACCAAAATTCAGAGCCCTGCCAAACCCGAGAGGAATCGAGATGAATCACTCAAAGCCGCAAAACAAAAAGCTTGGGAACCAAAAGAGACTAGTGAACCAGTCGAGTCGAGTAGCATTATTACTTGCCTTCCTGGCCGCAGCTCTATTCTTCACGACTAAACCCTTTTCCGTTGAAGGAAAAAAACTCCACGCTGCCCAGGGAAAGAGTGGGGTTCAAGTTCAGGGTATCAAGGTTGAAGGTGTCACCTCGGCAGTCGTCAATTTTGAGGAACTGGCGAAACAACAGGCCCTAAACCCTGGGGTGTCTGACCCCTCGCCGCGAGCTATTGCGCCACCGAAAACTATTGACGAGGTGGTGGGTGAAGCCGGGGAAGCCGAAGCGCCAAACCTGGCGGCCCAAGTGGATGTGCCCTCGCCACTAATACCATCCCCGGCTCCGGACACGAACTTCGCGGGACTCAACGACATACCGTTTGCTCCGCCCGGCACTGCGTTCTTCACAATTCCACCCGATACGACTGGAGCAGTAGCGCCAGACTCAGTCAATAGAGTCTTCACCACGCTCAACAACAATTATCGTATTCAGGATAAAACTGGGGTCCAGATTGGTACCGACGTCTCCATGACGAACTTTTGGGCTCCAACGGGCGCGGTCAGTCCTTTTGATCCGCGCGTGCAGTATGATCCCTATAACGACCGTTGGATCCTGTCCGGCGTCTCCAACGCCCAAACTGCCAACACGTCGATCTTGATTGGTATATCCCAGACCTCCGACCCGGGAGGCAGCTACTTCCTGTTCAGAGTTCCCGCGCGCATCGTTACCGATGCCGCGGCCACGAACTTTGCCGATTTTCCGATGCTCGGTTTCAACAAGAATTGGGTGGTGGTGTCAATCAACATGTTCAGCACCGTCTTCGTCGACGGCCGCTCACTGGTGATCGACTATCCAACCCTCCGCACGGGTGTGCTCGCAGGTACCTACTTCACCGGCGTCAGTGCTGCTAATGCCGGCTTCTGTATGCACCCCGCCACCACCTATTCAGGCACCGAAAACACCGAATTCCTGGTCGCGCACCAGGGCAGCGCTGGAGCGACCTACCGAATGCACACCATCACCGGTACGCCAGCGGCGCCGGTTTTCACCATTGGTGTTCTGAAGACGAGACCTGGGGGTGGCTGGACTCAGCCTGGGGGTAACCAACTGCCGCAAGCGACGGGGACATGTGCCGCGACTCCCTTGAGGATGGAGTCTGGGGATGCCTTCGTCCGGTCCAACGTCGTTTTCCGCAATGGCACTATCTACTATCCACAAACCGTTGGTATTCCTGCAGGCGGATTGACTCACACGGCCGTCCAGTGGACACAGCTGGATAATGCCGGAAACGTATTGCAGGGCGGTCGGGTTGAGGACCCAACGGCCACGGCCACTAATGGCGGTAAGTGGTATGCCTACTCTTCGATCGCTGTTAATGCAAGCAATGACATTCTCCTCGGCTTCTCGGAATTTGAATCTGACGGCTTTGCCGACGCCGGTTACACCTACAAAGATCACACCGACGCCGCGGGCACAATGCGAGATCCGGTCATTTATAAGGCCGGCGAGGACTGTTACAGCAAGGATTTTGCAAGCGGCAGAAACCGTTGGGGCGATTACAGCCATACTATGGTCGATCCAACGGACGACTGCAGTTTCTGGACCATTCAGGAATATGCCAAGCTTCAAGCTCCGCCCACCGTCGGCGGCAGCACGAGCAAGTGGGGTACGTGGTGGGCCAGGGTTAACGCTGTGAGTTCGTGCGCCACGTTAAGTGCCGCCACTGGTTCGCTGGTAACTGAAAGCTGCGTGCCCGCCAATGGTCAGATCGATCCGGGTGAACGCGTCACGGTCCATCTGCAAGTGACAAATACCGGCGCAGGTCCGGCAGTAAACGCTGTGGGTACGTTGCAGTCCAGCGGTGGAGTGTTGTATCCCAGTGCGCCGGCAAACTATGGAACAATTGCGCCCGGAGCAACCGTCGGCCGAGACTTTACGTTCACTGCCGATCCGGCCCTGACTCCAGGTAACACGATAACGGCAACCCTGCAAACCAACGTCGGCACCGTTACCTATACCTTCACAGCCGGTCCTGCGCCGTGTGGCTTAGTAAGGCTAGTAACGACTTCGAGCCTAACCTGCACGAGCCCTTCGACTGTTCAGGCGTCGATCACCGTAAGCAACATCGGTACCTTGCCCGCCAACAGCGTCTCGCTGACGTTGGCCAAGCTGGGAGGCACCGATGGTACGCCACTGCCTCAAGCGCTCGGCAATATCGGCCCCGGAAGCTCAGTGAGCACGACGGTGACCTTTGCATCGAGTGGTGGCTCAACGCTGGCTCTCGGTGGAGCTTACACAGGTGGCACTTTCAGCAGTACTAAACGGGTCAGCATCTCGTGCAGTCCGGCGAGCCCGTCAAAGTATTAGCGGAGGTTGATCACTCAGCGACGATCCCATCGGCGCTGCATAAACGCGCAGTCACGGTTCCCGACAGCTGCGCAAAGGCCCACTCCCGACAAACGGGAGTGGGCCTTTTTTTGCTGTGGCTGGACGCGTTCAATTGAGGTCAGTCTTGAGTAGGCATTGGCTCACAACTTCTGCTGCTATATCGATCAATAGAATGGGCTTCGTTCTCCACCTAATCAGTGGTTATTCCCAGACGATCCGCGCACTTGAATAGCGACAGACCAAGAATGCATGCCACCACGAGATTGAAGTAAAAGGTCAGCGTGCCATCAATGAACGTCGCAGGGAGATTGCCAAAAAACGGCAGCGCGAAGGGCGCAGTGATTACGGCGACGATAAGGGTTACCACGAATCCCACAATTTGAATCAGCAAGACCATGCCGAAGGCCTTGTAGTAAGTTCCGCCCATCCGGCGAATCGTGTCGAGTCCCACCAACGGATTAATCACTGATCCAAAACTCTCAGTGTAGCCGGCAACGGCCAGAGCCATCGGATAGTAGAAGATACCCCAGCAAAGACTCAGCAGCAAAAGTAGCACAATCAAGAGCGGCGCTTGAAAATAGCTCATCAGCAATCGGACGTCAGCAGTCGGATCGCTCAATTCCCGCTGTGATTTTTCGGCGTCCTTGCTCATCTGGTAGCCGGGACGGAGTTGGTCCAACTTCTTGCTGGCTTCTGCTTGTTTCGTCGGATCGGCGTTTGGATCTAGGAGCGTGGAGAGGTCTTCCTCGGCCAGTTGGTCGGAGCTACCTGTCCCGGGCGCGTTCAAGCCTCCGGCCGGAGAGCTCTGGGCACCACTGATCACCCCAAAAATCAGGACGCAGAGCAACAAAATGGCCGGCCCCCAGGTGACAATCGTGATGCCGATGCCGAGAACCAGAGGCATCACCAGATCGTCAACCAGCGAGAACTCGCTGAAGTCGGGCAAAAAGCTGCGATTCAGGCGGCCCCATGCAACCTGGCTGATCACGTGCGAGATGCAGCCAAACATGATGACTGATGCTATGACACGTCCTCGGAATCCTGCGAGTAGGAGGAAACCGTAGAGACCCGCGCCAAACAACAATGCAATTTTGTGTTGCAGCGGATAACGAAGCGCGCGCGTGAAGTCTGCAAACCCAAAGCCGGACCCCTGAAACTCCTGATGTAAAGCCTTCGTGCGCAGATGTTCAAAGAGATTGCAGAGATCACCACAAAGTGGGCACATGGCAACCTTGCTGGTGCCAACCAGTTTTGTGCAATCCTCGCAGAAAGGTGTCGCGCAAGAACGGCAAATATGCTTCGTAGGTCGTTCAGGGTGCTGGTAGCAAAGGTGTGATGGCGATGTCGCCGGCCAGCTGGTTGGCGCTGCCGCGGCAAGTTGATCGGGTTGTGCCATTGGTCCGGGCTGGTGGTGTAAGATCTGATCGGGTAAGGCGGGGAGCGTCTCGTCGGGTGGATCCACCGCAGTCACCGTCGCCGGAGTTTCCCCATTGAAGGTCGACCGAAGCATTGGGGCGCGACCAGCTTCGATCCAACTCAGGTTACCTTTGCTTACCTTGTCCGTGGGTAGGACACAACCTTCGTTGATCCACTGTTTGAGTGTTTCAAGATCAGTTTCGAAGATACCTTCGATGGTGTTGACACGCCATTTTTCAACTTCAGCGCTCATCTTCCTCTCCTCATTTTAGAAATAGTAATTGGGAGTTATAGAAGCAGTGATCGAGACGGACCGTAAGCTCAAACTCAGGCAGCTAAAGGTCCATCGTTTACGACCACTAGCTCATTGCGTAGGAAACAGTGAGGTTCCAGAGACGTTCGGCGCAGGCGCCAATCGTGGATGTGCTAACCAGAAGGATGCAGTTCTTTTGAAAAACCGCCACAAACATATTAGGTTGCGGCCCCAAACGGAGTCAACACTTAAATCTAAACCTAACCATTCAAGGAACTTGACTCGCCCACCAGTGACGAGCAGAAGCAGCGGCGGTAGGGATTTGTATCTGGAAATGCCACTCTCCTTGGCATAGATGTGGAAGCAGTTAGATTCATGGCTACGGCATCTGTCTAAGGACGCTCAGGGGAGAGACCTTTCCCATAGAGTTTTTGGGGCGCAAGTGGTAAGCTGCGCGCAAATCCCAGGATCTTGGGAAGCCAGGTTGTAACCTCCCGCTATGGCAGTGACCCCCGAACGCCAACAATGCATCCAAGAGCTCTTTCAATCTGCTGCTGGGCTCGCGCTGGTGGATCGCCGGGCCTTTCTGGAGCGCGCCTGCGAGGGCGATACGTCCCTGATCAAGGAAGTTGAGTCCTTGCTGGAGGAAAGCGCAGAAATAGACGGTTCCCTCACTTCTTCTCCCCAGGAGATCTCGTCTGAAACCGTCGTTGAGAATCAGGCTGTCGTCGGGAAACTAATTGCTCACTACAAAGTTCTATCGCTGCTAGGTAAAGGTGGCATGGGAGAGGTCTATCTGGCCCAGGACACCAGGCTGGGGCGTAAAGTCGCGCTCAAACTGCTTCCCACGCCGCTCAGCCAGGACAAAGGGCGCGTGCAGCGTTTCGAGCGAGAGGCTCGCTCCGCCTCTGCTCTTAATCATCCAAACGTGTGCGTGATTCACGAAATTGGCGAGACCGATGACGGACGACGATTCATTGCGATGGAGCACATCAACGGGGAAACTCTCAGGCATCGCCTCGTGGCTGGCGCCTTAACGCTCAACGAGTCCCTCGACATCGCGCTGCAATGTGCGTCAGCGTTGGCAGTCGCACACGAAGCAGGTGTAGTGCACCGCGATATCAAGCCAGAGAACCTCATGCTACGTGGAGATGGCTACGTGAAGGTGCTGGATTTTGGATTGGCAAAGCTCACCGAACGGTACTCAGCCGACAGTGATAGTGAAGCCGCTACGCTTCCGGTTTTCAATACTCACTCGGAAATGATGATTGGAACCATCAACTACTTATCGCCTGAGCAAGCTCGCCGCCAGGAGGTTGACGAACGCACCGACCTATGGAGTCTCGGGGTCGTCCTTTACGAAATGCTTACCGGTCGCATGCCCTTTACCGGGGAGACGAACAGTCACGCGATCGTCGCAATTCTGGAACGCGAGCCCACACCGGTGACTGAATCTCTGCCCGGAATGCCCTCTGAATTGGAATGGATCGTAACTAAGGCACTACGAAAGGACCGCGATCAGCGATACCAAACCGCGCGCGAGTTCGCAATTGATCTCGGCCATCTCAAAGAGGGTCTGTCCAAGGGAGTTGTGACACAGGAAAAACCCCACCCGCGCCAACCGTTAAGGTGGCCGTACCTAATAGCTGCGGTTGCTGCCATCCTGGTGCTGATCAGCACCGGACTCTACTTGCTTGTTGGGCGCAACAACGAAGCTACTAACTTTGCCAGTATCAATTCGGTTGCGGTCCTGCCCTTTGCGAATATGAGTGGCGACCCAAACATGGATTATCTCTCGGATGGTATCACCGATAGTCTGATCAATAGTCTTTCCGAATTACCCGATATCAAGGTTATCGGTCGGAGCTCCGTCTTCCGCTACAAGGGGAGCCACACAGACGCCCAGGCGGTAGGGAAGGATCTCAGTGTCCAAGCGGTGCTAACTGGCCGGATCACTGAGCGTGACGGCGACTTGTTAATTTACGTTGATTTGGAAGACGCCCGAGACAACAGTCATATTTGGGGAGAACAGTACAACCGGAAGACATCTGACATTCTTGCCATTCAGAACGACATCTCACGTGTTATTACTGAGAAGTTAAGAGTCCGAATCACGGGGGAGTACCAGAAGCGGTTAGCAAAACCCGACACCGACAATGTCGAAGCCTATCGACTGTATTTGAAGGGCCGCTGGTTCTGGAACAAGAGAACGATGGAGGGAAAGAAACAGGCCACGCTTTGCTTTCAGCAGGCTATTGATCTTGACTCAAATTACGCGTTGGCCTACGCGGGACTCGCGGACATCTATGTTCTGGACAGCTCTGTCCCTCTTCGCGACTCCTATCTGAGGGCCAAGGCGGCTGTAGCCAAAGCGCTGGCTCTTGATGGTTCATTGGGAGAGGCGCACGCAACTCTGGGGTTCATCAAATCTCACTATGAGAATGATTGGGCCGGGGGTGAAGCGGAGTTCAAGCGGGCCATTGAACTCAATCCTAATTACGCTACTGCTCATCACTGGTACGCCGACCAGTTGCTGGCTCGAGGAGAATTCAATCAGGCTTTACAGGAACTTAGACGGGCCCAGGAGCTGGATCCACTCTCGCCGATTATCAACACAGACATTGGACTGGTTTACTTCTACTCCCGTGACTACGATCGCTCGATTGAATACTTCCGGAGAATGTGTGAATTATTCCCGGATTTCTTTCCCGCACATCTCTATCTCGGATGGGCCTATACGCAGAAGCAGATGTACAGCGAGGCCACAACCGAATACCAGCGGGCCGCAACCTTCGCGAAGGGGCATGTCCTGGTATCAGCTATGACCGGATACAACTATGCGGTTTCAGGTAATCAAGAGGAAGCGCGGAAGATCCTTAAGGAGTTAAAGGATCGAAGCTCGCGTGAATGGATTCCGCCTTTGCGGTTTGCCATCATTTACGCCGGCCTGGGCCAAAAGGACCAAGCGCTTGAATGGCTTAACAGGGCCAATGATGAGCTTGACCTTCTGCTCATCTACATTAAGGTAAGCCCATTCTTCGACGCGCTCAGGAAAGACCCGAGATTTGTGGCTTTGCTGGCACGATTACACCTTGCGTCCCAATAACAGACTGTGATAAACGTCCTCGACTATCAGACGAGCGTGGCAGAACTCACCGCCACGTGACGCGCAAGTTGCCTCCAAGCCCAGATTACCTTGAGGCATCAGTCCCATCCACGAAGGAGCAGACCATGGCTACTAAGAGACACAGGATCAGCGTTGCGGTCCCCCAAGAAGTGAACTTAACGCCGACTGAGCGGAGCCAGTTGGAGGAAACCTTCAGAACCTCCGTCACACAAGTGTTCAGCGCATGCAGACCAAGTGATCCGTCCCCTTTCCCGGAGGTCAACATTTCAGGCGGGGGCAAGGTTGCGGCCAAGAAATCGAGTGCGACTAAAGCCAAGAAGGCTTCCAGTAAGAGTAAGAAGGCTTCGAGTAAAGCCAAGAAAAGGTAACGACCTCAACCGGCTAATGCCATTTTGGTCCGGCGAACCCTGTGGTTGCGGCAATTCCGCAATCCTTGATTCCGCGTTCGCCCGCTCCTCTAAAGAGGCGCTATGAAGGTTTGCCTCATCAGCCCACCCACGGTAACCGAATTCAACCAACGGCTGGTAGCCGAATCTGAGGCGCTAAGGCTAATCGCCGAGCATGCCCCGATGGGAATTTTGAGCCTTGCCGCCGTGCTCGAACGGCAAGGGATCCGACCCGAAATCATTGACCTCAACAGGCTCTATTATCAGTTCATGAGTTCCGCGGATCAGAACGGAAGCGGGTTCTGCGGATACGTCATTAGAGCGCTGGCAGGCTTATCGGTGGACGTTTTCGGATTCAGCACAATTTGTAGCTCTTACCCTCTGACTCTGCGGCTCGCAAAGGGCCTGCGACAATCGCATCCTGAAGCCACGATCATCCTGGGAGGACCACAAGCGTCGGTAGTAGACCTCCCGACTCTGAAGACCTATCCATTCATAGATCTCATCGTGCGGGGAGAAGCCGAAGAGACCCTGCCTCGGCTGCTTGAGGCGATTTCCAGCAAACGCGCCGGGCTGGCCAACCTTGGCGGCATTACTTACCGACGTGGCCAGGAATTAGTCCGCAATCCAAATGCCCCGGTCATCGAGGATCTGGATAGTCTGCCGGCACCGGCGTTTCACCTTTACCCGTATATCAAGGACTGTAGTTACGCACCGATTGAAGCTGGTCGAGGGTGTCCATTCGCGTGCAGTTTCTGTTCCACCAATGACTTCTTCCGCCGGCGCTTCCGCATGAAGTCTCCGCAAGTGCTGGTGGCCCAAATGATCGCGATCAAGAACAGCTATGGAATCGACTCTTTCGATCTCGTTCATGACATGTTCACCGTCGATCGGAAGAAGGTCTTGAGCTTCTGCGAAGCAGTGGAACGCTCTGGCGAAGATCTCTATTGGAGCGTTAGCGCCCGTACCGATTGCCTTGATGACGAGATGATCTCTCACATGGCGCGCGCAGGATGCAATGGGATCTTCTTTGGCATAGATACCGGATCGGAGCGGATGCAGGCCATTATTCACAAGCGGCTGGATATGGCTGAGGCGGCATCAAGAATCAAGCTCACCAACAGGCACGGGATTAAAATGACGGTTTCACTAATCACCGGCTTTCCTGAAGAAAAGAAAGCAGATTTGCAGGCTACCATCCAGTTCCTGGGAGACTCATTGCATCACCAGCACGTGGATATACAGCTCCATCTTTTAGCGCCGCTCGCGGAAACACCGATCACGACTGAGTATCAATCGCAGTTGATCTATGACGACATATTCTCGGATATCTCCTTCCAGGGATGGGAGCAGGACCCCGAGGAGCGCGCGATGATCATTGACCATCCTGAGATTTTTCCGAACTTCTACGCCGTGCCGACCCGGTGGTTGTCACGGGAATACCTGCGCGAGCTTAGGGAATTCATCCTCCACGGCATATTGAGACATCGTTGGCTGATCCTGCTTCTGCACCGCGACAGCAGTAACCTGGTGAGCGTTTTTGACGAATGGAAAGCCTGGTCAGTTCAAGCTCGCGGCGCCGGGGGCTTCGTGGATGGCACGCGCACCTATTACAACAGCCACAGTTTCTCTCGTGACCTCCTGCGGTTCGTTCGATTGCATTACCTGAAGATGGCCACCAGTCCTCATCTTCTAAGTTCAATGGCTGAGGTTGAATCCGCCCAGTTGAGTTTCGCCCAAAGCCAGGCGTCGGCTCGTCCAAAGAGCAAGGTCCAGCGATTTGGCCCAGTCGCAAACATGGATGCTGTGCCGATCTTAGCCGGCGACGCGCGGATGATAGTTGTGAGCGCGGACCACAAGCGGTTAATTAGAGCTCTCAAGAGAAAAGAGCGGCTGGACCAGATACCTGCTGAACAAGTCGCTCTCGTGTTGCTCAGGGAGAGCGATGAGATAAAGATCGTGCAACTGAATCGTATCACTCATGAACTCATGCGCTTGTGTAACGGTTCGCGTACGGTCACGCAGATTGCCGGGGAGTTTTCGTCGGAGAAATCGCTGGGTATTTCCCCAATAAAGGCCAGTATGTACGGTCTGGCGTCGCTGGCGCAGAAAGGTCTCATCGATATTATGCCTACTGCAAATTGATCCCTGGAAATGCGGACGGTCGAAGTCTCGTAGAGTCGAACTAACGATCGTTGATTAGTCTGTTGTTACTCTTTCACTTCGTCGGAAAGGAGATTCTTCATGGCCAGATTTGATACGAGCAAGGGGCGCAGCGTCGCTCATTGTCACGTCCCCAACTCTCCTTGCAATGGCCGAAATATGACTTCTGAGGAGACTGCGGAAGCGAGAGCTTGGATGTCCCGAAATTTTCCGAGGGCGGTTGAACTCCGCGTCGCTAGTTGGCGATACAACTGTCATGGGTACGCATACACCGACGCTCATGCCTGGTTCGATGACCCTGGCCTCTTCATTGCGGATGATTTTTCTGTCGTTCCGCTTAACAGCGCACAGACTGGTGATGTGGTCCTCTATATGAACGGCCAGGTCATTACGCACAGCGCAATAGTTACCAAAGTGAGCCAAGGCAAGATCATGAAGGTTCGCAGTAAGTGGGGGGTAATGCCCGCAGTCCGGCACGACCCGAGCGATGTTTTGCCTGCGTATGGCAAGCCCGCGCGCTTGCTGCGGCCTTCATGACTGAACGTTCTTGAGCCATAAGGAGGCAGACAGGAATGGGAGAAAATAAGACCAAACACAAACTCCAGAGGGCAATCGACCGCTTTATGGATCCGGAAGTAAACTATCAGGTCATGCTCGCGAGCTCTCCGGCGGCAGCCAAACTCATAATTGAAGCACTCCCCGGAGTGAGAGATTTGGTCGAACTCGGACCTGAGGCTGGGAAAGCCGCTCTCAATCTTCTTCAGAGAGAAGACTCCCCGGACGATTACAGAATCTCCGCCGTGGCGCTTTACATTCTCGAGCGCCACCCTTCCCCGGAAGCGAAGCTAGCACTCG
>JAMQPI010000546.1 GCA_023717565.1 Pyrinomonadaceae bacterium | reverse complement strand
GGCTTCCCTTTGCTCCACCCGGCCGAAGCAACGAAAGGTTCGTCCTCACGCTCGCCCTCGTCATCGGCGGGATAGACCATCATCGCAAGTCGTTCCCCCTTCTCCTCGGTAGGGTTCTCGGTAATCAACTCGTCGAGCACTCCCGGAAAGAACGTCTGCTTCAGGTAGTTGGGATCCAGGATCACGCCGCCGATCGCCACTCGATCCTTGGAAACATTCGGTAACACAAAGAACGCAGTGGTAAAGTACATTTCGCTACCGGCCCGCTTTCCACGCCTCGTGTACCAGTAGAAGGGCCGGGTCTTCTTGTGCATTCCCTCAACAAGCGTCTTGCCTTCCATGCCGAACCACCCACGAAAGGTTTCGGCCATGACATCACGCTCTTCACAAAACTCTTTGTCGGCCAGTTGCTGCGACTGGGAACGGAAGATGAAGTCCTTGTCATGATCGAAAAGGAACACGTGAGCTACCCATGGATTCTTCGACAAGATGAGATCAAGCTTACTTCCCTTGTCCTGCTCCGTGTCGCTGTCTGGCGATGGGAAGAGGTTTCTCACCTCTTCTGTCATCGTGTAAGCCTTCTGGTTGATCCTCTTCTCTGAGGCCGCCAGCACGTACTGGAAGTCGCGATGGATGATGGCCTCCACCTTTTTGTCGCGTTCGATGGACTTCAAATGATGGTAGTTGACGTAGATGAGCGCCGCCGCCGGGAGCAGGACCGCCACGCCCAGCGTAAGCATCAGCCTGATGCGGTTGTCATGGCTCCAGAACCGATACCTCTTCGACCTCATATCAACCTCCGGTGCAGCGCTGCATTAACTGCACGAAATATACGCCGCTACACGCCAAGCTGTGTTAAGTGCAGGTAACAATTTGTTAAGAATTGTAAATTCACAGTCGGCTAGGCAACTCGGAATAGTAGCTCTTGTAGGCCTGGACTATTGGACGACCAATGACCCCAAAGAATCCGGACAATTTGTCTTTCCTCACGCCCGTTATGAGCGAACGGTTCTAATGCACGCCGGATCGAACACAGCGTACTAACATTGCTTCAAAGTCCGCGGTAAACCCCGCATAGATGCGAAAATACGTCCTAAAACTTCATCTTTGGCCGTTGGCATAACCGTTGCTCAAGAGGAGCCTGAATCGTTTTTGAGAAGGGACAATTTCTTACAAAGGAGGCTTCGTGTATGTTGTGGACAATTCTCGTGATTCTACTAGTGCTCTGGCTGCTCGGTTTTATTGGAAGCGTTGGTGGCAACCTGGTTCACCTTCTTTTACTTGTGGCGCTTGTGGTCCTGATCATCAATCTGGTAACGGGCCGACGACCTGTAGTTTGAGCGCAGTCCGCTACTTTAACGTCTGACAAAAACAAAAGAAGATCGCCAACTTCGCCGGTCTTCTCAGGTGCCCTGGTGGAAACACTAGAGCGTAGTCCACAACAGGCAACGTTTCCTCAGAAATGGAGGGGCGTTGCCTCGTGGCAAGTAAGAACGTAAGGACCTGGATCAAATGACCGGGCGCCATCGATCGGTGCCCGGTCATATCGAAAGAGGCAATCCAAATTGAATCGTGAACCGAAAAACGAACCGTGGCGTCCGGGTGAAAGACCTGATGACACGCCCACACATCCTTATGATCCGATGGATCCCGATCCTCCGCCCGCACCGGATCCGCTTCCGACTCCGCCGGACGAAGAACCGCCCACACCTGTGACTGAACCCTCGACGCCCATGCCGATGACGGATCCAAAGCCGCCGGAACCTATCCGACTATTCTGAACAGAGTCAGCCTGGACTTTTCAGAACGAGTGCGTTGGTTCAACTACCAGCGTGGGCTGACGTTCCCGTATCGGCTTTCTGCATTTGCTGAATGTCAGTGAGTAGGGTTTGCTCATGGCCCTGAGGGCTTACCTTCTCATAAACTTTGCGTACGACGCTGTCTGGTCCTACCACGATTGAGGTGCGGTCCCAGTACATCGTGCCTTTGTATTCACTTTGCCCCACGCCGCACGCTTTGAGTAGTTCGGCATTCGTATCGGCGAGCAGGTCGATTGTGAAACCAAACTTGTTGCAGAAGTCCTTATGTGAGGCGACATCGTCCTGACTGACGCCGACGACTGAAATTCCTGCGGCCTTGAAGTCTTCTTTGCTGGCCGTGAAAGACTTTCCCTGAATCGTGCAACCGGGCGTATCGTCTTTCGGGTAAAAGTAGACTACCAACCACTTGCCGGCGAAATCGCCGAGCTTCACTGCTTTCCCATCCTGATTCGGAAGAGAGAAATCCGGAAACTGCTTTCCTGTATCAAGCATATTCATTGACCTTTCGTCGCCTTCGACTGTTTGATGATGATTTAGATGGTCATTCTAAGGCTTTCTGCTTAAAGTTCCAATCTCGTGAAGTGGTCTGGCAAAGTACGAGTCGTTATCTACCTATATAAACTGCCCTGAGCGAGAAAGGTTACGCAGAACCTTCGTGCTTTACTCCTCCTTCCCGTGTCCCCTTCCCCTGTTACCCTTTTGCCCTTTCTGGTTTTCGCTTTCCTGGCTTCCAAGTTACTATATCCCCAACTCTTCCCTGTGGTCCGGCGTCTAACACACGGGTCTTTGCCGCAGTTAAGTAATCGATTTGCAGCTAGTAAGCGAGGTAAGAATTCATGAAGATCTGGATGACAACGTTCATGGTGTTTGGACTCACGTTTGGGACGGCGTCTTTCGTCGCCGCACAGGAAGACCCAAACGTGAATCCTACTGAGGAACAACAGCAAAAGGAAAAAGCAGACAAAGAAAAGAAGGCTTACGCGCTGCTCGAACAGGTTGTTGATGAGGCCCAATTGCTAAGGCTGACTGAGAATCGCGTCCGGGTCCAAATTGGCGCCGCCGACTTGCTCTGGGAACACAATGAGGGTCGCGCTCGCACTCTATTCGGACTGGCCGCCGACGGACTGGCCGAAATGAATCGAAATGCGAGTGCGAATCCGGGCCCGGATGAGCGCCGAGGCCCTAATCGTGGTCGAACCAGCGGCCAGCTTCGTCAGGAGTTGATCCTGGCCGTCGCTCGTCACGATGCGACGCTCGCCTATCAATTACTAGCGGCAACCAAGCCTCCAACTTCAACTGCTGGCTCAGGCAATTCACGGTTTGACTCCGACGAAAATCTTGAGGAACGTCTGCTGGCGCAGGTGGCGCAACTGGATCCCAAACTTGCCTTGCAAAACGCTGAGCAGATGCTCGACAAAGGTCAGTACTCCCGTTCCCTGGCCCAGGTTCTCGCCCAGCTTCGAACAAAGGATAAGGACGCGGCGGCGAAGCTTGAAGACAAACTTGTCAAACGGCTTCAATCTACGACGATCGTCTCTACGCCTGATGCCGGCAACCTCGCACTTAGTTTGCTGCGATCAGGACCGCGGCCTGTTGAGAACGGCAACACTCCTGCGCCAACTTCATCGAGCAATAACCAAAATGTTTTGGCGCTGTCCAGTTATATGAGCTTGCTGGGAAACGTAATCGACGCCGCACTCAAAGCCTCACCTCCAGCCGCGGGAAGTCAACGAAGCCCTAACAACTCCAGGGGCAGACGTGGTGGTCCCGGCGGACAAAATAACACGACCGCTGAGCCATCCCCTGCGGAACTAGAGCAGGGCAACGCACGGCGATTACTTGGTGGTCTGCAGGCAATGCTGCCACAGATTGACCAGTATCTGCCGGGACGTTCCCAGGCTGTGCGCCAGAAAATTACCGAGCTGGGGATTACCGATAGTTCTCGTGCTCCAATGGTCCAGGTGGCCAGAGCAATGCAGCAGGGCAACTCCGAAGGTCTCCTCGCAGCAGCTCCTTCGGCTCCGGAAATGATGCAACCGCGAATTTATCAACAAGCTGCACTCCGCGCTCTCGACGAGGGGAACGTCGACCTCGCTCGTAAGATTGCCAACGATCATCTGGAACCGGGCGCTCGCGATTCGGTGTTGCAAGCTGTGGAGTTTCGACAAACCTCGGAAAAAGTGGACGGCAACAAAATGGCCGAGGTCCGGCTAACGCTCGCGGGGTTGCGTTCCGATGATGAGCGCATCGATCTGCTGGTGCAACTGTCCGGAAATGCCAGGCAGACCAACCCCAAGATGGCGGTTGAGCTCTTGAATGAGGCGCGTCAGTTCACAAATCGACGGGCCACCAATTACCGCCAGCTCGAACAACAACTTATGGTCGCTGATGCTTTCCGAGAGCTTGATCCTGCCCGCAGTTTCGAGATCCTGGAACCCGGAATCGCTCAGCTGAATGAGTTGCTAACTGCCGCCGCGACACTCAGCGGGTTTGAAGTGAACGTCTTCCAGGATGGTGAGCTACCACTCGAAGGCCGGAGCGGTTTAGGCAACATGGTGACGCGTTACGGCCAGGTGCTCGGCCTTTTGGCAACGAAAGATTTTGATCAGTCACAAACTCTAGCCAATAGATTTCAGCTTGCCGAGTCGCGCATATCGGCACGGCTTTCGATCGTACGCAGCCTGCTTGGCAAGGAACCAGGTTCCGGGTCGCGTGGCTCCCGCTTTGATCAAAACACCTTCATTCGCCGGGGCCGGTAAGAAAGAGGTGAAATGGGAAAAGGGGTAAGAGGGGAAAAGGGATTACGATCGTAGACTCGGCAAGCTTAGATCTTACGACTTGGCCGTGATCCCTTTTGCCTTTCTTACCCACTTACCCTTTACCCGTTTGCGTTTCAGCCCTTTCCCTTTATCGCGGAGGTTAAGAATGTCTTTCTTGTCTCGCAATACCCTTCCTTTATCTCTTTCATTTCTGGTCTTGTCTTGCGGCCTCGCCCTGCTGGCATCGTGCGCCAAGTCCAATGGACCAAACGCCGGCACTACCGTAAAAGGCACGCCGGCGGAAGCCGAGCAGTTTATTGCTGACGCAGAGAAGAGACTGCTTGAGCTTAATATTAGATACGCTCGCGCTGATTGGGTGAAGAGTACCTACATCACCGGCGACACCGAAGCTCTTTCGGCTGACGCAAACGAACAGGTGATCCAGGCTACCAAAGAGCTGGCCGAACAATCCCGTCGCTTCGACGGAGTAACGCTGCCTTACGATACGACGCGAAAGCTGAAACTCCTCAAGCTGGCCCTTACTCTTCCTGCTCCTTCAGATCCAACCAAACGCACCGAGTTGACCAAGCTGGCCGCCTCGTTGGAAGGCAGCTACGGCAAAGGCAAATATTGTCCTGACGGAGACCAAGGAAAGTGTCTCAGCCTCGGTGACATGGAAGCGATTCTGGCGAACAGCCGCGACCCGGAAGAACTCAAACGCATCTGGCTCGGATGGCACCAGGTGTCACCTCCCTATCGCAAAGACTATCAACGCTTCGTCGAGTTGAGTAACGAAGGCGCACGCGAAATGGGATTCAAAGACACTGGAGCGATGTGGCGTGAAAAGTACGACATGGAACCTGACGCCTTCGCCGCTGAAATGGAGCGACTCTGGCAACAGGTGAAGCCACTCTACGAGTCGCTCTACACCTACACACGCAAGAAATTGATCGCCAAGTACGGCGCCGAGGTGGTCCCCAGGGAAGGACCGATTCCCGCCCATCTCTTTGGCAACATGTGGGCTCAGCAATGGAACAACATCTATCCGCTGCTGGCGCCGGCAAGCGGTGATCGAGGTTACGATCTAACCGAGATACTAAAAGCGCGCAAGACCGACGAGAAGCAGATGGTCCGGTACGGCGAGGGCTTCTTTACTTCCCTGGGCTTTGAACAGTTGCCGGCAACCTTCTGGGAGCGCTCACTATTTGTGAAGCCGGCGGACCATGAAGTGGTCTGCCATGCCAGCGCCTGGGACCTCGATTTCCAGAAAGATGTGCGACTGAAGATGTGCATTAAGGTCCAGGAGGAAGACTTCACGGTCGTCCATCACGAGCTGGGACATAATTATTATCAGATGGCATATGCCAGCCAGCCCTTTCTCTACCAGGACGGTGCCATTGATGCCTTTCACGAAGCCATCGGCGACACCGTTGCGCTCTCTGTAACTCCGCCTTATCTGAAGCAGATTGGATTGATCGATAAGGTGCCCGAGCAGAGTGCTGACCTCGGTTTTCTTTTGCAGCGATCGTTGGAGAAGGT
>JAMQPI010000059.1 GCA_023717565.1 Pyrinomonadaceae bacterium | reverse complement strand
CGCCGGCCAATTTCGATCCGCTTGTAGTGCTGGTAGACCGCGACCGCAAGACGTTTCTTAGTCTCATCCTGGCCAATGACATACTCGTCGAGAAAACTCTTAATCTCGCCTGGCTTGGGAAGCGGTGGGCGGGTCGCTACGGACTCGGCTTGCTGGTCGTCGGTGATGATCTCATTGCAGATGTCGATGCATTCATTGCAGATGTAAACGGTTGGACCTGCAATCAGCTTTTTCACCTCGTTCTGTGACTTGCCACAGAATGAGCAGCGCAACGTATCGTCGGTTCGTCTTACCATATGTGTAGGGGAGCTCCTTCGAAATAAGGCCTACTGGGGGACCACCACCGGCGTTTTGGAAACCTCTGTGCCGGTGACCATCTGGTAGTAACGGCGCACGCACTCATCACAGATGAATGCGCTCTTGCCAATCATTTGTCTGGGAACACCGGGCATGCGCTGAGGAGTCCCCGCCATAATGTTCGCCCCTTCGTCTTTTGACCTGCCACAGAATGAACAGCGGAACCCTCTAGCTTTCATCTTCGCAATCATTCGACCAGGTCTCCAGGTGTCGCGCAGCTACTCTCGATGCGCGATCACTTCGTCTATTAAACCATATTCCTTGGCTTGCATAGCAGACATTATCTTGTCGCGCTCAACGTCGCGCTCAACCGTCTCATAGGATTGGCCCGTATGTTTAGCGATTATCTGGGAGGTGAGTTCGCGCATTCTGAGGATCTCTTCGGCTTGAATCCGAATATCGGTGGCCTGACCTTGAGAACCGCCAGTTGGCTGGTGAATGAGAATGCGAGAGTTGGGGAGAGCAAAACGTTTGCCTTTGGCGCCCGCAGCCAGCAGCAACGCGCCCATCGAAGCGCACTGGCCAACGCAGATCGTGGTCACGTCCGGGCGAATAAACTGCATCGTGTCATAAATTGCCATGCCCGCGGTAATCGAGCCGCCCGGCGAGTTGATGTACACGTTGATGTCTTTTTCTGGATCCTCAGCTTCGAGAAACAGCAGCTGCGCCACAATCAAGTTGGCGATCTGATCATCTATGGGTGTTCCCAGGAAGATAATGTTGTCTTTCAGCAGTCGGGAGTAGATGTCAAAAGCGCGTTCACCGCGCGACGTCTGCTCGACGACCATCGGAACTAGGGCCATAAGATTCGAACTCCGGAAATAGGGATCGGAAATAAGGATGAAGGATGAGGGCGGAAGGATGAAAAGTAACTGATCAGATTGTCGACCTGTCTTACTCTTCCGCCTTCATCCCTCCGCCTTCATCCTCTTGATTTTCTTCGGTCCACGGTGCGTCGGTTACACGCGCATTTTCTCTCAACACATCAAGCGCTTTACGATTTCGCAACCTGTTCGCGATGCTACGTTCGCCCCCATCCTTTGTCAAGACGCCACGTACTTGTTCTGTCGACTGTCGCGAGGCCTTTGCAATCGCTTCGATCTCAGCTTCAATCTCTTCAGCTGTGATGTTGATCTGCTCCTCTTCAGCGATGCGCTCGAGTAGCATTGAGCCGCGTACATCTTCTTCCGCCTGCGCCTTCAACTCTTCCCGCGCGCCCTCCCAGTTCAACTCCTGACTGCGTGGATCTATGCCTCTTCCGATCATGTCGCGCACCACGCTTTCGAGACGGTATTGAGTCTGATGTTCGACCATGCTCTGCGGCACTTCGAACTGGTGTGTTTCTAAAAGCTTGCGCATTAGTTCGCTGCGGAGATGCGTGTCGGCTTCAGCAACAGCTCGTCTTTCCAGGTCCTCGCGAATCTTTACCCGCAGGGTTTCCAGCGAATCAAACTCATCACCCAGGCTTCTGGCCCATTCATCGTCAAGTTCGGGAAGTTCCTTAATGCGCACCGCGCCAACTTTCGCAGTGTACTCAACCTTCTTTCCCGCCAGACCTGGCGACGAGAAATCCTCTGGATAATCGACGAGAAATGTCTTTTCGTCATCGGCAATCACACCAGTCAGGTTGTCAGTGAACTCCTGTTGCACACCGGCTCCGCCCAGAGTTAGTTCGACATCTTCGACGTTGATGTCTTCGTCTTCAGGGTGGTCGAGGAATTTTCCGTGAAAACTCACCGTGATCGTATCTCCCAATGCCGCGGGGCGGTCTTCAACCGGTTGCAATGCAGCGGAATTTTCGCGCAGTCCTTCGATCATGCGGTTGGTGTCAACGTCCGTGACCGGCCGCATCCGGCGGGTCGCCTCGAGGCCTTTGTACTGTCCCAGTTCCACCTTCGGCAGAACCTCGACACCTACATGAAACGAAATCGCGTTCTCGCCGATTCGCTCTAAAGCCTCGTTAGTGTCCAGATGAACGTCCGGTTCGCCGATGGCTGCCAGTTCGTGTTTTTCGATTGCATCGTTGACGGCATCCGGTATCAGTTCGCGCAACACCTCGCCTCGGATCTCGCTCTTGAAGCGAGTCCGCACCACGGCGCGCGGGGCATGACCGGGTCGAAAGCCGGGCACACTCGCTTGTTTGGCGTAGCGATCACTAATGCGGTCGAAAGCTGCGCGCACTACTTCCGGCTCAACTTCGATTTTGATCTCCTTGCGTGTCGGAGAAACGTCAACCAGTTCTGTCTTCATAAATTGTCCGTTGTCAGTTGTCAGTGGTCAGTAGTCAGTTGTCAGTGGTCATCAGTTGTCAGTAGTCATTTGTCAGTTGTCTAAGCTGAAGTACAGTGTCGAGCGGAAAACCAAGTACTAAGTACCAAGTACTAAGTACAAAGCACCAAGTACAAAGCACCAAGTACAGAGCGCAAAACCTAACAACTGACTACGGACAACTGACTACGGACAAATCTGGTGCGAAAGGGGGGACTCGAACCCCCACACCTTGCGGTACCAGATCCTAAGTCTGGCGCGTCTGCCAATTCCGCCACTTTCGCACTCTCTCAAAATGTAATATTGAGGCAGCGAAAAAGAATATCACGGGAGTTTAACTTCGTCACAACGTGGGACCCCCGATTCACGAATCAACCGAGTCAGCACAAAGTCTTGTTAATGTCTTTGCCGTCTTTTCGGTGGATCGTGAGGAAGTGCGTTGCTGCGGAGCGCGAGTCCTATTAAGCCACGCGGTAGGTTGTTTTCGTTTGTCCGAGAAAGTCTTTGCCGGTTTCTTTTTTTACCAGTCCGGAGCGCTCTAGTTCGAAATAAGCACGCTGGATCTCGCCGCGATCGACTGAGAGCTTCTTGGCCAGCGCCGCCGGAGAGGGCAGTGCTTCCCCGGAGGTAATCTGTTTACCTTGAATTTGACTCTCAATTCCCTGTCGCACTTGCGCATAAACAGGGCCGTGAGAATTGTCCTTCAGTTCAATATCCATCACGCGGATCTTGCCGCTTTCGTTATAGGGAATCTGGTAGACATTACAACGTTCTCGTCACCTTCGACAACGACCTGGGAGCGTCCGGATCCAAACCCTTAGCTTCAGCCAACAGCGCTGCAAACAGTTGGCCGGGGATCATGTAAGGTATGGGAGCAAGAAACTCATCAATCTCGCGAGGCATAATGATCGCGCGTGAACAGGAAGCCGCAGCTTCGAGGTCTCCGGTAATGACCAGCGTGTCAGCGTGCAGCTCCTTTAGACGTCCAATCAGGTGTTTGACTCCCGGCAACATGACGCCCGAGGGTGCGAACAAGATTACCGGGAAATGTCGTTCAACCATGGCCAGCGGCCCGTGTAAGAAATCCGCAGATGAAAATCGTTCCGCGACTACGTAACACGTTTCCATTAACTTCAGCGCTAGCTCGTACGCATTTGCATAAGCCAGGCCGCGTCCAACCACGACGCAATTCTCCATGAAGACATAACGCTGAACAAGTTCGAGCAGTGCGGGTTTCTGTTCGAGCGCCTTGGCGGCAAACTCGGGTATTGCCTCGTAGGATAAACCAGACGACTCGCCGCCAAGTTCTGCTGCCAGCATATAGAACAGCATCATTTGCCCGGTGAATGTTTTGGTCGCGGCCACCGATCGCTCGCGTCCGCCATGCATCACCAGAGTCTCATCCACTATGTGCGTCATCGAGGATGCTGGTTCATTAGTGATGCCGACAGTATACGCGCCACAATCCCTGGCGTTTTCCAGGACCAGGTTGATGTCCTCACCTTCACCGGATTGAGACACACCAATCACTAGCGCATGCTGCAGTTTCAGTTTGGCTTTGTAGAGAGTATGGACCGAGGGGGCGGAGAGCGACACCGGAATGCCAGTCTTGATTTCCAACAGATAGCGACCAAAGAGGGCTGCGTTGTCGGAACTACCGCGCGCCACCAGAACGATTAGATCGATGTCACGCTCGTTTAAGAACTTCCCTAACCGGGCAATCTTCGCACGCTCGGCTTCAATCGTGCGAACGAGTCCTGCGGGCTGCTCGGCAATTTCCTGAAGCATTAACGACAAACTGATCCTCACCTAATCTGCGCCAATGCGCGTATAGTGCTCCGACCCGTTGTCTTCGCACGCGTTTTCAGTTAAAAGGGGTCCGTCTTGCGGATACCAAGCTGGACTCCACTAAACTACAGTCGCTAATCGGTCGTCTCGATGACAAACACTCTAACACGGGGTGCAACTGATCGACTGATCTCGCTGGATGTGTTCCGCGGGCTCACCATCGCCGGGATGGTCCTGGTCAACAATCCCGG
>JAMQPI010000036.1 GCA_023717565.1 Pyrinomonadaceae bacterium | reverse complement strand
TCGCAAGTAACTCAATAAATGCAGCGCTGCCACCGGTAACTCTTCCCGTTTCGTCGACCCAATGAGCCTGTCGATCCGACCAGAGCAAGACTTCCGACGGCAATTGATTTCTAACAGATTGATAGGGTCTTTCGGAAAATGATTTTCCCACGAATCGCTTCAACATCCTTACCGTCGCCGCGCAAAAGCCGCAATCGCCATCCCATAGAAGCACTCCTGCTTGCGTCAATCCGTTAATTTGAATGTTGGGGAATTGTTCCGGCACGGAGCGAAAGTCGCGCCACCATGAATTTGCGCGGCGTAGCGTTCGCGTATTCGCAAGCCAGGCCGAAAATCTGGGCCAATCAACAAAGACAAGGTACAGGGCCAGTTGATAAGGGAAAAAGATGTTCATTAGGAACAGCGTGCTGAGGTGAAACACAACGCCGAACCCCAGAAAATACCAACGCACTCGTCTCCAGAACACGGCCAGCGGGAAAAGCAGTTCCCAGAGGAGAACTAACCCAACCCCAAATGGCAAGAACTGACGAACCGCCGGCAACCGGAAGGCGAAGCGAAACTGAGTGTCGTGGAGATTGTCGAGCGAATGAACGATAGCCAGCGCCGGTAAGTTGTCCGCGCTAAAGTAATTCAATCCAGCGACACGCAGCTTGATGAGTGCCGAACTGGAGTAAACCCAGGCCATCAGCAGCCACATCAACAGTATGGGAAACGAATAAGCAAACGCCGCTCTTTTGGTGCGACTACCGGGCAAGCTGTCGACAGAGAAACCATCGCCACAGGGAGTAAAGGCCAGAATGATCAGGTAGTAAACACCCAGCATCTCGTCGTGGTTGAAGTGTCCAAGGCTTCTTAACAACCCCTGATAGAACAAAACCATCACGGCCGAAGTCTTGGTCGTCAACGGTGTTAAGTAGCCGATGGTGCTCAGCGACAGAGAGAGCACCATGGTCCATTTCAGGATTGTCATGCCCTGCGGCGTAAGCAGCTGGTCGTAGAACCTCCACGGCAGCAGCTTCATGATTCCCGCGGGGCGGAGAATTGTGGCCGGAAGATGTCCCAGGTCGGAAAATGAGGTATTTAGAATCGCGATGAGAAAGACACCGCTGACCGCGGCCCGCACCATTCCCAGGGCGGCGGCAGTTGAGGGGACCAGCCGGCTTAGAGTTCCTGACGCCACGTTTCAATGAAACTGTCGTAATCAGAATAGCGCTGACCGAGCCAGCGGTACGTATCCAGGCGAATGGCTTTTAGACGCTGGGGTGAGGATGGGGGCAAACGTGAGTTGTAGATCTCGCCCCAGGCGCGCAGCAATTCTGGAAGGCGCGCGGCCCGCGGCAGTCTCACAATGTCCCCCGCAGTTGCCAAGAGTGCGGCGTTTTCCGGATGAAGAGAACGAAGTTGAAAAGCCCGATTATCTACCGTGGCTACCACCATGCCCCAGGTCCGGCCGGAGAGTGCATCGGTGAGCTTGATCGCCGGGATGTTAACCACTTCTCCGGTAACAGTCTCGCCGCGAAGCAGGAAGTACCTGTGGCTACGCTGTAAGTCGCCGCCCCCCATCATCACGGTCCATGCGGTTAGCGGATACACGTTCCTCACCGCCACAAAAGCCCAGATCAAAGGCAGGAAAATGCCGACGGTAAGCAGGATGTAACGAACGCGCAACCGCCGCCCAAAAAGTTCTTGTCGCTCTGCAGGTTCGGTGATTGCCGGATCGGACATTGATTGAAAGCCTTGTCGCGTCTTATGAGCTTGCTTGATTCTATAAGGTGTACCGGCGACTTAATCAGCGCGGCATGGTCTTCGGCTCTTGTAATTCAACCAGGCGCCGATAAGCCGGCATCGCCCACTTTTCCGCCATCTCCCGAAGAGATGTGGAGGCGCTTGCCCTCTTCGAGTGACCGTCATCAGTAAAGGCCGTCTCCCTAAGCGGATCTTTTGAGTAGAGACCCGCCTGCTGGATGATGGTCTCAGTCTCCTCAGCAGAAACCGATACCCGGAAAAATCTGATTAGCCTCAGCAGCGTTTCCGGCGATAGCTCGTTGTAGTTACACAGTAAAGTGTTGTCATCAATCTCCGCAGCCGCAGCTGAGTAAAACCGTCCCAATGCCCGGGCGCAAAACTCCTCGGGACTCAGGGAGGCAAGATCCGATAGCCTAACGCCCAGGACCGCGGCAGAGACCGCGGGGTTGGATTCAATTGTCATCCAGTCAGGAATCGTTTGCAGATTTGAAACGATCGTCTCGATCGGATCGCGGTAGAGAACAAGCACTGGCACTCCAGGCCAGATTCTTCTTATGCGCCCGAATTGGAGGATGCTGGTCGGTGCAAACTTGATGAAGTAGTGGCGCTCAGTGCCAAAGCGGCGTTGTCCCAGGGCACTGACGGCGCCTCTGAGAAATGCTGAGTAGAGCAGTTCTTTGGTGCCAGCCTCGTCCGTATCGGTAAAGAACCGGCTGATTAACTTATCCAACACTGGAGCCTCGGCGATCACCAGTGAGTCTCTCAATGCCCGACAGGCGTTGGCCACCAGCGTCGAGCCGCAGCGAGAGGAATGAAAAATGAAACCCGACGGTGATAGGCTGTCCGATACCTTTTCCAGACGCATCAGTTCAGCAAGATCCGTAATTAGTGGCAGCTCTGTGGCTGTTTCATTACGTACCCGGGCAACAGTTTGGTCGAAGAATGGCTCGGCCAGGACAACGCCTGACATATTCAGCCATTCGATCGCCGGACGCCCCTGCGACACTAAGGCATCGACGGGTAGCCATGACCTCAGTTGCTCAATGTCAGGAAGCGTTGTCGCCGACCCGTCATTGTGATCAAGAAGACCAACTTTGCTCATTCGCATACAGCTTTTTCCATCTCATGACTGACGGCACTTAACTCCCAGATCGCTTACTCTCGATGCGCAAGTCCTGACTAGGTCAACGTCTCCGATAGATCAGTTAGCCAACAGAAATTATCTTCCCGCTCTGCTTCTGCACCTTTATCGTTTTAGCAGGTTCGTCGTAAATTACTTCCTCTTTGAAGAGTATTATGTCCCCTTGGACCGCCGGCAGTTTAAACGAATTGAAATCGCCATCACGGTACAGATTTTTATGTTTCCAGGAATAGGTTCCTGACTTCAGATTGAGTTTGGCGATAAAGCCGATTGCCGTCAGGTAAGCATGATCACCTTCAATCAAGCCTTGACCTAGATTGAATCCCGGTATTTCTCGTTTCCACTTCATTCTCAGTGTTTGGCCATCTAACCTGGCAATGAATCCCCAGCCATAATCGCCGTCAGAAACTCCGAAAACCAGCAAGACATCGCCTTCATGTTCTGCGTGGTAGATACCGCGGTCCAAGGAATATGGTCTATCTAGGCGCAAGTTGAAGGAACGAGGAGCAACTCCGCCGCCAGTTCTTTTGCCCCGCCCGCTACTTAAAATTCTATATTTGTAACCTGAGGAGGAGAACTCAAAGCTGGATGGCTCATACTCCGGGCGTCCTTTAATTTCGGTGAAGGTCTTGAGGCGTTGGGGTTCGGACGGTGAGACAGATCTCTCCTGCCCAGCGCCGGGACTTATCAGCAACAGTATGACGAGCGAAATTGCAGCTTTGTTTCTGTGCAAGTAATTCAACGCGCCGCTACGCTCAACTAACTAACCATGCAAGACAGGGAGTGAACGACTCCCAACTCCGACACTTGCCGTAGCCTGACGCCAGGGAAGCTTGCCTAGGGTATCGAGGCAAAACAAACAGGGAGAGCCGGTATAGAGATCAGCTTCGCGCCCCTCGCTTGCCAACGTCGTCAAGCGCTCCCGGCGCGCCTCCAACTGACCGGCAGCCACCTGGGAGAGGCGTGCGAAGGCAGAACCAAAATCCTCCGTATGCAAATCCGCCACAACGTCACCTTCTCCAACTGCTCCGCGAAAACCTGACAGGTTGCAACACAACGAGAGACGGCCGCGATAATCGATGTTGGCGCTGACCCCTGCGAGGGCCGAGCAAGGTGAAGATACGTCCACATTGTAGTACCCGACGTCGATGCCAATTTTCATCTTGAAGATCCGAGATAGAGCGGCGATTTCCTGTTCCGCTAGCCGGCGCTCTTCAAGAGAGAGCGACGAAGCGTCCTCGACCGAGGTCGAAGTGGGCAGCACGTGGCCAAAACTGAGCAATGTTGCTCCCATGCGCCCGGCAAAAATTGCGATCTGCTCAAGGTTCGGAATCGTGTCACGCCGCAGTCCCATTTTGAAAGCGAACGGTATCCGGCTGGCACGACACCTGGCGACGGCGCGCACCACCCTCACGAAAGATCCGTCGCCACGCCAATGGTCATGGGTCTCCCGAGTAACACCATCCAAACTGAAACTTACGTGCGTGATTGAACGCCGGTGGGCGACGACGGTAGGCCAGATACGTTCGAAGTGCCAGCCGTTGGTTACGAAACTAAGCAGCAGCTCATTGCTTTGCGCTATCTCCATCAGCCCGGCGAATTCAGGATGTAGCGTCGGTTCGCCTCCGGTAAACACCAGATGGGTAATACCCATAACCTGGCGAGCTTCGCTGACGATGCGCGAGAGAAATTCAGCCGCGAGAAAATTGGCGGGCGTATGATAGAGAGCGTCGTCGTCGCGGAGGCAGTAGCTGCAATGGAGATTGCAGATGTTGGTTAGTTCGATCGTCAGCCGCCGATGGCCATAATCGCCTGAGGTAACATTTACTGCGCTCATCTAACTCCTCGCGTAAGCGGTAAGCAGATCTGACGCTCGTGCGGGATCATCCAGCAAATCCGTCCCGGCAAGAATATCCACGGCAACGGTCTCCCTGACCAGGCGTCCGAGTATGCGCAGGTGTTCACTTGCTGTGGGTTTGTCGTAGCAGGCCCAGGGACACAGCCTCAAGAGCCGGGCCATCGCTTCTGATTGCGTCAGGCTGCGCACGCGGCTTTCCTTTTCAAATGTAATAACCGGAAAAACGATTGCACCTGGCTGCGCGCAAGGGACCTGAGCTGACGGGAAGAAATCCTGCGGAGTAAACCGCATCTTAGACAGACTGACCTCAGCGGCTGCCGGCAACTGAGGTAAACCGACGGCCGCCATCGTATCCACAGTCAAAGCAAAGAACCGTCGTAGTCCCCACGCCTCCATGCCTGTCCGACTCTCAGCAATCAACACGGTATCATCAGTGAGGTAACTCCAGCCACAAGCGGTGAGCTGCAACGTCAGAGTCGACTTCCCACTTCCCGACGCACCCGCAATCAAGACTGCTTTGGTGTGCTTTGGCGGGACGACTCCGCCGCTGTGGAGTTCAAAGAGACCACTTCTGCGTAGGACAGCCGAGAATGCCTGCGAGATGACCTGGGCGAGAACTTCTGACGTGAAATCGTAGCGCTCGGTTAGCCAAACATCCACTTCAGGGGACGAGCTTGGACCAATGGTAACTAATGACCCGCTAAAATCCAGGTAGAGGGTTTTCCCATCAGTGTAGCAAGCGCCTCCCTGTGCTATCTCAAACCTCACCGGGCCTTCCGGTAATGGCGGCAGCTCTGAGCAGCACCTAATTTTGATCGTGGCGTGAGGCGCGGTGGGTACGGAGAGGGGAGTCAGAAACCACCTGGCCAGGAGATTCGAAACTGCAAGGGCCGACCAGTCATCCTCCGCGTCAATTAAGAGAACACGACCGGCGACTGAGTAAAACAGCTTGAGCGCCGGTGCGAGCAAGTAATGATCTCCCCTGGAAATGAAAATTGATTTTTGGCCAAGCTAACTGCGGTCAACCATTTCGCAGTTGGTCACCCCTCGAAAAGTGTTGGCCGCAGTACCGATCACCCTACCTGGTGTTCCTACGGCCCTCAAAGGTCCGGTTTCCGGGATCGATCAGTACTAATGGGGCTAATCTGGTTCACGCTCTTAGGGAAGCGCGATCAAACTAACCCCAACTTCATTACTCAAGATTTTCGAATCCCGACGCCTTAATTGGTGGCGCCGCTGGATGCGGTTTGAAAGAACGTCGTCGCCTCAAGTATGTCCACGGGAACTGTGATTTCCGGTTCGACAAACCCCTTCTTACCCGATTGGGTTAGTTCGGTAACGGCCTTGGTTTCATTCGAGTCAGCGATCCGAGTAACGATTGTAGCCTCAGGTTTGTTGGTCAAGAGTAGCAGCCTCCTCAGAAATATGTTCCATATCTTAAGCTCAACGGTGCATCGTGGGCAACCGAAATTATCGAACCCTGAAACTACCACGCGCCGCTTGCTTGCGTCAAATTTGCGCCTAAACAATTCGAATTGAGCAATTCCTCGGCCATTGCCGAGCGATTATCCGCTGGTCAGGCGGCGCTCTCGCTCTGCACGCAACAGTCGCAGCGGACGCATGATGTAATAAGCAAAAGTCAGCGACGCAGGTAACTTTACAGCCCCCAGATCGCCGTCTGTAGGTTTGAACAAGAACCGGCAGTACCGCGCCCGTAACCGCCAGGTCTGACGCAAACGGATGTTGAATCCGAAGCTTTGCCTCAACGTGGGCAGCGCCGGCTCCGTACCACTAAATAGTGCAACAGCTACTTCTTGAGCAAGCGCAGCTATCGTCTCGTCAGAAAGCACCCGTTTCTTCAGTTCAACTGGCAAAGGGGCATCAAAGAGGCAGTTCGCGAGATACAAACCCAGAAACATCATTCTCGCGGTGCCTGTGAGTCGCGCCTGCGTGCAAAGGGCCGTCCAATCCAAGTCCCTCTGAGTTCTCAGGATTTCGGCCACGTCGCAAATCCAGGCCAAGCGCGTCCAAAGATGCTTTGAGCCATGCACGCAAAGCGACAGAAAGAGATCCTCAGGGGACAGACTCCTGACCGTAAGATTGTTCAAGCTGATTGGCTCAAGTCGATCCCAGAGCCGCTCCGCTTGAAAAGAAGTTGCGAACAGCTCGGGCGCCACCTCCCAATGCAATTCGACGATCATCCGCCCCTGCTCACGACTAAGCGTTAGATTGTGCTGTGAACGCAGCAGCAGAGATTGTTGTGTGCTGGTCCACGCTGTACCGCAGCAGTAACCCTGGGCGATCAGAAGTTCTTTGGCTTGTGACACGTCGGCCTTCCGCACCATGATGTCCAGGTCAACAAAACGTCTCAACTCCAGGTTTCCGTATGCGGAAACGGCCAGAGCTGGCCCTTTGTAGGGAATGGCCTCGATCCCAGCCAACGCGAAATCCTTGAGTATGCGCACCAGTTCGTTAGTGAGATAAAGGTTGCGTCCCGCGTTTTTTTGGTAGTAGTCCTTGAGCCGGCTCAATTCCTCGGGAGGAACGCTGAATGGTGCGATCGTGCTCAGCTGGAGGTAGAGCAAAGAGAGCACCGAGTGTCTGCGGGCAAAACAGTAAAGATACTCCCAGTCAATCTCCTTCTCGAGCAGCGCCTTGATCCGCGCGGCTTTCTGCTCGCTCACCTGAGTACGCGAACAACAAACTACCAACTCGTGCTCAGGGCGCGAGGTGACTTGATCCGAAATCTCCGGCAAGGCCAGCATAGCTAAGTCGACAATCATGAAACGGCGTCTGGATGGGGGAAAGGCAATGTTACCACAACGACTCTTACTAATTACCGTGAATAGGTGCGGCTAAAGAAGTTCGTCAAGAGTGGTAAGAGAAATGATCCACTAAGCATGGGCTTATTACCATATCAAGAAAAGGCGTCGCCGATATTCGGCAACGCCTATTAGGCTGATTCAAATTTCTTAAAAGTTAAAAAAGCTGTCCAGCATCACTCATTCGATTCTTTTAGCTGTAGGATCATATCCTTTAGCTTTTTAGCGTCCGGCGCATCCGGCGCCAATTTGAGGTAAGCCTCTAATTCGTCCGCGGCCTGTTTCTTGGCTCCCCGAGAGGTGTATATGATCGCCAGTATCCGGTGTGCCTCTTTCATCTCTTCCTTTCCGAGTTTCAACGAGGCCAGAAGCTCTTTTTCTGCATCTTCGAACAGGCCCAGATTTGCAAGGGCCTGGCCAAGGAAATAATGCCCTACCGCGGATTGGTCATTTTTGGCTAAGGCTTTACGAAGAATAGGTACCGCCTCGCCATACCTTTTCATCATGACGTTAGCAATGCCGCGGTTAATGAGGGCGGCAAATGCATCGGGGGTGATTTTCAGTGCACCCTGAAATGCCTCGTCGGCTTTTTCCAATTGATTCAGTTTGAGATACTGAACCCCAAGTTCATTGAATGCGTGCATAAAAGACGGATACTCTTCTATCGCCAGCTTCAGCTCCTCGATCGCTCCTGCATGGTCCTTTTTCTTAGCTTGTGCGACGGCATTATCGTAATGGACCAGGGCCCGCTTGGGAACATTCGCAAACTCTGCATTTAGAACCCCGGGCTTGATCTCAGCTCGTCCCTTCAACTCCAGTCGGATACTCAAATAATAGGTCTGCGGCGGCATCCCACGTGGCTGGATGACCGACACGTTTTGCGAGAAAGGCTCAAAATCTTGCTCCTTATCGATTACCACCACATAGTCATTAGGGGGAACGCCACGAAACACGAAGTTTCCGTACTCGTCGGTCGTCGAGATGCGGTCTCCTCTGGTCATAGTTCGTAGACGAATCGAAACGCGCCTCTGGATACGCTGTCCGGTTGAGGAGACTATCATGCCGCTGATAGTGTTCACCCCCCCCAAACCTGTATCGGTTGATGCCGCCCCCTGAGGAATACCCTGGGCGGTTACTCGAACTACAACAAAAAGAGTAAACAAAACTAAAGATAATCCTGGTCCAACTACATTTCTCTTTAACATAAGCCCACCTCAATCGGAGTATCGCTTAGTGCGTCTTTTGGGAATTTTCGGACTGAGCATGTCTGCCTTAGGGCGGCTAGTGGACATTCTAATGATGACAATGAAAGGGCGTTGCCGGAATCTCCGACAACGCCCCAGAAATGGATCGAACCTCGGAGGCAGATCCGGCAAACATCAACTTCGTCGGACTAGAACCTCAGTTGGGCGATAATGTTCATCGCGCGTGAGGTACCACGCTGTACGGTGACACGACCGAACGACGTCGAATCAAAGTTTATGACGTTGGTGCCAGCTCCAGTGGCAGTAACTGGAAAGGCGAAATTGGGATGGTTCAGGACGTTGATTGCCGTGCCCTTGATCTCGAACCTGACTGTTTCCGTAATCCGGAACCTCTTGGTAACAGCCAGGTCGAAGTTAAAGTAACTCGGGCCGTTGAGGCTGTTTACCGGGAAATCGCCCAATGTGCCCGCGGCCGGAGCCGACATCAAACCTGGCTTAAGTGTCGAAGCGGTAGCCTTGCCGGTTGCCGGATTGATGGTTATGTTAAGGAGATCCGGGTTGACATAGAACAGGCCGGCTGGTGTCTTGAATAGCCCAATGTTCTTCCTAAACTCTTCGAACGTAATACCGGTAAGCTGGGCCCCATTGTTAGCCGTGGCATTATTGAACGTCGTCCGGCCGGAGCCCACGTACCACGGTACACCGGTTGCCCAGGTGACAATACCTCCAAGATTGAAGCCTCCCACGATTCTATCTACGACATCATTGGCACCGCCGAAAAAGGTTTTACCCCTTCCGAAAGGAAGGTCGTAAATGGCGTTTGCGACAAAGCGCTGCGTCTGGTCCTGAGTCGAACGGCGATAATCCGCGCCTGGATTGCGCAGTGTTAGGCGAGAGACCAGATCGCTCTGGTTGTTTCCCTGTGCATCGACCGCGTCACCCATCGCCTTGCTCCAGGTGTAATCCGCCTGGAACTGCAATCCGTTTGAGAACCGGCGGCGAATCTCGATCTCCAGCGCGTGGTAGTTGGAGGTTGAGTCATTGGCCAGGATATTCACAAAAGCTGCATTTGGATTTGCTACGAAGAAGTTTCCCGCCAATCCCAGCGCCGCGCTTTCGCGATTAGCCCTGTACGTTGAAGTGAACGCCAACGTATTGGCAAAGGCCCCGACATTGTTGTCTCTCAAGTTGGTAAGAAACGCCGCGTTCGTATACGCGTTGCCGGTTGCAATACCGGTGAAAAACTTATCGAAGATCGGGAGAGCAAGACAACCTGCGCAACCCGGAGCAAAGCTTGTTCCTCCGCGAAGGCCGAAATTGACTTGCGCATTCTTGAACTCTTGCAGGAACCCATTCTCGAAAATGTTGATTTCGTTAATGTTGTAAGCACGCCATGTATTGGGCGCATAGTTGCCAACATATCGCACCTCAAGCGCTGTGTTCTTGAAGATCTCGCGCTCGAAACCGACATTCCACTGGTGCACGTAGGCGGCGCGAAGGTTGGGATCGGCCGTCCACAGACCGCTGGCAGTATTCGTCAGGAAATTCTCTCGATCGGTGATCGGAATCTTAAACGTCGGGAAGTTCAAAGGCACGCCTCCGGGACCCAGCTGGCCGCGAAGTTGGTTCGTATTTGGCGTGACGCCGCTCAGCGGCGACGTGTTAGCCGCCTGGATTAGTCCGGGATTGGTGTTCCCCGTTCCCAGGAGGTTAGTGAAGGTGGTGACTCCGTCATGCAGGAAGCTCATCGAGTATCCGGCCCGGATAGAGCTGGTACCCTCGTCCCCAAACAAACGATGGAGCAGTCCCGACTTAAAGTCAGGCGAGTAGGCAAAACCAAGAAAAGGTGCGAAGTTGTTCCAGTCATTCTTGTAAAGGCCGATGCCGGTATCGCCACTGACGAATACCAGCGATGCGACGCCCGCCGTTTGACTGCCCGGAGCCGCCGTCGGATTAAAGAGATTGCCCTTGCCCGAAACGCCCCAGATAGAATCAAAATTTGCTGGTTGAATGGCCAGCCCATTCGGAACGGTCGGAACACCCATATAGTCCCAGCGCACACCAAGACTCAGCGTAAGGTTACTTCTCACACGCCACTGGTCCTGGGCGAAGAGCGCCAGATCTTTTCCCTGGACCTGCCTGTCTCGCGTGTAACCAGGCACAAAACCGGAGGTCGGAGTTTGGACATTTAAGGTCTGGCTCGCGCTCCCTAAAAGCCCGGTGATCGCGCCATAGACCGTATTCGCAGAAGTCAGGTTTGCAGAGGAAGCTCCCGGCAAATTACCAGCTATTGTTAAACCGCTGGTGTTAGCGGTATTTGCTGCTATGGGACCAATCTGGTTCAACTGGACGATACCAGCGTCGTTCAGGCTGATGCCCAAAACATTCTGCCAATCGGCACCAAACTTCCAAAGGTGATTACCTTTGACCCACGAAACCGTATCGGTTATCTGATTAACGATGGTATTTCGAGGCTGGGGCAGGAACGTGTTGTCATAGTTCGTGAGCACCCCCGGCAGCGATATGAATGGAACGTTCTGCGGCAGGTCGCGGTTGAAATCTACCGGAGCCCATTGGCGGCCATACCGCAAGACATTTGTCACGTTACTCCCAAATGTTGACACCAGTGCCGGCGTGACTAGATTTCGGGTTGACGCCTGAAACCCATTTACGCCGCCCGGAAATGGCGCTTCAAGTCCGTTTGTAACGACATCGGGGAACGTCCTGGTAATGACGCGGCTGTAAACAAATTCAAGTTTATGCGAACCCAGACGCGTGTCTTTTACAAGCTCATGGTCATACCTGGCTACGTATTTATCATTCGTGGTAAGTTGTGCGGCGTTGAAAGTGAAGCAACTAATATTGAACCCATCGCCGCCACAGCCTGAATCATTGTTGGGAAGAGGTATCTGCGCCAGATGGGTCGTCATGAGCGGATTCAGCGTATGGAAGGGGACGCTGGCTTGCGTCAGAAGGTCGACCGTCCGCAGGACACCACCGGACGTATACCTGAAGATACCGTTCCGGGCTTCCTGGGTTAGGACTGTGCGGTTACGCGAACGCGAGTCCGACTGGACAAACCTTTCGTATGAGAAGAAGAAGAACGCCTTGTCCTTCCCGCTCCAAACGCTCGGCCCACCCTCGCCAAATTTAGGGGCGTACACCGGCCCTCCAATGTCAAACCCATCGTAGTGCTGCCGCAGGATTGGCTTTGGCGTGCCATTGAAATTGTTGAACCAAGTGTTACCGTCGGTCCAATTATTAATAATCTGAAGGAAGGCCCCACCGTGGAAATCGTTTGAGCCACCCTTGGTTACCAGGTTGACCTGTGCGGCGCCGCGCCCAGAATCCGATCCAACCGTGCCGGTGGTAATGCTGAATTCAGAAGTGGAGTTGAGCGAGGGTGTAGTGATGGCGAAGAACGAACTCGTTTTCACGAAGTTGTCCATCGCGTTAATGCCATCCTGTGTGAGATTGACTGCCGTCTGCCGAAGACCGCTTACCGACGCACCTCGTACGTCGGTTCCGACTACCGCGATACCCGCCTGCAATCCAGCAAGGTCAAGCGGATTTCTACCAGGCAGCGGCAGGTCAACAACCTGTCTCGTATTAATAATATTGGTGAGGGACGGACTGGTTGAATTGATCGTCTCCTGAGAGGCAGTTACGGTAACCACCTCTGACGCCACTCCAACCTCTAACGGTATGTTCACTTCAGCAGCAGATGCAACTGAGACAACAATCTCGCGGGCCACGGCCCGCCTGAAGCCCTTGGCGTCAACAGTAATAGTGTATGTGCCTGGCTGCAGAGCCTGGAAATCGAATGTTCCCGTACTGCTGGATACTGAAGTGCGTTCGGCGGCCGTTGCGTTGTTAACAATCGTGACGGTCGCGCCTGCTACAACCGCATTGCTCTGGTCAAGAGTTGTTCCCGATACGGAACCAGTTGTTGTTTGAGCCTGAATAGCGACTTGCGTCAAAAAAATCGCCAAGCCGACCATCAACATTTTGGCTAAGGTCGCAAAGACCGCCGGCCTTGTGAAAACTCTCACTGGTGAAACTGAATTTTTCATGGTGGCTCCTTATGGGCAACGGGTTGTTTGCATGAGCAAACCCATCTCAGTTCGCCGGGAACGGTCGCGAAGTTCTACCTGATCTTCTTTGGCGAAACGTGCATAGAGGCAGGGATGCCAATACGTCCTTGTGCTTTTTTTTGCCATCCGCAATGAGTGTGCCGCGACCGCTCAAGGACACAAGCTGTTTACTGACTAGGCTTTAGGTCAACGGAGCCCGGCAGCAATGTCTATAAATTTGGATTATGATACGAATATTCCGATCATCGAGACAATATTCCTCTCTCCTGTCAGACAAGTTCAGGACGATGGATTGAGGTCATACCAGTGAGCGCTCGGTGGCAGCGGAGCTCGCATGTTGGACATTTAACGAGCAGTAAAAAACCTCGCCGGTTGCAAGCACCGGCGAGGCTTTTGTTTCAGAGGACTCTAACCCTGTGATTAGAAGAGGAGCTTGATCTGGTAGCGAATCGTGCGACCACCGCCGTCGGAGGTCGGTGTATCCGGGTTAAGGAAACGACCGGCAGCGGTCACAGCAAGGTTGGAGCCTACAGTTCCACCCGCGGGAGTAAACGGGCTGACACTTCCCTGGGTAAACTGCGGATGGTTGAAGGCGTTGTAGAACTCCGTGCGGAATTGGATCTTCACGTTTTCTGAGATCCGCGTGGTTTTCTGAATATTGATGTCGAAATTGCTAGTTCCGGGTGAACGCTGGGTGTTTCGGCCCAGCGAGCCAATCCGCCTAACGGCTCCCGCCAACCCGAAGGTATAGGTCGGGTTCGCAATGAACTCAGCGGTGTTCGGATCAATCGGCGCGTTGCCCGCATCCGGATTGGTGTAGCCGGTGATGAAGCCTTGCGCGTTGACGACCGGAATAGCGCGGACACCGCGCTGCCCGTTCGGATTGTGGTTCGGGCGATCCTGACCGGTGATGCCATTCGATTCGAGACCATTGGCCACCGTGAAGGGTACGCCGGACTCGAATATGGTCACACCGGAAATCTGGAAGCCGCCGAGGAGATGGCCGATGAATCCACGCTGTTCCCTATAGTACGGAAGCTCATAAACATACGTGAATGAGGCAGCATGAGCGCGGTCGAACAACGATATCGCCCGGTCAAGCTGATCGCCACCAAATACGGCGGGAACTGCAAACGTCGACGTGCCGGTACTGACGCCGCCCTGTACAAAGACCTCGCTGGCATTGTCAATATTTTTGGCCCATGTATAGGACCCCGTGACTGTAAAGTTATTGGCGAGGCGGCGCGTCACGTTTAACTGCCCGGAATGATAGATAGACGAACCACCGTTGGTGCGAATTGTGCGCCCTCCCTGAGCGTTATCCAACCGCCCTGAGAGCGCCCCAGTATAGCCGGTGGGTGTGATGCGCAGATCGGGCGGAACGAGTGGATTGGCATCCTCATTGATGTACAGTCTCGTTCCCTTAGAGCCTACATAGGACATGTCCAGAAGGAGTCTGAACGGCAACTCGCGCTGGATGCCAAGCGACCACCTTTGATAGTACGGATTAACTAGTCTCGGATCGACCAGTGTCTGGGCGCTTAGAGGGCTGAGTGGCGCTGCGACGGCCGGGAACTGGGTAGTGAAGTTTGGTAAGCCACGCAGGTTCGTCGAGCTGATCGTAGACGTATTGGTGGTCGAAATGATGTTGGGTGAAGACACCGCCGCGTTTGAGGCGATGTTGTTGAAGAACGAATCGTAACCGATCTGATAACCGGCGCGAATCACGGACTTCCTTTCGCCGAAGATCCCGCCCAGGAGTCCTTCGCTATACGCAGGCGAGTAGGCAACGCCGAACGACGGGGCGAAATTGTTATTGTCCGGTGGAACCTGATTCGGCTGACTGTACGGGCCAGTCGTGATATTCGAATTGTTGATGTTGAAGAGACCTGTGTAGGCCGGAGTGCGCAGGGTATTGAACGGCGTGCCGAAACGCTCGTAACGAAGTCCGTAAGTGATCGTCAGCGCCTCGCTCACTTTCCATCGGTCTTGGCCAAAAACAGCAATGCGGTGCAGCGACGGGAAATAGACCGCACTGCCGAAATCGCGGGCCGCGGTTCCATTCGAACCACCGAAGTTATCGACGAAGTTCGCAAGTGAAGTGAAAGTGCCACTCGCGGCGCCTCCGGTGGCACCAGTGAATGCGCCACCTGACCCAAAGGTCAGCGAACCGCGTGCATTGTACGGCGCAGCCTGAGTCGAAATCTGACGCAGGTAGTCACCCCCGAAGCGGAACGTATGATCGCCCCGAATGTAGGTCATCGTGTCCTGAACCTGGTAGTTGTTCGCGATCCGACCTTGAGGGAAGGTAGCCGCAACACCCAGCACCGAGATCGACGCGATGGTGACGGCCGGAATTGTGCCCGCCGGTCCAGAAGCATCCGTAATCGGGAAGCCAAAATCAAGGCGGTTATAGGACAGCCGCACCTCGTTGGTCACGGTCGACGAAAAGATGTGCGTCTCGGCCACCTGGAAGTTGTACAGCCGGGAAGTGAAGTCGGCATCGAAGCCCGGAAACCCTGCCGTGCCGCCCTGCGGGGCATCTTCCTTACTTGAGAGGAAACGTCCCGAAAGCTGATCGTTATCACCAAGCTTGTGGTCAATACGCGTCGACCACTGTTTGATCGTGTCAAGCGCGGCGTAGTTACGGAAGAAAGTTCCGAACTGGATGTCGCCGCGGTGTGCGCCGGCGGTGAGCGCCGTAGGCCCAAGCGCGATGTTGAACGGAGAGGCAACTCCGATAGCCTGCGCCGTCGCCGCCAGATAGGCATCGACGTTCGCATTGGCGCCTGCGGGGAAGAGCTGCCTTAGTCGATCGCGGCCCGCCTGAGTTGCGGTGGTCAATTGCGCGCTTGCTGACGAGCGCCGGCGATCTTCCTGATAGGCGAGAAAGAAGAATGTCCGGTTGCGTCCATCAATAACCGACCGGCCGCCTTCGCCGAATCGAGGTAAGTAAAGCGGCCCGCCGAGCGTGCCGGAGTAGATGGTCTGCGTGCCCGAATTCAGATGACCGCGCGCGAGAATTGCGGGGTCACGGCCCAAACTGCTCGTGATGGCATCGTCCCGCGTCGAATCCAAAAAGAAGGATGCGGTGCCGTGAAACTCGTTTGTGCCGGCCTTGGTGATCGTGTTGACGACAGCGCCACCAGCACGACCAAACTCTGAGTCGTAGTTTGATGTTTGAATCGAGACCTCCTGGACGGAGTCGGGATTGGTAATCTGGAATCCTTGACCGGCCACAGAGATATCGTTGTTCTCCGTCCCGTCGATCAGGAAGTTGTTCGAACGGCCTCGCGCGCCGTTCACAGAGAAGGTTCCGACACCGAAGCCGCCGCGATTTGTCGTAACGCCGGGGAGAGTTAACGCGAGTGCCACCGGATTGCGACCGGCGAAGGGCAACTCGGTGACTTGCGTCGAGCTGATGTTTCCGCCGCGCACGGGTGCCTCAGTTTGCAGCGCCGCTCCCGCTTCCGAAACGACGTCGACTGTCACCTGCTGCCCGCCCGGCTCTAATTGAGCGTCGACCACCGAAGTTTGGTTGGCACTCACAACAACACCGGTTTTGGTCAACGCGCCGAATCCTGAAGCACTCACGGCTAGCGAATAAGGACCGAGGTCTACTGCGTCAAAGCGGTAGAACCCCTCATCGTTTGTAGTAGCAGCGCGGCTGACGGTTGTGTCCGTGTTAGTCAAGGTGACAGTGGCACCTGAGATACGGGCACCGGCGGCATCGCTGACAACGCCACTAACGGTGCCTCGGCTGGTCTGAGCCTGTGTTACAAGGGCAAGACCAAGGAGCATAGCACTGAGCATTAGAGCTTTTCTCTTCATCGTTTCTCCTTACGGTTATGAGCTTTCATGGCCACGGCGTTAACGCAGCATAAAACTGAAGGCCAAAATATTTGGGCTCGGCTGAGAATGTTTCTGGGGATTGGCCAAACTTTCCAAAGAGGCGATCAGCGCCACGGTAGAATCGGGTGTGCAAGATTCATGCCCGCATTGGACCATGCCTCTAGAATCTTCAAATACCGTAATTTAGGTTGACGGTACGAATATCCGCAATTCAACGTCTTGTCAAAATTGGATCAAGATACAAATCCCTGAATTCTACGAACCATTTTTGTGGAAGAATCGCTAAAAATTCGTGCGTCTACGAACCTTAAATGGTCTTGTTGTCCTAACAACTCGTTCGTAACTCAGTGGCTTCTATCGGACGGGAACGGAGTGAGGCCAAGCATGAAGCAAAGTGTGAGTGCAGCCGCAGCGAGGCAAGAAGGGCCCGATCTCAAGATCGAGCCGTTTACTTCAAGAACATCAGAGTGCGACTCAATCAATTACGTTGAAGTCGATGCTCCGAGATAGCTTCTGATCTTTCTTATCGGCCAACGTATCCGTGATTACCAGAGTCAAAACGTATCGGCCTTTGGGAACTTTGCTGAGTCCAAACTGGCCAATCTTGATCATGGGTGATCCATTCGGCGGTGCTGCGAGGATTTGCTCCGACTCCCGCGTCAACACTTTTCCTGCCTGACTAATAATCAGTTCTGCAGTCACCGAAGGCTTGCCACCTTTTAGTTTCACGTTATAGACCGTCGCTGCGTAGCGGAGATCCTGCGTGCGCTTGATCTGCCTAACGGCCAACAACGGCGTGGCTGTGTTGGGGGGATCGATGGAGTATAGAAAGAGGCTGCTCATCGCCAGTCGCTCTTTGGTGAGATCAGGAATTTCCACGTACTTGGAAAAGGTTCCGATGCTACCGGACGAAGCTTCGCGGACAACTGAACGTACCTGATAGTAACCGGGAGGCAATTGGGTTGTAGCGGAATATGTAAGCCCCTCGGTTTTGGCGCGCTGATAATTTTCGTTGGAGAGGTTTAGAACAACTGTTTCACTGAACCCGCCGCGCTGCTTGCCCAACTGGTCGAAAATGAAGCCAACGATATCGAGAGAGGCTTGATGCTTACCCCCTACTTCGTTGAAGGTCAGCTTGTTGGCATCAATAAGCAGGTGTAAATCGACCTCGGAGTTGTTTGGCGGCATGAGTTTGATAGTCACGTTCGGAGTCACGTCGATGTCGCGACGTGATAGCGGAGAACTGGCGGCAGCAACGATCTGTTCCTCCTTGGTGCGCAGTTCGCGAGGTTTATCTTCACGAGCGGCGTATCCCGAGTGGTGGTAGGTTTTTAGACCGGCTCGCTTCACCTTTACTTCAAGCTTATGAAACTTGCGATCGAATTCTCCTCCGGGTGTGTATGCCAGCAGGTAGTAGCCTTCACTACGGGCCATAATTTTATCCATCCCGGCAGAAAAATCATTGGTGTTTACGACCGAAACTCCGCCGGTAGCCTTTGCTACGGTAGCCAATCCGAGGCGTTCTGCACCCCCCGCGAGGAGAGGACCAAACGTCGCCTGATCCGCTGCGCCACCGCGCCCAAAACCGGTGGGCCGCCCCATTAGCTCAGACTCATAGTTAGCTCGAGTCTCCGTCCGGTTGAAGCCCAACACACCAGGGCTGGCGTTAAGGCCGCGTGGATCCAGCGTGTTTATGACAACGCCGGAACGCACAGCGCGGTCGCTCAATTGGTTTAGCAAGTAGGTTACGTTCGTAAACGGTACCCCGCTGGATCTAGCCTCGAATATGGGAATTCCACCTGAAATAATAACCACGTTCTTGTGGCCGGGAATTTCCTTCAAGCTGTCGGTGACGAACATGGCACTAGTTAGAGTAGACAAGCCCCGGAAGAACTGATTGATGTCATCGCTGGGACTGGAGATCTCCGGGTTATCGCTGACCCCGGCGAGATCGTCGGTGGCGATTTGGATTTCGGTGTTAGCGCTGGAGGCCGTAAACGCTCCCGGCCCGCTGGGGAATGCCTCGTCCGGCCTGTTTGAGACTGCGTAGGGGTGGCTGATAGGCTGGATGGCCGCAATAGCTCGACGCAAAAGTTGCCGGTCCGAAGTCAACTGTTGCAGCAAGCCCTTACCACCGATAACCCGCACAATCGCGACCAGATCGCCATCTCGCATTTTGTTGTTAACGAAATCCAACAACAGATTGCGCACCGGATTAATGTCCTGAACGGGTATTGTCAGGTCATCTACAACAAACGCGACCACTCGCTTCACGTCTTTCGCCGAGATGCCAGGTTGTCCGTCGATTTCGCTGGTCAATGGGACCCCAGCAGGTGTTAGAGGAGCAGATGAAGGCTTGTTACCTTCAACCCGTCGTCCGGTTGTTGCGCTGACGAATTCGATAAAGTTTAGATCCTGTTTTTTGCCGTTGTCGTAGAGCTCGAAATCCGCCAGCCCGAGATCTGAAACAATCTTATCGTTCTTATCTGTCACCACGACATCGGTTTGAACCAGCCGGGTTGTGATTCGCACAACATCGTCGGGAGCAGACTCATCCTTCTTTGGTCGCTGTGGAGTTTGCGCCGGCACCAGCCCCAGCAGAAGGGCTACGAATAGACAGGCCGCCAGTAAGTTTCTCATTTTAAAACTCCTCCTCTAAACGCTGCCTTGCCTCGCGGATGCGACCGCATTCACTGTGTGAAAACTCAACCGATTGTCATGAAGTCAGTACCGTAGCGTAGCGACGGGTCGACGGTTCCAATCACAAATCTACCGGGTCAATGGGTTCCACCGTTGGCGATTTTAATGCACTGGATTCGAGTTGCGGATAGCCGGACCCGACGCTACTGCGTGACGGTACTGACTCCGTGACACTCAGTTGAGTCTGGACGGGGCCGGACCCGACGCTACGCGCTACGGTACTGAGTTCATGACACAAGGCCCGATGATTATAACTGGAAAAAAGGGGGAGGGCCCTGGACCCTCCCCCGCAAAGGAAACCTGCTCGGAAGAGCTGTTTCGCCAGTTTAAAAGATCAGGCGGAAGCCAACCTGAACTACGCGATTAGCCAGGCTGATGTCTTTATGTTCCGCAAACCCACCACCCTCGAGGCCGGCATTGCCGACATTGATGGATGGTAGTGCGCCGCCGGCGGCAACACCGAAGCCGGGGTTGGGATGATTCAAGACGTTGAAGGCCTCGCCGCGGAGTTGCAGGGTGAGATTCTCAAAGATCTTGAGGTTCTTGAACAAACTCATGTTCAGTTGATTAAAGATTGGCCCACGCAGGTAGTTGCGCGGCGAGCTACCGAAGGGCGTGTTAAAGATCTTCGCCGCACCGGGGCCGTTGAAGATGAAGCGCACGTCGTTAGGAGTCACGGCGACAAGGTCACCGGTACTGTTGATCGAATTCAGCGACCAGAAGCCGTTCAGGTTTTGTGCAGGTATTCCAAAAACGAACGAGGCATCTATCTGGCTGATAGCAACCTGGCGTTCATCCACGCCTGTGTTGCCGATGAACGGACGATCTCCAGCAGTCAGGTAAGTATTGCCGAGGCCGATGTTGCTGCCGTTGAAGGTCTGGCCAGGTGTATAAGCCGCACCACTGGTCAGGATATACGTACCGTTAACCTGCCAACCGCCAAGAATGTGCCCCACGACTCCACGCTGTTCCTTGAAGAAAGGAACGTCGTAGATGAAGTTGGCCGAGAAAGCGTGTGGGCGATCAAGGTTCGAAAGCGAACGCTCACAGTCGTCAAGGCAAAATGGGTTCTGAGCGTTTGGAGAGGCAATGTCCGCGAAGGCGAAGATTTCGCTGGCGTTATCCATCGTCTTGCTGAACGTGTAAGACAGGCCCAGTGACAGCGCATTCTTCAGGAAGCGACCGTTGTAACGCGACTGCAACGAGTGGTAATCCGACGAGGCGGTGTTCGAGCGAATGGTCAGGCCACCTTGCCGGAGCTGGCGTTGGTCGCAAACATTTTCAAGATCCAACGTGGTGGGATCGTTCACGCAAACTTGCGAAACCGTCCCCGGTGGCAAGAGGTTGGAGAAGCTGGGGAAGGAAACCGAAGTAGTGTCAGGCGCGGTGCCAGCGTCAGGACCATCGGGGATCAAGACGTTGCGAACCAAGCCATTCACCAACGGTCCGATGAAAAAATTGCCGTTGACGTTCTGGAACAAGTCACGCCCCTGAGTGCCGACATAACGCACTTCGGCAACATGGTTGCGGCCGATTTGGCGCTGCATCCCGAAAGAGAACTGCCGGGAGAAGGGCGCATGGAAATCCGGCGAGACGACCGTCTGAGCCAGATAGATCGGGTTAAGTACGCCTCTGGGTAGAATGCCTGAGGCCGCCGTCCGAACTACGTTTCCATACGGATTGTCTGGCAACCCCGCCGGAGAGCCGCTCGCTGGCAGGGAAGACGTGGGAACAGTAAGCGCGATCGAGAATGGGGCGCTGCTCTGGACATTCAAAAGAATGTTATAGAACGCCGGATCGTAAGCGATCGAGAATCCCCCCCTGAATACCGTCGCATCCTCGCCGAACAGGCCTTGCCAAAACTTAGGCGTGTAAGCGAAGCCAAGACGTGGGGCGAAGTTATTCTTGTCCACCGGTATTTCCGGCACGCTGCGAGCGCTAACCGGAAGCGACGGGTTGAAGAACGCGGTGGCATTGTTGCTCTCACGGGCCACCGATACGTCGTGCAACGTGTTAATCGGCTGGCCGGTGTACTCGTAGCGCACACCTAGATTCAAAGTCAGGTTGGGACGGATCTTGAAGTCGTCCTGCAGAAAGAAATACCAGTCTTTCTCCTTAAAGGGCAGGAGAGGATCTCCGAGAGTAATAGAAACTGCGTTAGGCGCGTTGTTCTGGATTCGGGCTAACGAGTTAAATTGGAAAGACCCGTTGAAGTTCGGGAGGAAGGGGACGATGGTATCCAGGTATTTGTATTCGGCGCCGATGATCAGCGAGTGCTCACCGAGCGTCCAATTCAGGTTATTGGCAAACTGGTAAACCTTGCCGACTCGCCCTTGCGGAAGATTAGTGGCCGGCCCGATGGTAGGCATCGAGTTCGTCTTGGTGATACCCAGTACTGTGGGGAACGTGATGTTCGCCAGCGCAACGCCGATTTGATCCGGAGCGGGTATGCAGCCCGGAGTTGCCGGGTCACAGCCGCCGCCAAACTCAACCCCAATCCTCTGGTAAGAAGCGCGGAATTCATTCACCACGCTGTTAGAGAAAGTGCGAGTCCAGCCGGCGCCATAGTGTTTACTTCCGGCCGGAAGGTCACCATTGAAGCCGCTGGCAGTTCCCGCCAGCGCATTCTGCGAGGCGCTCGTCTGGTTGATGTAACGGACGTTGATGTTGTCCTTCTCCGTGACTCTGAGATCCAGGCGCAAGGTGTAATAGTCTTCGTCGTACCCCGTCGGCAGAGTGCGCTCGTATTGAGCCGCCTGGAAGAGTCGGGGTGCCGCGGCGGTTCCGAAGTTTAGCGTGTCGTACGGGCCGCCCGTCAGGAAGGGCTGGCCAGTGCTCGGGTTTATGAAAGCCGTGTATGCGCCGCAAGCCGGGTTAGGCGTGGCGGTGACCGCGATCGCCCTGGGACAAGTGCCTGCCGCCGACAGGTTGAATTGTGTACTGATGATCGGAGTCCCCGTACTGGCCGAGTTGAGGCGAGCGCCGGGAATAGCCCACGGGCTGAAAGTAGCAATCGTATTCATTATTGCGTTACCCGGGAATGCCGCTTGCAGTCTCGCAAACTCGGTATTCAGAACGCCAAGGCTGGTCGATTGACCGAGCGTCGATGCCGGGTTGCGAATTCCCTGGTAACCGCCAAAGAAGAAGAAACGATCTTTTCCACTAATGAGGGATGGGCCACCCTCGCCGAAGCGGGGTAAAGGAAAGTGACCGCCAAATGTTCCGCCAAACACATTGTAGAGGCTGGGAGGATTTCGTTCTTGTCCACTAGCTCTATCAATGTTGTTCAGGGAGTTAAGCACTGCAGCGTCCTGGTGAAACAGGAAACCCGTGCCGTGGAAATCGTTTCCACCGCTCTTGCCGACGATATTGACAACTGCTCCTTGATTTCGCCCGTACTGGGCCGAGAAGTTACTCGTGATGATTTGGTACTCCTGTACCGAATCTTGGAAATCGACGAACAGAGCTGGACCACCGACGCTCAAGTCATTGTTGTCAGCGCCGTCGATTTGGAAGTTGTTCGAACGACCGCGATTGCCGTTAACAGAAAAGCCGGCGCCGTTCGTATTCGTACCGCCCACTCGGTTTGCAATTACACCGGGAGCAAGCAAGGCCAATGTGTCGATACCGCCGCCCGCGCCGTTCGAGGGCAAATCTGAAACTTTGCGCGTTTCGAATGATGCCGAAATCTGTGACTGTTCACGCTGTACTATTTCTTCCATACCGGCCGTCACCGTAACAGTTTCACTGACCGAACCCGGCTTCAGCGCAACGTTCACAGGAGTGTCCGTTCCGACTCTGACCTCTACATTCGTGACCACGCTGCGGCTGAATCCAGAGCCTTCAACCGTTACTGTATATGTGCCCGGAAGAAGAGAGGTGATATTGTAAAAACCCTCACCTGTCGCAGTGAAACTTGATTCCACGCCGGTTTGCTGGTTCTTGGCAGTAACCGTAGCGCCGGCAACCCCTGCGCCATTTTCGTCGGTCACGGTGCCTTTCAAATTACCTGTCGTCGCCTGCGCAAAAACTGACAGGCTCGAAAAGACTACTAGCCCTGAGATCGCTAGCATTAAGAAAAAGGTGGATGTGAACATCCTGATCCTTGGGAGGGTACTCATGTCGTGGGTCTCCTGCTGTTGGCTGTGTTTTAGTCACCGCAGTTTGCTAGTCGTGTGATTCAGACATCACAGTCGGTCAGAATGCGGTCGTTACAATCAAACGTCGCTGGTGAATTCCGGGGCAGTTCGAGGCTCTTCCTAAAAGGTAGGGCCAGTTATCGCCTTTCAATCCGCAAGAAACATGCCATCGGCCGAGAACCTCCTTACTCTCTAAAAAGAGAGATTTTTCCCGTTTACCTAAATAACTGGCGCGAGAGATATTGATAAATTTGGATTCTGATACGAATCTCTGGATGAAAACTTCGGGACGAGGTCTGAGCCACTGAGAACGGAGAAGGTGGGATTCAACGGAGCATATCGATCAATTTCTTAACCTCGGGGACGTTACTCGCTTTCGGTGCTTCCGACAGATAGGTCTCAAACATTTCCAGGGAACGCTGACGATTACCCTTATTCAGATAGAGGTGGCCAAGGTAGTAGAGAGCTACAGCGTAATCGGCGCCTCCCAAATCATGAGCCGCTTTGAATTCCACTTCAGCTGCCTCAGTGTCGTCCAGCCCGAACAAGGCCCTACCAAGATAAAGCCTCACCGCGGGTGAATTGGCCTCCAGCGAAATGGCCCTTCTTAATGTATCCGCCGCCTCCGAGAAACTTTGTTGATGTACCAGCACGATGCCTAAGTTCAACCATGGATTGAAAGCTTTAGGATCGAGCGCAATGGCCCTTCGTAGCTCATCTGCTGCTTCCTCCAACTTGCCCTTTCCCAGGAGTTGGGCACCGAGATCGTTACGGGCCATTAAGTAGTCGGGATACAATTCGATCGCCCTTCGCAGATGAGCGATTGCTTCGTCGGACTTGCCTTCTTTGCTAAAGGCTGCTGCACGTTCGAATTCTTCTTTTGCTGCTCCGGGT
>JAMQPI010000017.1 GCA_023717565.1 Pyrinomonadaceae bacterium | reverse complement strand
GCGTCCCGTACGGGAGTCGAACCCGTGTCGCCGCCGTGAAAGGGCGGTGTCCTAGGCCACTAGACGAACGGGACGCAGTGGGCTGTTGGGGTTTACAGCGAGGCGCTTAACTTACCGTACAGGTTCAAAGAGTGTCAAACGCGTGTGGTTTTGAATGGTAGACTGTCCGATATGCTTTAAGCTTGTCGTCGAGATTGGAAAGGCTCAATGTGCGATGTTATGGGTAATATCATTGCTTGAGTATTGCCAATCTCGACGACAAGCTGAAGCATATCGGACAGGCTAAACAAATGGTCCTGTGTCTTGAGTGATTCTCACCATCGCTACTTCTGATCGATGTGGACAGTTTTAACGCCATGAGCAATCACGCGCGCCGGAAGGTCTCCGATAAAGGGTGCGCGCAGCAAGAGCTGAACAAACCACGGAACGCGGAGTGGCTGGTTTGACCGCAGTGCCGCTGCGATAACTCGCTTCTGTCCCTGAGCCTGCAACCACTGAATGACTTTCGTCGGAAACTCGCGCTGCCTTTGAACTTCTGCCAGGTCGTCAGTCGTGACCTTCCCAGCCTTGAGCGGATCAGTCAGAACATTCGCAGCTACCACGGCGTCCTGTATCGCGTAGTTGATTCCTACACCACCTACTGGCGACATCACGTGTGCCGCATCGCCAATCAAGAGCAGACCCGGTTTATGCCAGACGGGTACGCGGCTCGACTCGACCGAAAGGACCGAGACTTGTTTCCAGTCCTGCAGATGCTCAATGCGGTCGGGGAAGGCCGTCATCAGTGAGGCGATCTCTTTTCGGAGAGTCTCAAGACCCGCGGCCCGAATCTGGCTGTAGCTGCCCTTCATGATGATGAAACCCACCTGCCAGTCGGTGAAACGATCCAGCAAAACCAAACCGTGACCGCGTCCTAAGTATCCGAGTACGCCTTCGGGGTCTTCAGGCTGGCGAGGAATGCGAAACCAGAGAATGTCCATCGGGGGTGAAGTCTTGATAGGCTCCATCTCCGCAAGTTTTCTGATCCGCGAAGAACGACCGTCTGCCCCGACGGTAAGCGTGGCGCGGACTTCGGTCCAGCCATCACTCGCTCGATAACGCACCCCGCGTACGATCCCGTCCTCCTCGATTAACTCCTGAACGCTCGCGCCCATCAGCAACCAGAAGTTGGGATATCGCTTGGCTTCATTCGTGATGAATTCCAGAAAGTGCGCCTGGGGGACCATCATGATGTAGGGAAACTTCTTATCCACTCGTCTAAAGTCAGCGACTGTAATCGGGCCGTCCGGCGTTGAAATGGTCGCCGTGTGGAGTTTGCTGTGACGCAACTGGAGGAGACGTTCGGCAAGACCTAGTTCGTCCATTAGGTGCAGGACGGATGGGTGGATGGTGTCTCCGCGAAAGTCTCGGTCGAAGTCTTCGTGGGCCTCAAGCAGTGTCACCGGGACTCCCTGGCGTGCCAGCAGCAATGAGAGGATGGCTCCGCCAGGACCGCCACCAACTACGCAGCAACCGGTCTTAATTGAGCCAACAACCTTCCTCGACTCGTCCTGGACACTGTCAACGCGCTTAGAGTCAGACATAGTTCTCATAGGGTACGTCCGAACGAGACCTACGTCAGCAAAATAGTCACCGATGAGCTCTCGTAGCTCTTCGGCTATGCCATCCCCCGTGTGGTATGGCTACGCCTTACCAGGGGCCACTCCAATCTTCCTGAGGCTGTGCCTCGATCCAACTCGGAGGCATAGCCTCTAATCTACATTGATGCGTTCCGGTAAGGCATAGCCTTACCGCACTGGGGGCGGCAGAGCCGATAAGCCTGGGGGAGTAATTCTTTCTCAATTCTCGCTGCGGCGTACCTTTTCGCTCTTGTGCGGTAATAAGAACTAGCGCAATTGAAGATTAAGCGTGAGGAGCAGTTCGAGCTGCCTCGCAGGGAGAGATCTGTCCACAACCCTGGCCCAGGGATCGTTCATCGAAATGCTTCGAGAGCATGAATTGGTTGCTTTACTGAGAGCGTGGAGACTTCCCACCATCGCTGGGTCGCTGGATAGGCGACTGGCTCATTCCTTTCTTGTGAGTTTCCCCGTGAAAAGCAGTCTCAAGAGGCGGCCCCCTGGGCTCGCAGAACTGGAGGTTCTCATGAAGACATGTACGGCCTGCGAAGAAGAATTTGAAGACAAGTTCAGCTTTTGTCCGGTTGATGGCACTCCACTGAACTTATTAGCAGCGGAGCTTGCCGGTTTCGTTATGGAGGAAAGATCGAGCCCGACCAGGCAATCGTCGCTCCTACTTCGCCGGCATTCCCAGGAAAGATCATACGAGTATCAACCGACGATATTGAGCAGCGCCGGGTTGCTTGAACGACTGGCAAGGGAAACGCGGTTTCTAATGGATCGGTTGAGGCAGGCCTGGCCCGAATTAAGAAGCGATCCTCTTGCCTTTGCCAAACTTGCTGCAGTTGACGTTGCCAACCTCTTGAAGCAGGGCTTTGGAGCACAAGGCGCTCTCAGCGCATTGACTTCATTATTGCTGGTGCTCTCCGTTGTCTTGTTCGTATTGCGGCAAGGAGCTGCTACCACGACCCACCCACCCAGTAACGACTCTGACAAGGCGTCGGTCAAGATCATAACTTTTGCAGATCCGAGCCAGATACCTTCTGACACGGGAGTTGGTACAGGGACAAAGGGACGCGTGGGTTTTGATCGCGGTAAAGGCGAAGGATCGCGGCCGGAGCCGAAACGGGCGCAGGGAGGTGGGTCGGGCGGCCTTGATGATGAATTGGTCGCTCAAAAAGGTCGTCCACCTCAACCGTCGGAAATTCCTGCTCCCATCCCAAAGCTACCACCCGCGAGAACGCTGGCCCTGCCCGTGGCTGGCATTGATATTGATCCCGCTCTCTGGAAGCACCTACCTTTTCCCGTGTACGGTGATCCCCGGTCGAACTCGGCAACACCATCGAATGGACCTGGAGATAGAGGAGGCATGGGTGACCACAGCGGAACGGGAATTGGCGAAGGAAAAGGAGATGGATTTGGGCCCGGCTCAGACGGCAACACGGGAGGAAATTCTCGTCAATTTGGACGGGGAGGGCCAGGTGGTGGCTTGGGAAACAATCCCAATGGTCTAGAAGAACCATTTCGAGCTTCCCAGGTTGGGCAGCGTGCGCGCGTAATCTTGAAACCAGAACCGCAATACACGGACGAAGCTCGGAAAAATCAAATCACGGGTACGGTCGTTCTTCGTGTTGTCTTTTCAAGATCTGGTGAGGTAACAAACATCCGCGCAGTTCAGTCGCTTCCATTCGGATTGACCGAGAGAGCTATAGTTGCCGCGCGACAGATTCGATTCTCGCCCGCAACGAAAGACGGCCGTCCCGTCTCGGTCTACATGCAGTTGGAATACAACTTTAATCTTTACTGAAAATGGCCTTGGGCCTTGGGTCTTTCTGACGAGGACCAAATGTCGCAAGGCCAAAGACCAAAGGCCAAAGGCCTAAGACCAATTCTAACTAGTGTCCTGTTTCTAAAGTTCGTTGAATAATTCACCTCGGCTTCACCCCGTAGGGGTCGCATGTTTATAGCCTGCGGAGAGACCACCTCCCGGCGCCGTGCGAAGGGGCGGAAGTCAACTTGAGTGGTGCTATTCAGGTTTCGTTCCGCCCCTT
>JAMQPI010000722.1 GCA_023717565.1 Pyrinomonadaceae bacterium | reverse complement strand
GCCACAGTTTCAGAGTCGTCTTCCAACAACAGCGGTCGACTCAGATAAAGTCGCTCAGTGGCGCGACAAGCCGATTGATAAAAGTAGTGTTCTTCTTTCAGCAAAGTGGCGGGTGAAATGTCTTCCAACGTCAGACCGTCTCGCTTCAGGCGCTCTCGTTCTTCGTGCGGGTAGATCCAGTCGCGCGAGGCCCGCAATGGAAAACCACCCTCGACCAATCCGGCGATGAACACCGCGCGAAAACGCAGCCCGCGCACATCGGTGGCTTCCAGCACGCGCAAACCGCCGCGGTGGGCGGCACCAGAAACATGTGACTGAGAACCCAGGCAGCGTCGCACTTCCTCAAGAAAGGTTGCCAGCTTAATTACCGGCACCACTTCAGGCGGATCAATGGTAGCGGCAATCTCGATGCTCTTAATCGCGGCGACAAACGCACGCCGCAAGGCTTCGAGACTGTTGTAGTTGAGGATCGCCTGGGGCAGTTCGCGGTCTTCAATCGAATTTCTGATAGGCCGGGCGATTTGATCGCGAAAGTTGAACTGCTCGAGTAGCTTCATCAATGCCAGACGCAGATCCAATGGTCTGCCCTCGCCAGAGACTGACTGGATGCGTTCAGCGAACGACTGCATGAGCAGCGCTGCCCAGGCGATGGCTGCGGGGTGAACGTCGCGCGACGGTCGGCGTTTCCTTTCGGAGTCCTTCTCTTCAACCTTGGCGGTTTCCGCGCTTTCGAGTTGATCCGCTACGTCTGGATCCCTAGCTTGTTCGCCGGTGTCGATGTTGAGCAGGTCTCGGGTTGCTGCGGCGGTCGGCAACTCTTTGATTAGCTTCTGAGCCCGGGTCAGCCAATCGGTGACGCGCAGTTCGCTGCCAACGTAGGCGAACGCATTCTCGAGCGCATCCGCGTTCCAGACACCAACGCCATAACGCTTCTTTAGCCGGCGCACTTCAGCGTCATTTGGTGGCTGATCGCGTTCTCCTAATAGCTCGGAATACTGCTCGTCGAACCGGGCTGACAGCAGTTTCAGCTCTTCATCATTGAGGCGGAAGTATTCCGACTTGATCAAATCCGCGATTGCGGAGATCCTGGGCGGCATAGTGTCATCCCGAGAGAGCTGTTCGAGAATTGCAAAGAGTTTGAGGGCCGCGCGATTGGCGGGAATGTCGTTCGCTTCGGCACGGGTTGCCAGATTGCAGGGCAACGACTCTTCGCGCATTACCCGGGTAATCGTCTCGGCATAGGAGGCTCGCTGGCGGACGACCAGGGCGATCTCAGCCAGGTTGTAACCCTCACGCAAGACGAGTCGTTTGATTTCCCTGGCGATGGCGCGGATCTCAGTGTCGCGATCGCCGCACTCGAAATATGTAATTTCCGCCGCTTCTTCTACCTTCTTCTGGTCTTCATCCTGCCGTCTGTCTCCTGCTCCTGCCTCCTGGTCAGCCTCCTCCTCAGTCGCGTCTCCTTCGCCTTGGGAGTCCAGCGACGGGTTGAACAAATCTCGACGCAGGTTCGCTAACGCGCCGCTAGTCGTCTGAACGTTCTCGGAGCTTCGTTTGATCTCAAACGGCTCGATGGCTTTCAAGCGATCGATGGTTTCCTGAAATGGTAAGAAAATTTCCTGATTGAGTTCGTCGTGATTGAGGTTGACCACCACCTCCGGAACGCGCGGAATCAAGCGTCGCAGGATCTCGCCTTGCACCGGTGTGAAGTCGAAGAAGCCATCTAGCACCAGCAGTTGCACGTTTGCCAGCCAGGGAATGCTGACCGCCTGCCCATCAAGCTCGCCATTGAGAATAGCCAGTGCCCGCAACTGATCCGCGTCTTGTTCGGTGAGTCGATGCCGGTTTAGCAGGTCGCCGTAGGTTGAATAGATCAGCGCAATCTCTCGATCGAAATCGATCTGCAGATGCGGATCGCGGTCAGTCGCACCGGTGCGTGGCGCTAGATCCTGCCTGCGAATGGCGATGATCTCGGCTACTTCGGCGGGTGACTTTGCGGCCCGCTCAATTTCGCCCATCAGCTTGACGATCGTATTCACGCACCCTTCGCGGCCGGCGAGAGGAGCGATGGCTTTCAGTTCTCCACGCGCTTTGAGTCGCGCAAGTATCTGGGAGATCAAGCTGCGTTGCAGAGGCAGTTCTTCCGCGTCAATAGGAACGCGGGACGGGAGGCGGCCGCCGGTTTCATTGACGGCACTCATAAGCATGCGCCTTACCAGGCCTCGAAAAAGATAGACGGGAAGTTCTCCCCAGACGCCGCGGCGGGAACTGCGGTCGAGGACTTCTTCGGTAACCAATTCCAGGAGCGGGTGTGACGCGGCTAGATAGAGGAACTTGTCAGCTTGACCTTCGGAAGCCAGCGCGGCGCAGCGTTCGATGAGACGCTCACGATTGCTACCCAGCAGCGGTCCCAGCCATATTTCTTTTGCCACTTCTAAGTGTCACCGCTGTCGCCGCCGGCGGCTTTGAGACTAAACAGTGGAGCGTCCTCCTCCTCTTCCGCGTCGTCAACAACGGCGTCGGGAAAGAGACCGCCTTCGTCGAGACGAAGCGGGCGAGTTGTCTTGTCGATTGGTTCGAGGATTTCGATCTCTTCGCCGGCCACCGCCCCGAGTTCCTTGAACTTCCTCGCCGTAACCAACACCCGTGCTTCCAGTGAGCCTACCCCCTTGTTGTAAGAATCCAGCGCCCGCTCGAGTCCCTTGCCGATATCTGCGAAGTAGTTCGTAAACGTCCGCAGCCGGTCGTACAGATCTTTCGCCAACCTGCTTACCTCGTGAGCATTAGTCGCCATCTGCTCCTGGCGCCAACCATATGAAACGGCTTTCAATAAAGCGATCAAGGTGGTGGGCGTAGCGATGATCACCCCCAGGCCGACACCGTCTTCTATCAACCTCGGATCGTGCTCCAGCGCGGCACTGTAGAAGGTCTCACCAGGCAGGAAAAGCAGCACAAACTCCGGAGTAGGTTGTACCGACTCCCAATAGGATTTCTTGCTCAAAGCGCCGATATGCGTGCGTACCAGGCGCGCGTGGTCCTTCAGTCTCGCGCCGCGGACCTCATCATCCGTCGTGGAGATTGATTCATAAAAGGCATCGAAAGGAACCTTGGCATCGACGACAATCGTCCGGTTGCCGGGGAGTCGAACGATCAGATCCGGCCGTATGCGCCCGTCTTCGGTGGCCACAGTCTCCTGTTCCACAAAGTCGCAATACTCAAGCATGCCGGCGAGTTCTACGACCCGCCGCAACTGAATCTCGCCCCAACGTCCGCGCACGTGCGGAGTCCGCAAGGCCTTCACCAGGTTGCCCGTCTCCGCCTGCAGTTGCAGCTGCGACATGGCCAGTGTTTTAACTTGCTCGCGCAACTCGGAATAGGCTCCGGCGCGCGCCTTTTCCAGTTCACCAATCCGGCCGTCGACCTTGTCCAGCGATTCCTTGAGTGGCTTCACGAGTGCGTCAATCGCACTCTTTCGAATCTCGAGATCGCCTTTCGCGGTCTCCTGGATCGTTTGCAGATTTTCCTTTGCGAGTTGCAGAAATGATTGATTGTTACTTTGGAGGGCATCGGCCGACAGCGCCTTGAATGCATCGGCCAACTTTCGCTGCGCATCATCCAGCAGAGCCAGTTTTTCCTGCGATGCCCTTCTTTCTTCCTCGAGACGCGTTTGTGCCGATGAAAGCTTCGCCAGATTGTTGGCGCTTTCCGCCTTAACCTGATCGCTCTTGGCAATCTCGCGTTCGAGCGCCTCTCGTAGTTCCTGCGACTGACGATCTTTTCCCGCGAGTCGCTCGGCGAGAGTGGCCCGCTCGCCTTCGGTTTCAGCGCGGGCCCGGTCGTATTCGTATTTGAGCCTGGAGCGAAAGATGAGCCAGATTGCGGTTGCACCCAGCGAGACACCCACAAACAACGTCAGTAAGGTAAGAAGATTATCCATCGATCGGATTCTATCATCCCTGCAATCGCCAAGGGCCCCCTGCAATCACTGTAAGACTCACCGCCAGTGTCATGAGGTCAGTACCGTAGCGCCGTAGCGTCGGGTCCGGCCGTCCGCATCTCGACTCCCAGTGCCTACAGAGTCGCTACCGGTAGATACCATTGACACGTAGATTTATGGTTGGAACGTTGGACCCGACGCTACCGCGCTACGGTACTGACTACATTCCACTCGGTTGAGTCCAGTGACAAATGTTCTGTCTTACCGGCCAAAGCACTCGACCATCCGCTCGTAGACTTGGCGCGTCACACGCACGTCATTGAGATTGTATTCGCGAATAGCAGCGAGCTTGTCCGCATGGTACATCTCGAACACTTTGCTTCCTTCAGCTTCCGCCGTCTTGCTCGATTCGATCCCCAGGGCCCAGGCAATGTCGTCGAGACTTACGTTGCGTTTCGAACCCAGCCACCAGTGATGCATGGTGTCGAAAACGCCGCGTACCTGAAATTCTGAGAGGTCAACAAACGGTCGGACGCGAATGTTGTTGACCAGACATCGTTGAAAGATGAAGGGGAGATCGAAACCCAAGACGTTGTGGCCGACAATTTCGTCCGTATCCGGATCAAAATCTTTGAGCAGGTCAAGAAAATCTCGTAGCGCACGTTTTTCATCCTGCTCATAACCATCAGCGTCGATGCCAAATACATGTTCGCTGTGACTCTGATCTAAGCCCGCAGTCTCCATCCCTGGAACTGCACCAACATGCACGGCCAGAGAAAGAATCCGGCCCGAAGTCGCGCTCAACGCTCCCATCTTGTAAGAGCGCTCTTCTTCGGCAGCGATATCTTCGAGATATCGCTGCTGTTGCTCGAGCCGCATATTTCCCAGCCGCATGGAGCGCTCGAGTTGGGGGCCTACTCGCTCGCGGAAATCCGGGAGCGCCAGGGTTTCGATATCCATTGTGTAAGCCAGAGGCAACACCGGATCAACCCCTTGATGCTCACGATACTGCTCAATGGTTATCGGGCGAAACTCTGTGACTACGAACTGCTGTCGATCCTGGAAGTTCTCCACGCGGCCAGTGAGTCCCCACAGTCCGGGCTTGATTTCCTTGCCAGCGTCGAGCACTTCCGACCAGATCTTCAGAGAGATCGAACCCGTAGCGTTGCGCGCCTGCGCATCACAAAACCGCTTCCCCTGTTGCGTGCGCCGGTCGCGAAGCGAAGTCACGACTACCATGAGCCAGACGTCTTCCCCGTTTGGCAGTTCGGGAATGGGAAGGTTGCCTCTCATGGTATTTTGCGTTGTGGTAACACGCGCGCAACTTCCGTTTTCATTCTTCCGGAAAGCATCATCCAGATCATCTTGTAATCACCCATAAAGGACCATAAGGGATGCTGGAAAGTTGCGGGTCTGTTCTTCTCGATAAAGAAATGGCCAATCCACGCGGCGCCATAGCCTGGAATCAGGCCCAGGGGAAACAGCCACCATCTGCCGCTCACAATAAAGTACACCGCGGTGACGATTCCGACACTGGTGCCCATTAAATGAAGCAAGCGAGTTGCTGGTTGGCTGTGTTCGGCTACGTAATACGGCCAGAATTCGCTGAACGAGTTGAATGTTTTTGCAGTCATGGAACTGCTACTCCTCCCCGAACACTCTTCGATAGTCGTCTGCATGGGCCGGTTCGACGCGCACAAGTTGGAGATTCTCTTCGACGTGCTCCCGGCTGCTCATGCCGACCAACGCGGTCGTGATCCCCGGCGTTGAGCGCACAAATTGAATCGCAGTCAAAGCATCCGTGGCCAGGGAGCCCAGCGGCTCTCGAACGGTTTCCGGCAAATCATGAGCCACCCGTCCCTGGAGAATCGATGCGCTGGAAACAACCGTGACACCGAGCGCCGCTGCTGCTTCCAAAGTTGAGACCTCCATCTCGTCAACGATCTGATTGCGCAACACCAGGGCCTCCGGCATTGCCAGATTGAATGGCAGCTGAATAAAACGAAAACCGTGTGACTCTCCGCCGACCTCGCGAGCCGTCTCCACCATGCGCGGCAATGAATGATATCCGGCTGCTTCCGGCGACACACGAAAGCCGTTCCAGGTAGCCACGCCATACATCTTGGTCTTGCCTTGCGCAACGTTCTGTTCCAGCCGTTCGAAAGCGGCTCGCAGTCTGGAGTAAAACTCTGCCTCCGAAACCGCTCCCAGTTGTGATTCAGGGTTGTGGATGTAATAAACGTCGACGCACTCGAGCTGCATGTTTCGGAGTGACTGCTCGAGTTGATTTTGCAAGTACCCGGGCGTCATACAATGGCTGCCACTGACGAAATCCTCGAGCCTGGCGATGCCTGGGCGGACGAAGGTGTCTTCAATGTATCCACGCACATCTCTCGGCGGTGCGCCGTCGAACGGAAGATAGCCACCTTTGGTGCAGATCAGAATTTCCTCTCTCGCGAATCCCTTGGTGTTGGTAAGCGCAGTCAGGGCTTTTCCGATTGACCGCTCGCTTCTCTGAAAGCGGTAGTTTGCTGCGGTGTCGATTACGTTGGCCCCTAGCTCCACGGCCCGCACTACTGCTTCGGCGTATCTCGCGTCAGTAGCATCGTCGGCGTTACCCAGATAAGTGCCAATGCCGATCGACGACAACCAGAGTTGTTGTTCATTACGGAAGTGATTTTCACCGGCCTGTTCTTTGAAACGATCGCGGTAACGGATCGTACTCTCTAGTGTTGCGGAGCCTGTTAGCGACATAGTTCCGGACTATAACCGCCACTGTTACCCGCTGCAAGCGCTCTTCGTGCCGCCACCGCTATATGGTAGTTTGAGTTCAAATCACTAGTTAAGGAACTCGATATGAACCACTTTCTCGATTGGCGTGGGCACGCGGGTGCGGCAGCCGAAAAATTCTTCAAGACCACACTCTGGCAGGGTGAACATGTAATGGTTGGGCTCAACTGCCTGGAACCGAACCAGACCCAGAGCTTGCACGCGCACGAGGGGGCCGACAAGTTCTACTTTGTGCTGGAAGGCGAGGGCAAGTTTACTGTTGGGGATCAGGAGCGTCATGCGGCGGCCGGCGCGCTCGTGGTTGCTCCGGCCGGCGTCGCCCACGGCGTGACCAACACGCGTGATGAACGGCTATCACTTCTGGTGGCAATCGCTCCGGGACCAAAATGAGCGAAACGGTAAAGGCCACCGGTGCGCGTCAGTCCGACCTGGGGCTCTCGAGAGCGGAAATAGACTTACTGTCCTCGCAAGTAACCAGCCTCGTGAACGAGTACTTTGCTGCCGTATCTGATCTCCCGGTTTTCCCTCAGACCTTTGGCGGTCCCACGATTGCCCACCTCGAGTCCCGGCTTCCCGTCGCCGGGGAGCCGTTGGAGAAGTTGCTGACCGATTGCCGCGAAATCATTAAGGGCATTCGCCACAACGGTCATCCGCGGCAGTTTGGTTACGTGGCTTCTCCGGCTACGCCCCCCGGGGCCTTTGCCGACCTGATCGCTTCCGCACTCAATGTAAACGTAACTGCCTGGCGGTCGGCGCCGGCGGCGACGGAGATCGAAAGAACCGTAGTGCGCTGGTTGGGCTCAATGATCGGTTATTCCGAAAAAGCGCACGGTTTGCTCACCAGCGGCGGATCAATGGCCAACCTGATCGCCATGCATATCGCCCACCGGGCGAAGACGAAAGATGACATTTCGCGCCAGGGTCTCTGGAATTGCGGCCCGCCGATGACGATCTACGCGTCGGATCAAGTGCACATGTCTATTCAGAAGGCCGCCGACATCCTGGGTATTGGACGAAATCGGGTGCGGACAATTGAGTCGGACGCCAGGTTTCAATTGAATGTCCGAGCGTTGCGCGAACAGGTGCAGGAAGACTTGCGGATAGGGCTGAAACCATTTTGCGTGGTGGCCAGTGCGGGCACCGTTAACACCGGAGCTTTGGATCCACTTAATGAGATTTCAGACCTGGCCGCGGAGTTCGACCTCTGGTTTCACATCGATGGAGCTTACGGTGCGCCCGCAGCTCTCGACGAACGGAAGCGATCGCTTTTCGCCGGGCTCAATCGCGCTGACTCAGTATCACTCGACGCGCATAAGTGGTTATATGTTCCCATCGACGCCGGCTGCCTGCTGTTTCGCGATCAGGCTGCGGCTCGCCAGGCCTTTGCCTCTGAAGAGGCTGACTACATCAAGGTCCTCGAGCAGCCCGATACGGACGAGGCGTTCGCCTTCTGGGACTACGGAATAGAGTTGTCGCGCCGATTCCGGGCGCTAAAGATCTGGCTGACCTTCCGTTACTACGGGTTGACGCGCATTGCAGCGGCGATCAGCGAAGATAACTCACTGGCAGCCTACCTGGGGCAGTGTGTTGAGGAGGCCGACGACTTTGAATTGCTGGCGCCGGTAGAGTTGAGTATTTGTTGTTTTCGTTACTTGCCCAAAGGATCGAAGACCAAGCTGTCGTCGGCGTCGGCTGGGGAGCGGGCCGGGATCGACGAGGAACTTGACGCTTTAAATACCCGGCTGATGCTGGCGGTTCAACGTGGCGGACAGGCTTATCTGTCCAATGCGACTCTTCGCGGTCGGTTTGCGCTGCGAGCCTGCATCACAAATTTCCGTACGACCGCGGCAGACATCGACAAGACGCTGGAGATCATTCGTGAAGCGGCGCGCCAGGCGAAAGGATGAAGGCGGAAGGATGAAGGCGGAAGGATGAAAGCGTGGTGATTCGAATGTCTTGTTCTTACTTCATCCTTCATCCTTCCGCCTTCATCCTTTCTTAGCCTTCCGCCTTCATCCTTTCTTAGTATGATCAAAACACTTCAGTCACAAACTTACGATCCCGAGCTGCGCGTGGCCCTTGGCCTCGCGCGCATGGCGGGCGCTGCAATCCTCGAGTTTTACGAAGGTCCGCTTCTGATTGAACAGAAGTACGGATTTGATGATCAGGAACCGGTGACCCAGGCTGATCGCGCTGCCAACGAGTTAATAGTTAACGCGCTTCGAAACGAGTTTCCTGAGGACGGCATTCTGGCTGAGGAGTCGGTCGACACTACTCACCGTCTCGACAAGCGACGAGTCTGGATGATTGATCCTCTCGATGGTACTAATGGGTTCATCGACGGTAATGGAGACTTTGCGGTGCAGATTGGGCTGACTGAAGACGGCGATTGCGTGCTGGGCGTAGTCTATCAGCCGCTAACAGATTTGCTTTACCACGCGGTCCGCGGTCAGGGAGCGTGGATCGTTCGACCCGATCTGGCACCAGAGCGCGCGACGGTTTCCGTTCAGAAAGATCTTTCGCTAATGCGCCTGGCAGCCAGCCGGTCCCACCGCAGTCCGCGCATGGACAAAGTGGTCAAAGCTCTCGGGGTAGGCGAAGAGGTTCGGCGTGGCTCCGTAGGAATCAAAGTGGGTCTGATTATTGAACAACAGTGCGATCTCTACGTGCATCTCTCGCCGCGCACAAAGCAGTGGGACACGTGTGCGCCGGAAATAATCCTGACTGAAGCGGGCGGACGGCTTACGGATCTTTTTGGCCGGCCGCTTGAATACAACTTGCTGGAATTGCAAAACCGTAACGGGATCATTGCCAGCAACGGTATAGCTCACGACCAGATTGTCGAGGCGCTGGCCCCAATGCTCGCTGGTTTTGGCCGGCTGGCGGTCTAGAGGGCCAGCGTCAAGTAGTTTAGAGTTCGAGCTTCAGCTTGTTGGCACCGAAACCACAACCTAAAGGCTGAACTCTGAACTTCCGGCCTCAATGTCAGGCAGAACTTCCTGAAGATTTCCTAACTGGAAACTGGCAAGTGAGTTAATATCGAAACTTCCTGATGTCCTGATGGGAGCGTGTGCTTGCCCACTCGTCCAAGTCTTTTCCCCACACTCTTAGTTTTCTGTCTGGCGCCGCTCTTAGTGCTTGGCGGCATAAACTACTTCAACGGCTTGAATGCCGCGGAATCGGAGCTGCTGCAAGATCTCGAAAGAGAGCTTGATATCTTCATCGCTACCGTCAGCGATCACATCGATGAACAGGAAGACGAACTCACCACGCTCGCCGATTCAAAAACCCTGCGCGATTACCTGCAGTCACTCGCCCCACAGTCTGCGGCGCCGGCGAACGACCAGACTCTGGAGAACCTGCAGATTGCCCTGGCGGCCACGCTCAGCAAGCAGAGTCACTTAGTCAACATCTCTATTTTCGATAAACAGCGGCGGCCGATACTTATTGCTGAGCGCGCGCCGAGGGAGGGTGCGAGCGAAGACTTGAGCTTTCGTACCCAGGATCTTCCACCCGGTCTGCCGCAACCAGAAGCTGGCGTATGGGCGGCTAACAAATCCGAGCCTCTCCGTTCGCCCGTCTCAACAACCTCATCCGGTACCAGCTTGCGAATTTCCGTTCCGGTGTTCGCTCAAAGTGAAGGTGCCGCGACGTCGATTGGGGCTTTGGTGGCTGAGTTGGAGGTTGATTCGCTGTTGTCGGAGGCCGCACGGCGGTGGGAAGTTTCGGAACCCGCAAATCAGAACTCACCTGGAGAGAATTCGTCCAGCGAGAATTCTCCGGTAAGAGCAAGTTCAACATCGCGCAGCGTCATGGTGATCGATTCCACCGGACGAATTCTCTATCACCAGAACCAGGCCCTCGCCTATCAAATGGTCAGCGACTCTCTGCCACACTATAAGCCGGTTGCCGCTCGCATGATGTCGGGCGATGACGGATGGCAAAGCTTCTTCTCCGGAACTGGTGATGAAGTATGGGCAACCTTCAGCACCTTTCCTGAGATGAATATGTCGGTGGCAATCCTGGAGAACTACAAAGAGGCGATGGTTGCCGCCCGCCGGTCCGTCATCTGGGGACTCGTCTATTCAGTTCTGATCGGTTCGATGGCGGCAATTTTGCTGTCCTTCTATTTGCAGCGTAAGACCGGCGGAATCGAACGCGTCAGCGAGGGTGTGGCTGCGATTGCCGAGGGTAAACTTGATCACCGCATCGAGTTGAGATCCAGCGACGAAAACCGTGTGCTGGCTGACAACGTCAATTTGATGACGGATCGTCTGCGAGAGCAAATTGCGCGTGAGACGGAAGCGCGTCAATTTGAGTCGTTCGTGAAGCTGTCAGCGATTCTGACGCATGATCTTAAGAACGCGATTGAAGCGTTGTCGCTGATCGTTGGGAATATGGAAAAGCACTTTGACAACCAGGACTTTCGCGCCGACGTAATGAATTCCCTAAAGCTCGCCAGCCAAAATCTGAGTGCCATGGTGACGCGACTCACCAATCCGGTGGTTACGCTTAGTGGCGAACATAAGCGGCCGCAGCCGGTCGATCTGGTTCCCATGTTAAAGCGGGTACTGGCGCTCATGGCCGAGCCAGTGGCCGAGACCCACGAAACAAAAACCGATCTCCCGCCATCTCTCTTCGCGCTGGCTGATGCTGAACGAATAGAGAAGGTAATCGAAAACCTCGTGCTGAACGGGCTGGAGGCGATGGCCAGAGGAAATGGCACTCTGACCATTAAAGCGGGAACAACTGAGGAGCAAGAGGTATTCTTCAGCGTCACTGACACCGGAAACGGGATGACCCCTGAGTTCATTGAGAAGCGTCTGTATCGTCCTTTTGCCACCACCAAAAAGAAGGGCGTGGGCCTGGGACTCTACACCTGCCGCGAAGTTGTGCGGGCCAATGGCGGATCCATTGAAGTCGACTCAAAGGAAGGCTCTGGTACAACGTTCCGCGTAGTGTTACCATCGGCGAAATAATCTTGCCCAGAGTTAATGTCTGAGTAGTCACTGCGCCGGAGTTGACAGATGGTGACTTCACGCAGGTGGCACCGATAAACCCTCAGTTAATGCCGAGCTGACGCTCAAAATCCTGGAACCGGGAGCTGGCGATGATTCTTCCCATGATGGGGTTCTTTTTCGTGATGATGCTGTTAGGCGGTATTGGAAGTATTGCCGTTATGGTTGATGATCATGCAGCCAGGAAAGCAGTGGTGCCTTTCACAGTGTTCTTTTCCGGTCTTGGTGTTTATGTAATGGTGTTCGGTCTTGGATTCTTGGGATCATTTTTCAATTCCTCATGGGCCGACTCTTTGGCATTCTTCGCGGGTCCCGTGGTGGGCAGCGTTGGCGGCGGATTGTTAGGCTATCGACTCGGTATCAAGCGTAGGCGGCGTGCACCCGAGCAAAGTACCTAGCTTCCGTTGTCCTACGGCATCGGCATGACAACCGGTTGCCCGCGAAGCGAAATCTGAGTTTCTCTCATCGACAACCTGTGCAAGATGAAGTGTTCTTTTATGGCGCCAGGGTAGGAGTTCAATGTCAGGCGAACCTCCACAGTTGAAAGGGACGGTGTTAGTGGTGGACGACGATGAGTCGATTCGTAAGGGACTCTACTGGGCGCTGAACTCTGATTTTCGCGTCCTCGAGGCCTCGTCACGAGCGGATGCCGTTGAGCTGCTGCAACGCGAAAAGATCGATGTCGTGGTTAGCGATCTCCATCTGCCTCCGCACCTCGAAGACATCTCCGAAGGGTTAGCTATCATCCAGGCGGCGCGGAGCACCCATCCGCCGGTCCAGGCCGTTGTGATCACCGGCACCAGCTCAAAACATGCGGCGCTCGATGCCGTGAAGCACGGCGCTTACGGTTTCTTTGAGAAGCCCTTCGATGCCGACGAAGTTCGTCATATCATCAGCCAGGCAGCGCGCATGCGGCGGCTGGAAGTCGAGAACGGCCGGCTGCGCGACGAGTTGCTTAATTCCAGAGGCTTCAGTCATCTGATTGGCGGGAGCCACATGTTGGAAAAGATAGTCAAGCATGCCCGGGCGGTGGCCGCGACCAGCGCCACAGTATTGATCACCGGAGAAAACGGCACCGGCAAAGAGATGCTGGCGCGGGCGATCCACGAAGAGAGCCCCCGGGCCGGCGCATCGTTTATTGCGGTCAGTTGTGCTGCCCTGCCTGAATCGCTGATTGAATCTGAGCTGTTCGGCCACGAAAAGGGTTCCTTTACTTCAGCCACCCAAACGCGCAAAGGCCGGTTTGAACTTGCTGACGGAGGCACACTCTTTCTGGATGAGATTTCCGACCTGAGTCACACAGTGCAGGTGAAGTTGTTGCGCGTCTTGCAGGAACGCAACTTCGAACGTGTAGGTGCGACTAAGACGATGAGTGTAGATATCAGGCTGATTGCCGCCAGTAATCGCGATCTGGAACAGGAAGTGGAAGCCGGGCGTTTCCGTCGAGATCTTTTTTATCGTCTCAACGTGGTGCCGTTATTGCTTCCGCCTCTGCGCACGCGCCGGGAGGACATTCCCCTGCTGGCGGCACACTTTGTCGGCAAGGCCGCCGAGAAGTATCAGCGATCCAACCTCGAGTTGGAGCCGGTCTTGATCGACGCGCTGCAAGAGTATGAGTGGCCGGGGAATGTGCGGGAGTTGGAGAACCTCATTGAAAGACTGGTGGTTCTCACCACCGGGTCGAAGCTGGGTCTCGAGTTTCTGCCGGACCGAATGCTGCGGGTCTTGCCGGATGCAAACTCGGCTGATGAAACCACGCTCGAAGGGGGAGTCACAGCCCTCAAGCGACGCATGATCTTACGGGCCCTTGAGAGTGAGGGCGGGAGCAAGGTTGCGGCCGCCAAACGTTTGGGGATCAGCCGTTCCTACCTGCACCGATTGATTAGCGAGTTTGATTTGTAGTGAACTTGAACACACGCGCCGGTTGCGCCATCATGCTGGCAATGCAAATGTTCTCGAGACTCCAGCCGCAAAAATGTTGGCGGCGATTTCTTTGTCGATACATCTTTATTTAAAGTGGGGAACCAATGAATAGAAACCAAAAGATTGCGATTGGCTGCGGGGGTGCAGGATGTCTCGGGTTGCTGGTGGTGGCAGTGGCCGCGGCCGGCCTGTATTTTTGGTACGACACCGGATCACGCACGACGAATCGCAACCGCAATTCAAACGTCAATATTAATTCGAACCGAGCTTCCAACACCAACTCTTCAAACAGTAACTCTTCGAATGAGAACTCTACGAACAGTAACTCCGCGGAGTCGTCTGACGACAGTCCCTCCTCCTCGATGTCCGATGACGATAAACACAAACTCTTTCAGGCGGCAGGAATGACAGGAGACAACACGCTTATCTCGAAAGTCCTCAAGCACATCGGCCTGGGATCGGAAACGGGCAGCGCATATCAGGACTTTGTGAAGGAACATGCTGCCTGGTCGCTAAATAACCTGGACTTCGTAACTTCCATTAGCACCCCCGAAAAGGCGAGAGCTTACGTGGACGCGCATTTGGACGATTAAGCAATAAGCACCGTAGCCGCACCAACTAACACGCATGTTGGCATCTTCAGGTACTCGATATGCTAAGATACGGCTTCTGTTGATGCCACAGTAACTGGCGTTCGGACGCTGATGTTCTCACCTCAAGAAAGGAAGGGCGACGGCGAGTTAGGCGCAGCAACGAACCTCCATTGAGTGCCTCACCACACTCCCCGTTCTCTAACATTGGTTCATATGAGTAGAAGTGCAGCTAAGCTGATAGGACAGTTTTATTCACCTGAGGGCGTCGCCTCAACTTTGGTCAACTGGCTTGCCCCCAGCGCGACGGATCGTTTGCTTGATCCATCCTGTGGCGATGGTCGATTCATAAGCCTGCACCGGAACTCGGTGGGCGTGGATGTGTCTGCGATTTCCTGCGTGCAAGCGCGCTTGCGTGCCCCCTGGGCAACGATTCATGAGTCAAATTTTTTTGAATGGGCCAAGGGTACGTCGGAACGTTTCGATTGCATCGCGGGGAATCCTCCATTCATCCGATACCACAATTTTAGCGGCACACTTCGAAGGCAGGCCCTCGAGCTCTGCGCTCAGAACGGGGCAAAGTTTTCTGCATTGACCTCGTCATGGGCCCCTTTCCTTGTCGTCGCGGCAGGTCTTTTGCGGCCAGGTGGCAAAATGGCTTTTGTTGTTCCGGCTGAGATTGGTCATGCCAACTATTCCGCAACCTTACTTGATTTCTTGATAACCCATTTTGAGCGAGTTGTTGTGGTGGCGATAAAAGAAAAGATCTTCTCTGATTTGTCCGAAGACGTATGGCTCTTGTTTGCGACTGGCAAAGGAGGCAAGGCCAGGTTTGTAGAATTAGCGGCGTTGGAGAAATTCGTGGCTTCACCTTCATTGCCTGCAAATATGAAGAAAATCTCAGTCAGGGCCCTTCGCGAGAATAGAATGCGTCTCAGACGTTTCATACTCCCCGATTCAATATTGGACTATTATGCGAATCTGCCGGAGAAAGGGCGTGTAGTAGACTTCGGAAGCATTGCCCGCATCGGGATAGGCTATGTAACCGGAGCAAATGATTTTTTCCATCTCAGACCTTCCGAAGCTAAACGTCTGAGAATTCCGGATTCGCTGCTTAAGGTTTCCGTTAGAAAAGGTGATCAGCTTCGGTCCCGGCACGTAGATAGCAAATGCGTCGAATCTTGGATTCAAGCTGATGAACCGGTAATGCTGCTCGATCTCAATGGGCTAAAGAGTCTACCGTCCGCCGTTCGAAACTACCTCGACTCTGAAGCGGGGCGCGGGGCGAAGCGAACGTATAAGTGTAGTAATCGCGAACCCTGGTACGCGGTGCCGGACGTTTTTGAACCCGACGCGTTTTTGAGCTATATGAGTGGAAAAAGACCACACCTAGTTGGGAACCGAGCGGGTTGTGTGTGCACGAATTCGGTTCACGCCGTACGACTTAAGCGTCGGATGTCATTAGACCGTCTCGTCCAGGCCTGGGAGCATCCAGTATGTAGCTTAAGTATCGAACTTGAAGGACATCCCTTGGGTGGCGGACTGCTCAAGATCGAACCCGGAGAGGCCAACCGAATTCTGTTGGTTCTTGGCGAGGATCCAAAGAACAATTATGACTACGAATTACTGAAGCGAGGCATCGATATAGCCCAATCCTGGAGGCACTGTGCCTAGCTCCCTCCCACCTTACCTCAGGATCGAATCGGCTCTGAGGGAGTTTGTTCTAGCCACAGCGACACAGGATCAGTCTCACATCAAGCCTTTGCACAAATACGTGGCGTTGAGGCTAGTGATTGAGGGAGGCTTCTTGCCTCAAGATGTAACGCCCAGACCGCCGTTGGTATACGAACGTCGTAATACAAGTCACTCAATAACCTTTGACAACTCAGAAGAATCCAGCTCAGAGCGTGCAATTGTTGGAGGGGTAAAGAGCAAGAACGTTGATGTCGTAGTTAACAAGGATGGAATTGGACCTGTTGTCGCAGTTTCCATCAAAGGAACCGGTAATGCCTTCAGGAATTTGACTAATCGAATGGAAGAAGTAATTGGCGATTGCGCCAACCTCCATATGATGTATCCAGGCCTCGTCTATGGTTTCCTTCACGTCATCAAGGCGAATTGCGCTGGACAGCCAAACGTAGGTCCCAATGATATCTGTATTGATTCGACTGGAAGCGTGGTGAATAGCATAAACCGCTGGCACAACGTCCTGGCTGAACTGACCGGTCGACGGATGTTAAGCAACGACGTCATGCGCTATGAGTCCATCGCTTTGATTCTGGCTGAAACCATCGAAAACTCAATAGGAAATATCTCAAGAGGGTTTCCGGCGGTAGGCAGTCCGTTGTTGCTGGACTCGTTCTTTAAGGTGCTCTATTCGTTATACGATCTCAGGTTCTCATATAAGATGGCGCAAAGCATCACCGCAAGACGGTTAGAATGGGATGTCAACTCTAAGGCGCTTACCGACCTGTCCTTAGAATTTGGGGCGGATCTCCCAGCGACTCTTGGGTATTCACCCAGAGCATCTGACGATTAGCTGCGAAAGGCGTGTAGGAGTTCGGAGGCCGTAAAGACGGGCGCGTGCGGTTTCGCGTCCGTTTTGTTATGTTGAAGGCGGCCTTTGTCAGTTGATTGTGATCAGTTGAACAAATGATCGATTTGTAATGACTCCCGAACGAATCCGCAATTTTTCCATCATCGCCCACATCGATCACGGCAAGTCGACCCTGGCAGACCGGCTCCTCGAACTGACTGGTGCGGTCACCGGACGCGACATGTCCGAGCAGATTCTCGACAACATGGACCTTGAGCGCGAGCGCGGCATAACGATCAAGTCGCACGCTGTCAGGCTCAATTACACAGCCCAGGACGGCGTAACCTACGTCCTGAACTTGATCGACACGCCCGGCCATGTTGATTTCTCTTACGAGGTCTCGCGATCGCTTTCCGCCTGCGAAGGCGCGCTGCTGGTGGTTGACGCTTCGCAAGGCGTGGAAGCGCAGACGCTGGCAAACACTTACCTGGCACTCGACAACAATCTGGAACTGATTCCAGTGATCAACAAGATCGATCTGCCGGGGGCCGAACCGGAAAAGGCAATCGAGCAGATCGAACACCTGATAGGACTGGAAACGCACAATGCGGTTTTCACCAGCGCTAAGACCGGCGCCGGCGTCGCTGAGGTACTGGAGGCAATCGTGCGGGACGTGCCGTCGCCCAAAGGTGATCCCGAGGCCCCGCTGAAGGCGTTGATCTTCGATTCCTGGTACGACTCGTACCGCGGTGTGATCGTTTTGTTCCGAGTCATTGATGGAGCCATCAGCAAGGGAATGAAGATCCGGTTCTTTAACACCGGTCGCGATTATCAGGTCGAGACCTTGGGAGTGAATAAGCCGCGTCCGACACCCATCGACAAGCTGGGAGTTGGCGAGGTGGGATTCCTGACGGCGTCCATCAAAGAAGTAGCCGACGTTCAAATTGGCGATACGATCACCGAGGCTGCCCGCCCAACCAAAGAACCCTTCCCGGGCTTTCAGGAGATCAAGCCCATGGTTTTCGCCGGGCTCTATCCGGTGGACACCAACCAGTACGAAGAGTTGCGCGACGCAATGGATAAGCTCCGACTAAACGATGCGTCCTTTTTCTATGAGCCCGAGTCGTCAACCGCGCTGGGCTTCGGCTTTCGCTGCGGCTTTCTCGGCTTGCTGCACATGGAAATCGTGCAGGAGCGTTTGGAGCGCGAGTTTAATTTGGCTTTAATCACCACCGCGCCGAGTGTGCGTTATACGGTAACGACCACCGATGGACAGGTTGCAGACATTGATTCGCCGGCCAAAATGCCGGATCCCGGTCGCATCGTCAAAATAGAGGAACCGGTGATTCGGGCCACAATATTGACCTCTGACGAATACCTGGGCGGCATTCTGCCACTACTCGAAGAAAAGCGCGGGGTTCAGAAGGGCTTTGAATACATTTCCAGCAATCGGGTGATGCTGACCTATGAACTGCCGTTGAATGAAATTGTGCTCGACTTCTACGATCGCTTGAAGTCTGTGTCGCGCGGTTACGCTTCACTCGATTATCACCTGGCCGGTCATTGGGAGAGCGACCTGGTCAAGCTTGATGTGTTGGTGGCGGGCGAGCCCGTGGACGCACTCTCACTTGTCCTTCATCGCGACACCGCGCAGGCGAAAGGACGGCTGTTGACGGAGAAGATGAAGCAGTTGATCCCGCGACAGCTTTTTGAGGTTCCCATTCAGGCCGCCATCGGCAATAAGGTGGTAGCGCGCGAAACCGTCAAGGCCCTGGGTAAAAACGTAATCGCGAAATGCTACGGCGGCGACATATCTCGCAAGCGCAAACTGCTGGAAAAGCAAAAAGAAGGGAAGAAGCGGATGAAAAAGGTAGGCCGGGTCGAGATTCCGCAAGAGGCGTTTCTGGCAGTCCTAAAGGTGAATGAATAACGAGAACGGGTCGACTGCAAAAAGGTGATTATTTTTCGTGTTACTTCGGTAGCGCCAGGTAAAGCCTGGCTGTTCTAGTGAACTGAAAGGAGTTCATCTTGTCAATTGTCCGTGCAACAAGTAGGGCGTGCGAGCGTGAGTGGGAGCAATCCTGCTGGCGGGGCCTCGCAGGCGCGAACACGCGA
>JAMQPI010000530.1 GCA_023717565.1 Pyrinomonadaceae bacterium | reverse complement strand
GACCACTCTTTCCGCAGTTTGATTGCTCGTCGAAATGCGGATTCAGCCTCACCCGATCGGCCCAGCGACGCGAGTACGTTTCCCATTTGGAATTCCGCTTCGGGAAATTCGGGTTTGACCTTGAGCGCCTCTTCGTAATACCCCAAAGCCCGTTCCAAATCACCACGGGCATGAGCAGTCTGGGCTTGCTCAAACAACTTCACCGGATCGGCGGCACCGTCTCCCAGAGCATCCTCAGTCTGTGCTGCGGCTAAACTTGCGCAGACTAAGAGCAGGAGAGTCGCAGATGTCAGAGCGACCGCCGCCAACTGAGCACGAAAGATCATTGTTGACCAGAGGCACATGAGAGAACCAAACCGCGAATTCGACGAGGAAAGAATTGCCTGGGGAGGCAGTGATCTTAACACGCCGGGAGTCGGAGCGTCCAAGCTAAGTCATAGCAAGGTACTGACATCGGGACACTGTGATGTCGGTTGCGCTCATGTAGTGCATGGGATAACATGCGCGGACGTAACCAGGCTATCAAGCGTTGTTAAGAGTAACGAGGGGGCGCTAGACCTGTCTTCATTCCCCGGACTGAACTGTGAAGCACTCTATCATCACCGAGACCAAGGGCGGCACTGACACTCTGATCAACCATCACGATCACTTTGAAGACAGTTCGAAAGAGGAAAGACTGCGGCAACTCTTTCGGCAGATGGGGTCTGTCTTAGTTGCCTTCTCTGGTGGCGTTGACAGCACGTACGTGGCGTACGTTGCCAATGCCGAACTCGGAGATCGGGCGCTCTGTGTAACGGGCGATTCCGCCAGCTTGCCTCAGTATCAACGTGATCAGACAGCTCGGATAGCTGAGCAGTTTGGTTTCCGCGCCGAGACAATCAGAACAGACGAGCTGGAACACGCGGCTTATCGTGCGAATGGTCCCAACCGTTGCTATTTTTGCAAGGATGAATTGTACGGAAAGCTGGAACCCCTGGCGCGGGCGCGGAATCTGGAGTTCATTGTAGATGGTTCGAACACCGATGACCTCGGCGACTATCGGCCCGGCCGAGCCGCCGCGAATGAGCACAGTGTCAGAAGTCCGTTGATTGAGGTTGGGATCAGCAAGCAGGAGGTTCGTGACTTGAGCCGGCGGGCTGGGTTGCCCACCTGGGACAAACCGGCCAGTCCTTGTCTCTCGTCACGAATCGCCTACGGCACTCCGGTAACCATCGAACGCCTCTCCACGGTTGATCGGGGCGAAGAGATTCTCCGCCAACTGGGCTTTCGGGAATTTCGCGTGCGCCATCACGACAGCTTGGTGCGTTTGGAGATTGCGACGGCAGAGATGGACCGCGCGCTGCGTGCTGAAATTGTTGAGGAATTGGCCCATCGTTTTCGCGAACTCGGCTTTAAGTACGTCACTCTCGATCTTCACGGCTACCGTACTGGTGCGATGAACGAAGCTTTGCGCTAGTGGCTACCCCGAGCTTCGAAGAAAGAATTGGAGATGGTTATGTCCATGCAAAGCACAGTCTATGTGGATGACATTCGCGAGATCAAAGAAGCGAACCCCTTCGAGTCGATGATGTCTCGGTTTGATCGCGCGGCCCAGTTGCTGAATCTCGATCCGGATCTCTACGCCGTGATGCGTGTCCCTAACCGGGAACTAAAAGTCTATATTCCCACACGCATGGATTCCGGCCGGATCCAGGTGTTCGAAGGCTACCGAGTTCAGCATAATTTCGCGCGCGGTCCAGCCAAGGGTGGAATCCGTTATGCCCCGGATGTGAACCTGGACGAAGTGCGGGCGCTGGCGGCCTGGATGACCTGGAAATGTGCCGTTGTCAATGTCCCTTTCGGAGGCGCGAAGGGCGGAGTCATTTGTGATCCGCAACAGATGTCAATGGGTGAGCTCGAACGTATGACCCGACGGTACGCCTCGGAGCTGCTCGATTTTATTGGCCCAGAGAAAGATGTACCCGCGCCGGACATGAATACCAACGAACAGACCATGGCCTGGATCATGGATACGTTTTCGATGCACGCCAGACACACGGTGACGGCGGTGGTCACGGGAAAACCAATTGATCTCGGCGGGTCGTCCGGCCGCCGGGAAGCTACCGGCCGCGGTCTGCTGATCGTCATCAACGAAGCGATAAAGCGATTTCAGATGAAGCCGGAAGAGACCAGAGTGGTGGTTCAGGGATCAGGGAACGTGGGGGGCATCGGCGCTCGGTTGCTGCATGAAGCCGGGTATCGAGTCGTGGCTATTTCCGACGTTCATGGAGGCATTTACAACCCAAATGGCATTGATATTCCCTCCGCTCTTACCTACCTGCAAACGACCCGATCCTTCGAGGGCTACGAAGGCGTGGAAACGGTTTCCAACAGCGAGCTGCTTGAGTTGGAGTGTGATGTGCTGGTGCCGGCCGCGACCGAAAACCAGATTACATCGCAAAATGCTGATCGGATTAAGTGCAAAGTGCTGGCTGAAGGGGCCAATGGCCCAACAACCGCCGCTGCGGATGAGGTGCTTCACCAGAAGGGCGTTTTTGTGATCCCTGACATTTTGGCGAACGCCGGCGGGGTGACAGTGTCATATTTTGAGTGGGTCCAGGACAGGATGGGTTACTTTTGGCGCGAAGACGTCGTCAATCAGCGGCTGGGCGATACCATGGTCGCCAGTTTCAACGATTTGTGTCGTTATGCAGACGCCCATTCGGTGGATACGAGGACCGCGGCGTACATGCTGGCCATCGACCGAGTCGCCTATGACACTCGCATGCGTGGCATCTATGCGTGACGGAAAAAACATAAAGAAATTGGCCCTTTGCCTGTGAAAAGGTCTTGATTTCCCCCAAAAGGTAGAGTATGGTCTGGCATGATTTTAGCAGTCGTCCCGGCTAAGAAATGTAGTTTTGCACGGCTGTTTTAGGCGCCAAGGATTGAATTCTCTGACATATAGTTGGAGCCTCCGCATCAAGGAATTGATCGCGTTGGTTAACGCTCTTAAGCACACTTTATACTTTCGCAGGAGGAATGCGATGAGACTCGCAACTAGGGCGCTTATTGCCGCGCTCGCTACGTTGGTACTGTGCACGGCAGTATCAGCACAAACTCTGAGGAAGCCCAATGATCCACGGAATCAGGCTCCGACCGTCGGTACAGGCGGCGGACCAGGTGGGCCAACCGGACTCTTCACCATCTACGACGGCGACACGTTGCGTCGAGGTGAGTTCACTTTCAGCATAGCGTACAGCAACTACGACCGTGATCCGGGTGATGTAGATATCACAGAGATCCCAGTTAGCTTTAACCTGGGGATCAACGATCACCTGGAGTTGTTCTTCAATACAGACGCTTACCGGGGCATTAAGGTTAATAACCCGAAGCATCTGTCGAGCTTCTATTTGCCAAACTCGCAGCTCTACTTTTCTTCGACGCTGCTTGGAAGTGGTCCGGCGATCATTTTGGCTCCGGAGCGAGTCAGCGGAACAACTGGCATCACTGGTGCTGTCTTCCGACAGGCGTTCTGTCCAGGGTGCATTCCGGTGATCACCGGGATTGGTCCATCGGTGGGTTCGCGAACTACATTCTTCACCGGTGGCCAACCATTTGTTCAATTTCCGTTCACCGGCGGCACGGGACCGAACTTTGGTCTCACGGGTAACGCGATTGCTCCGCCGTTTGTCAGTCGCCTGGGCACTCCCAGCGGTGGCAGCGGTAATTTCGGGGCAGCCGCTATCTTCCCGGGCGTTGGTTCTCCGGCTGGGAGCATCTTGCCAGGCATCGTGCTGACTACTAGAGTTGCTCCGGCCACCGCAACCACGCTTCCGATTATAGTTCCTGATCTTTTCACGATTGCGCCGAGTTATCTTCCGGACGCGCCGTTCGTAAATCGGCTCTATGGTGAGTCGGCTTTTAGCACTTCCACGATTGGCGCAAACATTCGTTTCACTGGGCCAAACAATCCTCTCAGTCTTAACCTGATCCCGTTCTACAGGTTTTACTGGGATAAGCCGAGCGACGCTTCGGGCTTCAACCAGTTGCAACGTGGCGCGAGTCCCGGCGGTGAGGTTGGTGACTTTGGTTTAGTTGGCGTAGTCGGCGGTCGACTCAGCCGGTCTGTTCATTTGGCAGCCAATTTTGGCTACATCCTGAACAGCAACCCGAAATCAGAAGCCTTCGGCGGTGGCGACGTGACCTTGCTGGATCGGCCCGATGAATTCATTACTGGCATTGGCTTCGACTTTCCCATAAACAAGTTCTTTCAGCCTATCGCAGAACTGAAGTCAACTTTTTATGTGGGCGGCCGCACACCCAACGCATTCGAGAATAATCCGGTTGACCTGCTAGGAGGTATCCGTGTTTATCCGCGTCGCTGGTTTGGATTCAGTGCCGCTTATCGACTGCATGTGAACCCGCAGGGCGATAAGTTGTTTGGCGGCGACTCAGACTTTCCGGCCGGTTTCCGACAGTCGGAAGATCCGCACGGGTTCCTGGGCCAGTTCTGGATCGGGCACCGCAACGCGAGAATACCGCCGCACGTTAATACGCCACCGGTGGTTTCCGTCTCAGCGTCCTCATCCACCATCTATCTGCCTTGTCCAGAGGGTCGGAACACTGGAACATGCGTTCCGAGCGCGAGCAGGGAAGTACAGTTGACTGCACAGGCAACTGACGTAGATAACGACACTCTGCTTTATACGTGGTCAGTAACTGGCGGCCGCATCTCTGGTGAGGGTCGAGCGGTTACCTGGGATCTTTCCGGAGCCAATGCAGGGACTTATACAGCCACGGTTGGCGTCAATGACGGCAATCAGGGCACTGCAAGTGCTAACACCGCAGTTACGTTGGAGGTATGCGTTTGTCCGCCGCCTCCGTGCCCGAACATTTCGGTGAGCTGCCCATCTGACGTTGATGAGGGTTCGCCAATCACGTTCAATGCTTCGGTCACTGGTACCCCCGATCTAGTGCCGACCTACAATTGGTCAGTATCCGCAGGTACGATCACGGGTGGTCAAGGCACCTCGACGATTACAGTCGATACTGCTGGTCTAGGCGGCCAGAGTGTGACTGCTACGGTAGAAGTGGGCGGGGTCGAACCTGCTTGCGGACGAACTGGTTCATGCAGCACTTCTGTGAAACCAGTAGTCAAGCCTGTAGCTCTGAAGTTTGACGAGTATGGCGACATCAAGTTCAATGATGAGAAAGCCCGTCTCGACAACTACGCAATTCAGCTGCAGAACCAGACAGGGTCGCAAGGTTACATAATTGCCTACGGCACCTGTGAGGGTGAGGGTCAGGCTCGAGCCGATCGTGCGAAGAACTACCTGGTTAACACGCGCGGTATCGAAGCTGGTCGCGTCACCGCAGTCGACGGCGGCTGCCGTGCCGACTTGACAGTGCAGCTATGGATTGTGCCAACAGGCGCAGAGAACCCGGCGGCTAGCAGCGATGGCGCAGTCTCGCCGTGTCCTGAATGTAAGCGAGCTCCGCGACGTCGTCGTGGCAGACGTGACTAAAAACCTCGCGCCCTGAAGACGCGAATTTCCGAATACGGGCGATCTCCTTAAAGGGATCGCCCGTATCGCTTTGTGCCGTTGACGGTTTTTGCAACTAGGCCAACATGTTCCGCATCGTAGACGGGCGAAGTAGTTGGTTAGATACAAATGTTGAAAATTATACTAAACTCAGGTCGGCATCTTTGGAGTCCTAACTCCTGATACCGCGGAAGCAATTCTTGAATGATGGTCACAAAAGTCATGAAGCTAATCCCCCTTGTTCTGATTCTGCTGGCGTTAACGGTTCAGTCTCTCGGACTTCCGTCGACAGCTCTGGCTGCTGATTTGGACAGCGCCGACCCGGCCCAATATTCCAAAGGCTGGCGCCCCACAGGTCCTCCTGGAGGGGACGTACGCGACCTGGTTGTGGATCCGAGCAATCCTGATCGCTTCTATTTCGGAACGCTTGATGGACAGATCTACACCTCTGCGGATGGGGGTAAACGCTGGGAGCTTCTGTACAACTTTAATAAGCCGAAATTGTTTGTGGACCACATTCTGGTTGATCCTCGCGACTCGAAGACGCTGTACGTGGCGACTCATAAGCACAAGGAGCCCGGCGGATTCTTTAAGTCGACCGATGGGGGGCTCAAGTGGCGCGAAAGCAAGGAACTCAAGAACGAAGCTTTGCATTCACTCAATCAATCCAAGTCTCATCCAGACGTCTTGATAGCCGGCACCTTTAATGGAATGTTTCGCTCGGACGACTCCGGAGAGTCCTGGCAGGAACTGCCAACCCATGATACACCGGGGTTGATGCACGTTGAGTCGCTGGCGATCGATCCTCGCACTCCCGATATTGTCTATGCCGGTACCTGGTACCTTCCGTACAAGACAACTGATGGCGGCAAGACCTGGAAATCAATCAAGAACGGAATCATCGACGACTCCGACATTTTTGCCATCGATATCGATCCGCGTGATCCAAATCACGTGATTGCCTCTGCCTGCAGCGGAATATATGAGACTGGGAACGGTGGTGAGAACTGGCGCAAGGTCCAGGGCATTCCGTCTCAATCGCGCCGGACCCGGGCCATCCTGCAACACCCATCGGTTCCTGGGCTGGTCTTCGCCGGTACCACGGAGGGATTTTGGCGCTCAGAAAGAGGCGGTGACGCCGACTCCTGGATGGTGACTACCTCGCGACAGTTAGAGATCAATTCGATCACTGTTCATCCCTCACGACCTGAAACCATCTACATCGGCACAAACAACTACGGTGTGATGGTCTCTTACGATAGCGGGAAAAGTTTCCTGCCCACCAATGCAGGGTATAGTGGCAGGTTTGCCAACACCATTGTCGCCGACCGCGAGCTGCCGAATAGAATTTATGCCGCGACTATCAACACAGCTACCGGAGGCGGTTTTCTTTTTGCCAGCAATGACAATGGACAAAGCTGGCGTCCATCAATGCGGAACATGCCGCCGCGCCTGATAACTTATTCAATCTTGCAAGATCTCCAGAATCCAGAGCTGATTTACCTGGGAACCAATCTGGGCATCTATCGTTCGCTCGATAGAGGAGCTTCATGGGCTCCGGTTTGGGCCCCGGAGCCTGCTCCACCTGTCCCCGGCAAGAAAGGCACACGAACGAAGAAAAGGCCGCGGCCCACGCCAGCTTCCCAGACGGTCGTAGCTTCACGGAAGCCCGACGACACGGTCCGTCGGGGTCAGGAAGCTCTGAACCGGTTCGGATACAAGGTGGGGACTCCCGATGGCAAAACCGGAACGCAAACTCTAGCTGCGCTGAAGAAATTCCAGGCTGATCGCACTCTTCCAACAACCGGCCAGTTTGACCAGATTACGTTAGCGGCTCTCGGAATATCCAAGGGCGATGGCTCGGTCGCCGCGGAAGATCAGGCAGCAGCTTCCTTGATCATCACGGATTCTATCAATGCTCTAGTGCACACCATCGATCCGGCCAGCGGCAAGCCCGGCTTCCTGGCAGCGACTAATGTCGGGCTGTATCGGAGTCAGGATCCTACCAAAGGCTGGCAGAAACTCCCGTATGGTCCATCAATCGATCCGCGCACCACTTCCATCTCCACTAGCCTGAAGCAGCCCGAGGTTATCTGGGCTGGCACTGCCGCTTCAGGCGTGATTGTCTCGCGTGACGGCGGGCAGACATGGAAGCAGGTGGACGGCATTCCCGCTGACGTACCCGTAAATACAGTTGTGCTGGATCCGGAGCGCCTGGGGTATCTCTATGTCGGCACAAAGCAGGCGTTCTTCTCGTCACATGACGACGGCGCGAGTTGGAGCCGCCGCGGCGGTAACCTGCCCTTTGGTGATTTCACCAGCATTCTGATCAATCCTAGAAACACCGACGAAATCTTTGTCGGCAATGCTTATCAGACCGGTGAGATCGGCGGCGGCGTGTACCGCACTGTCAATGCCGGCAAGACGTGGGCGCGAATTGATCTTAAGGAGCATCGACTTGCCAGCCAGAGAATCTGGTCACTGGCATTTGATTCACATGATCAGAACACTCTGTTCGTGGGTTCGCATTCCGCGGGAGTTTATGTGGTGCCCCGTCGCAGTGAAAGTGTTTCGGCTGAGAGCCGATGATCATGTCGCCTCATCCAGCATTGGCTGATGTAGCCCGCACGTCGGTTGACCTAATGGTTACCCGCTGTAGATCTTAGCTCGCCTTGACACACGCTCATTCTGGCGTGTACATTTCCCGACCTACCCGGTAAAAGCGGCCGGTTATTGTCGGAGCAAGCGGGTGACTACGGGCACGGCGGAAATCGAAACACATAAAACACTCCTTTTCCAAATCTAAACGGCTCGCATTCCTCGCTCCATCTGCAAAATCCGACAACTTGTTAACGTTAGGCCAACAGGCCGCTTGAACTACTCTCCGCCAATTGTGAGGTTGGGGATAGTAGCAGCAATGCAGCGCGATATGTTCTATGACACGCTGCAAGTGCTCGGGAGTCCACAGGAGTCTGCATGTTTAGTGAAGAACCAAAGCTGAATCACAGCGACGCGACAGAAGAGATTACACCTGCCGGTGAGTCGGAAGTCTCTCCACAGCAAACCGCAACGGCGCCTACCAGGGAACCGGTGTCCGAACCGGTGTCCGCGCCCGATCACAGTGAAGACGAGGATGACGTCCGCCCCGCCGGCGACGTTGACTTTGGACAACTGCTCGACCAATTCGAGCAGGAGCAAGCGACACTGCAAGAGGGTGAAGTCGTTCGCGGCACGGTGGTGGGAATAAGTGAACGAGGCGTGGTCATCGATTTTGGCTACAAGTCCGAAGGCATCGTCAACCCCGCTGAATTTACCGAAGATGGCGTGATCACCGTAAGACCAGGCGACGAGGTGGAAGTGCTGGTAAAGAGCATGGAAACTGCCGATGGCCTGCCGGTGTTATCGCGCGCGGATGCGGTGCGTATGAAGGCTTGGGATGATTTGGAGAAGGCCTACCAGGAGGGCTCGACTGTTAAGGGTCGGGTGATGGAGCGCATTAAGGGCGGGCTGCGTATCGATATTGATGGCATCGCGGCTTTTCTGCCGGGCTCGCAGGTCGATGTGCGGCCAGTCCGCAACCTGGACAGCCTCAGGAATCAGGAGATTGAGGCGAAGGTCATTAAGCTCAACCGCAAGCGATCTAATGTGGTGCTATCCCGCAAAGCCGTCATTGAAGGTGAGAACGCCGGCCGGAAGGATCAGACCCTGGGTCAGATTGAGGAAGATATTATTGTCGAGGGCCAGATTAAGAACTTGACTGACTACGGTGCCTTCGTCGATCTCGGCGGTGTTGACGGCTTGCTCCATGTTACCGATATGTCGTGGGGCCGGCTGCAGAATCCGAGTGAGCTCTTCAAGGTGGGCGATAACATCCAGGTCAAAGTCCTCAAGTTCGACCGCGACCGCGAACGAGTCTCTCTCGGTTACAAACAACTTTTGCCCGATCCCTGGTCAAGCGTTGAGGAACGCTTTCCGATCGGCACCAGAGTCGGTGGCCGCATCGCCAGCGTCGCTGACTATGGCGCCTTTGTGGAACTGGAAAACGGAGTCGAAGGTCTCGTGCATGTTTCGGAAATGAGCTGGTCGAAACGCGTCAAGCACCCGAGCAAGATTGTTAATCCAGGCGACACGGTTGAAGTTGAGGTGCTCAGCGTTGACCCGAAGGCTCGTCGTATCAGTCTGGGAATGAAGCAAATTCAGGAAAACCCCTGGCAGACGCTGCATGATCGCTACCAGATCGGGACCCGAGTTCACGGTCGAGTGCGCAACCTTACAGACTTTGGCGCCTTTATCGAAATCGAAGACGGCGTTGATGGACTGGTTCACGTTTCTGATATCTCGTGGTCCAGGCGGATCAAGCATCCGAGCGAGGTTTTGAAAAAAGGACAGGAGATCGACGCGATCATTACCAGCATCGATACCGAGAATCGCCGTTTATCGCTCTCCATCAAGGATCTCGAGCCCAATGCGTGGGAGAGATTCGTGAATGAACACAAGCCGGGCGATGTCGTGAAGGGTAAGATCGCGCGCTTCGCAAACTTCGGCGCGTTTGTGGAGTTGGACGACAACCTGGAGGGTCTCTGTCACATATCGGAGCTTTCGGACGAACGGGTAGCAAAACCGGAGGACGTGGTCCAACTGGGCCAGGAAATCGAATTCAAGATTCTCAGAATCGACGCGGAGAGCAAGAAGATAGGCTTATCCGCGCGAGCTGTGGGCAAGGATGATGAGCCAATCATCGATACCAAGGTATACTCGTCGGAGGCGGGCAGTGGAATGGCGTCGCTCGGGGAGCTGGCCGATTTCGGCCTGGGCAGAACTGAGCCCGATCAGGAATAATTTAACAGCCTAGAGAACCAAGAACCGGCGCATGATCGCTGCCCCGCACACGATCAAAACCTAGAAACTGGTCTGGCGGGGCTTCTTTGTGACCGGTGGCGTTCAACCAGCTTAACTCCGGGAATTAATAGTCTTGCTGGGGGTTATCGTTTCTGATAGTGTACCGACGATCACTACCTCGCCACTCGGTACGTACCTTGAAATTCGCTTTCGTAGTCTATTCGCCAGCCCAAGGGGAGCTACCTAATTCTGAGGTGATGCATGACAAAAGCGGAACTCGTTGAAGACGTTGCGCGAGCGGCAGAACTTACGAAAAAAGATGCCGAGCGTTTGGTGGAAATCGTCTTCGAGAGCATCATTGAAACATTGAATCAAGGCGAGAAGATCGAACTACGTGGCTTCGGCAGTTTTCGCGTGCGCGAACGAGGCGCCCGCCGAGGTCGCAACCCCAAAACCGGAGATCCCGTCAATATTCCCGCCAAGCGCGTCCCTTACTTTAAGCCAGGTAAGGAACTGAAAGAACTGATCAATGATGATGGGCCGCCTGCTCACGCTTCCTCTGACGCGATATCAATCAATAACCCGGACGACACTCGCCAGCCCCCGATCTTGTAAAACTCCCAAACTCGAGGTAACTGAACTTGGACAGGCTCTGGAGTCCCTGGCGCAGTGAGTACATCGCCGCTGGCAGCAGCGCTGACTCAACAGGTGGGGGATGTGTTTTCTGTGAGATCCAACGTGATCCCGGCAAAGACGAGGAGCACTTCATTGTGCATCGAGCCGAGCACAATTTCGTGGTGCTCAATCTCTATCCCTACACTTCGGGCCATTTACTAATTATTCCCTACCAGCATATAGGCGATCTCAATGCCACCCCGAAGCATACGACTAACGAGATGATGGAGTTAACTAAACGTGCCCAGGCCGTACTGGGCGAAGCCTACAAGCCTGCCGGGTACAATATTGGAATGAATCTCGGCGTCGCCGGCGGCGCCGGCATTGTGGGCCACATTCATATTCACATCCTGCCGCGCTGGATTGGAGATTCCAACTTCATGTCCACGGTGGGGGAGACTCGCGTCCTGCCTGAAGACCTCGTTACTACCTACAACAAGCTGCGTGGCAAGTTCTGAAACAGACCGTATCCGCAGATTACGCAGATTAGAAAATGGGCTTTGGGGCTTGGGCCTTTGGCCTTTGGTCTTGGTACCCAGTGCCGTATTGGTTTCAAGGGCGTAAGGCCCAAGGCCCAAAAGCCTAGACCGAGGCCCAACGCCCATTTTCTTAATCTGCGTAATCTGTGGATACGGTCTGTAGCCTGCTAACTAGCGCTTCGCCACGGTGCGCCTGATGGCCTCATCTTCCACCTCGCCTGCCTCATTGATGGGTACTTCGGCGAGCTTGCTGTAACCAATCCCGCGCTCTTCGCTGTCGAGGCTTGCCTGCGGAAGGGGCGGTATCGGACTTGGTAGCGGATTAAAACCGGGATAGTCGATGCGCGCGTGATAGATCGCAGTCAGAGCGCTAATCATCGCTTCCCGGATGGTGGTGAGTTCACGGAGAGTCAGATCGCAATTGTCGAGTTGCCCATCGCTCACGATGGCATCGACGATCTTGACTACAATGGCACGGATGTTTTCCGGATCAGGGCGCGCCAGAGATCGCGCCGCCGCCTCACAGGAATCCGCCAGCATCATGATCGCCGCTTCCTTGAACTCAGGTTTCGGACCAGCGTAACGAAAGTCCTGTTCGTCCACTGTCTCTCCTGGCTTTGCCTGTGCCTGAGCTTTGCGCAGGAAAAAATGAAGCGTCCTGGTCCCGTGGTGCTGAGGAATAAAGTCAGCAATCTTTTTTGGCAGACTGATTTCTTTAGCGAGCTTGATGCCATAGGTCACGTGGCTGGTAATGATCTTGGCGCTCTGGGTGGGCTTTAGGTGGTCATGAGGGTTCTCGCCCTGCTGGTTTTCTACAAAATACTCAGGTGCCGCGAGTTTCCCGATATCGTGATACAGGGCCCCGATACGGGCCAGCAGGGGATTAGCTCCGACTGCTCGACAAGCATCCTCGGCCAGTTGACCTACCGCATGAGAGTGTTGGTTG
>JAMQPI010000685.1 GCA_023717565.1 Pyrinomonadaceae bacterium | reverse complement strand
ACACCGGTAGTAGTGCAACGTCGCGAACACAAGTGAGAACGCCGCTATACCCATCGCGATCAATGTGAACTGAAACAACCAGGGGTTGATTTTGCCGCTCTCGAAGCGCGGGTACAGGAAGAACAGCATGAAGGTGAAGATAGCGATGTTCGTGCCGGCGAGCGTATACGACCGGGTGACGTTGACTGCGGCAACATCTTCTCTCATCATGTGCCTCCAATCTGATGACATGGTCGCGGCCTGAGGGGCCGGGTTTTCATCACGGCTCGGTGATGTTGTCGTCGTTTTTTGAACGAGAATATCCCGCGTCGTCAACGCACGGAAGTGAAAATGAGAATGTCACCCCCGGACCGTCATTCGCTGTGGCCCATAGACGGCCACGGTGATTCTCGATAATCGAGCGGCTTACAGAAAGACCGATTCCCATGCCGTCAGATTTGGTTGTGTAGAATGACTGAAACAAGCGGTCCAGGGTTTGTGGTTCGAAACCTACGCCGGCGTCTCGCACACTTAGACGAACAGAATTACCTTCCTCTACTTCAGTCTTGAACAATATTTCGCGGTGACGATCATCGACATTGCTCATTGCATCGGAGCCATTCCGTAACAGATTCAGAATTACCTGTTGAAGCTGCACGCGATCTCCCATTACCTTCGGAAGTTCGTCCACAAGATCAATCCTCGTAATTACGCCGTTCCGTTCCAGCTCTGCGCGCGAAAGCGCGATTACTTCGCGGGTCGCCTCATTCAGATCGAGCAACTCCGCAGCTGCAACCTTATTAGTGAAGAGGGCGCGCAGTCGTGTGATCACATCAGCCGCGCGGCGGCCGTCACGAATTGTACGTCTTGCGGTTTCGCGCGCGCCGTCCACGTTGGGCGTCTCAGCATCCAACATTCGCATGCAGGTGCTGGCGTTGGTGATGATGCCTGACAGGGGTTGATTGACCTCATGCGCGATCGAAGCTGTCAAAGCTCCCAGACTCATGACCCTGGCCACGCGAGCGAGTTCGGACCGTGCCATATCGAGAGCTTCGTCCGCCGTCCGGCGGGCGGTAACATCTCGAACTGCCGCAATGTACTCCAATTGGCCACTCGGGTCCCGGGTCGCTTGAGCCACTGCGTGCATGTACTTGATCGATTGATCAGGCATCAGTAAGCGGTATTGCCATTCAAAATCCTCGTACCCGTTGCGTGCCTGCTCGACCATTTTCTCGTACAAGGTCAGATCTTCCGGGTGCACGCGGGTACGGATGACTTCGAGTGTGATTTTGATTCCCGGATCGAATTCATAAATACGATAGAGCTCCTCTGACCAAGTGATTTCGTTGGCCGCGACGAGCCAGGAAAAACTGCCGATTGAGGTGAGCCGCTGGGCTTCGGCGAGGAACGCCTCGCTACGACGCACCTCTTCCTGCGCTCGTTTGCGGTCCTCGATGTCGAATGCGGCCACATACCACCGAACGATACGTCCCTGCTCATCGAGCAAGGGCTTGTAGCGCACCAGGAACCAGCGATATTGCCCATCGTTGCCCAGGACGCGCTGCTCAGTGCTGAATGGTGCGCCCCGCCTCAGCGATGCCGCGCGCCCTGCGCGAACTCTCATAAAATCCTCCGGGTGGATGACACGGTCCCGATAATCCTCTTGTTTTACATCCACCAGACTGAGGCCGGTGTAATCCATCACAGCCTGATTGACATACTGGACGGATCCTTCGGTGTTCAATACGTAAATGTGTGTAGGAATGGTATTGATGATCTGATTTAGAGTGCGTTCAGCCGACCGTAACGCTTCTTCAGCCCGTTTTCGGTCCTCGATGTCGAACGCGGTCGCATACCATCGATCGATCTTTCCCTGATCGTCGAGCAGAGGATTGCAGCGGACCAGGAACCAGCGATATTTGCCGTCCTTACCCAGCGCGCGCGTCTCATATTCGAACTGTAAGGGGCGTTTGAGGGCCTCCTTGCGCTCTTCGCGCACCCTTTCCGCATCATCCGGGTGGAAGAACCGCGTGCGAAAGTCCTCCTTCTGCACATCTTGCAGGGTGATACCGTGGTAATCCAGCGCCGCTTGATTCACCGACAGTACGGTCCCATCGGGTCGCGACACTGATATAAAGGTTGGGATGGTGTTTATTGTCAGGTTCAAATTGCGCTCGCTCGATCGTACAGCCTCATCAGCCAACGAACGCTCAATAGCAATGCTGGCAATGTGAGTAACTTGAGCGATGAGATCTTGTTGAAGTTCAGTGGGGCTTGAAGGATCGTCTTGAAAGATGGCGAACGTTCCCAAGACCTCTCCGTTGCGCGAAAAGATTGGCGTTGACCAATGAGAGCGCAGACCGTGCGCCAGCAGGAGGGGTCTGATCGTGGCCGATTGAAACCGCGAATCTGCTTCGATGTCGGTAACGATTACCTGCGACTTAGTGAGCGCTGCCGCACCGCATGGACCCGCGTCGCGATTCACCGTCAATCCTTCAACCGGATCGTTGAAGCTTGCCGGCAGGCTGGGCGCCGCGCCAAGGCGGAATTTAGTTGTCCACCAATCGATCAAGTAAATGCCGCACGTGCAGTCGGCGGCCGTGTTTTCAACGAACTTGCATAATTGAGTCAGAATCTCAGTCAGATCTGCGCCCGACGCCACCATCTCAAGCAGTCGCTTTTCACCTGCAAGTTGGGTCTCCGCTCGCTTACGATCGTCAATGTCAGTAAGCAACACACACCAGCGAAGAATGCGGTCGCCAGTATCTTTTAAGGGGAAGCCACGAACATGAAACCAGCGGTAGACGCCATCAAAGCGACGGTGACGAGACTCGACTTCGTAAGTCTCACCGGTTTCGAGTGCGTGGGTCAGCACTTCGATCACATGTGGCAGGTCTTCGGAATGAACTGGATCTGAAGAGTCCCAACCCTTCAACTGCTCGAGAGTCTTGCCAAAGTAATCCAGACATGGTTGGTTCAGCGTTTCGACTTCGCCGGTGGGTGTTATGACAGCAACCTGCGCTGGGATGCTATCGACCATCAATTGCAGGTCGAGTTTGCGCTCTCGCAGTGCCGCTTCAGCCTGCTTCAGTCGCTCGGCTAGATCGTCGCCGGGCGCGCTTTTCTCCAGCCTAGGATTCATGGCATGAGGATGCTCCTGTGGGTCCAAAAAGTTCAAGTCAATTCCGTAATAATTGGCTAGCCATTCTCTGAACACCTGGTCCTAGTTCTGACCTAACGCAATACGCCCATATCGTCGTCGGTACTGACTTCATTGCCAAACTGAACCAGTACCTCGTCGCCGTCTAATACCAAAGTATTGATCGATACCTAAGTACAATAGACGAATTTCCTCGCTTGGATTGTAATCCTCCAGCGCGCCGCAACCGAACAAATAAATCGTCTGAAGAAATCGTCGTTCGCCTGAAAGGAGTGGCAACAATGACTCAGAATTTTGTCCGCTACAGTCCTGACGTTGAACAAATGGAGCCCGGTTTCGAACAAACTCTACAGCAGGTCCTCGATGACATGAAACAGCACATGCGCGGCTCGCTCAAAACCGAGGGGATTGGGCTTATGGTTCGCAACGCCCATGCCAAGGGTTACGGTCTCGCCCGGGCAGAATTTGAAATCCTCAGTGGAATGCCGAACGAGTATGCGCAGGGCATCTATGCCAAGCCGGGCCGACATGAAGCCATGGTTCGTTTCTCAAACGGCACCAATCACGTTGGTAGCGATCGATTCCTGGGACCGATCACCGGCATCGGCCTGAAGATTTTCGGGATCGAAGGAAAAACTCTCCTTGAGGATGAGCCGGACAGTCACACTTTCGACTACGCGCTCATCAACCACCCGGTCTTCTTTGTTAACACACTCAAGCACTACGTATTCATCCAGTCTGTGTTTGCAAATCTCGGCCTACCGCCGCCAGCGAACCTTACGCCGGAGGAACAGCAGGCGGGACTCCACCGCGTTCTCTACAACTTTCTGACGGGCAAGGGCACGCTGCCTCCCGAGCAGTGGGCCTGGGAGGAACTCGGCGCCTTCCTGCGTCTCGCGCAAACCAAGCCCGTGAATCTCCTGCTCTCGACGTATTGGACGATGGGTGCGGTGCGACATGGCGACTACGTCGCAAAAGTCCGTGTGGCGCCGGTTCAATCGTTTGCCGACCGCGTTGAACAGCGAGCTCTCGATCTCAATTCCGCCGAACAAGTCTTCCGGCCGGCGCTGGTAGCGGATCTGCGCAAGGGAGCCTACGAGTTTGACGTTCAGGTCCAGCTCAGCACGGATCTGGCCCGAATGCCCGTCGAGAAGACGACAGTGGTTTGGCCCGAGAGCCTCTCGCCGTATGTGACCGTCGCGAAATTGCGGCTGCCGCAACAGGACATCGGTGGAGAAGATAATTTCGAAAAGATGGACAAGACTTCGATGGCCGCCTGGCGCGTCACCGAGGAGCATCGGCCGCTCGGCAACATCATGCGCTCGCGTAAGGAGGTCTACCGGCAGTCATCGATCCTTCGCCACCAAACAAACAACCAGGAGCGTAAGGAACCGAAGAATCTGGCAGAAGTCTTCGGGGAGCAGATGGCCGCCGGCCGGTAAAGTTGGACGACGTCTATACCACAACCAGATTTACAAGCTAATGCAAAGCGCTTGCTTGAAAGGTGAACCATGAGCACAGTTGCCGCCACTACAGAAAAAATCGAGACCTCAACCAAGTACACCTATGACTATGCCAGACTCCCGCCCCTGGCGATGTCAGGGGCTTTGCCTGATGTAGAAGCCTTTTCCGCCCGGCCAGATTGGATACATCTGGTCGCGCGCTCGGCACTGAAGATTCTCATCAACACGATCATGATCAAAGTCAAAAACAGGGAGGACAATGTCGAATTCGTTCAACAAGTGCTCAAAAATATTCAGGCCGTCGCTCAGCAACTGGACGGCGAAGCTGGGCGTGACCTGAATAACGCAATTGCCATGGAGTTAGAGAAGCAGGGTTCGCCGACTACGCTGCCCCAATTGAAGGCGCTGCTGGACGTTGTAATAGAGCCTTTGGCGCCGACGCTCAACCTTAAAACTTTGTACGACATCGCACGGATCGTTCAGCAGTTGGGATCTGTTGTTTCCGGTCCCGCTTCCAGCCTCGAAGACTACAACCAAGTGTTTCAGTTTATTTCATTGCCGGCGGTCAGCCAGAATTTTCGAGAGGATTCGGAGTTTGCCGCCATGCGGGTAGCTGGGCCGAATCCGTTAACAATTGAGCGGATGAAAACGCTGGACGAGCGACTGCCGATTACTGATGAACAGTATCAGGCGGTGATCGGGACGCAAGACACACTGAAGGCGGCGCTGGCTGACGGACGGCTTTATTTAACCGATTATTCCGCGTTTGACGGAGCCGTAAACGGCAGTTTTCCGGCGGGACAGAAGTTCAACTATGCGCCACTGGCTTTGTTTGCGGTCCCGCCGGGCGGACGATCCCTTGTTCCTGTGGCGATTCAGTGCGGGCCAAGGCCGGGCACGGATAATCCGATCTTCCTGCCGCACAATGGCGATAACTGGTTCATGGCCAAAAGCATCGTTCAGGTTGCGGATACCAATGTTCATCAAGCCGCTAGCCATCTTGGACGGACGCATCTGTTCATCGAACCGTTCGTTATTGCTACGCATAACCAGTTGTCGCGCACGCATCTGCTCTTTCTTTTGCTCACGCCGCACTTTGAAGGCACGCTCGCAATCAACGAAGGTGCCTTGAGTCTGCTAGCGCCGCGAGGCCTTGTAGATATGTTGTTGGCAAGTTCCATAGATCAATCGCGAGCGTTCGCCGTGAAAGCCGCCCAGAGCTATCAGCTGAATCTCAACACTTCGATGCTGCCACAGACGCTCGCTCAACGCGGCGTAGACGACGCGAGCCGTTTGCCGGACTACCCCTATCGTGACGACGCTCTGCTGCTCTGGGGCGCAATCAGTCATTGGGTGGAAAACTACGTGAACCACTACTACACGTCTGACGCAGCGGTACAAGCCGATACGGAGTTGCAGAACTGGGTAACGGAGTTGGTCGCGGACGATGGGGGCAGATTGAACAACATCGGGGCGGCAAACCGGATCAGCCAGCGTACAGAATTAGTCGATTTGATCACGCTGATCTGTTTTACCGCTAGCGCGCAGCATGCTGCAGTGAACTTTCCGCAGGCTCCGCTTATGAGCTATCTGCCTGCGACGCCACCGGCGGGCTATTCGCCATTGTCGTCCCTGACGCAGGAAGGCTTCAGTGAAAATGACTTCTTGAAATTCCTGCCACCATTGGAGATAGCACAGGCGCTGGTGGACATTTTGTATCTATTGAGCTCGGTGTATTACACGAGACTGGGCGACTACGGCAACGATTACTTCACCGACCCGGTCATTCAGAATCACCTGGTCGAGTTCCAGCAAGAGTTGCTCAAGATCGAAGACGAGATCAATGAGCGGAACAAGACGCGGACGCCGTACGAGTTTCTGCTGCCATCGAAGATTCCGCAAAGCATCAACATTTGAATCCAACGACATGAATGACTGCTGACAAAAGTTCTGGAGACGCCGGCGACTTGGATCAACGAAAAGTCGGAGTTCGATAAGTAACCAAAGGAGAAGATAGTCATGGCAAATCAAACACAAGCAGCGACCGCGCCCCAATCCGATGCTGGCGCCCAAAAGATTCAGCAGCTACGCGAGTTGTTCGCGGACGCGTCGGATGTCGGGAAAAGGGCGCTGGAGAATGTGCTTAAAGAGTTATCGGGGCAAGTTTCGGAACCGCCGCCGCCAATCGAAAGCGCCGGGCGGGTTGGCGCCCGTCTCGGCAAACGCTCGGAGTTGACCATGATCGTTCCGTTAGTGCCTGGCGGCGCCAAGCGGCTGCGCACGTTCCTGCAATTGCTGGGCGGCAACCTTTCACCCGGTGCGACCAAGGTCGGCACTCTCCACGACATGCGGTTCGTGTTCATCGACAACGACACGAGATTGCTCTTCGCGACGTCCTTTGACGGCGACTGGGACACCTATATAGACGACTTCATAGCGCTGATTCCAGACTATCTGGATCTCATGGACTCTGCTTGGGAAGGCTGGCCGGGAATTCGCGACGCCGGAGCTAAGGACTATCTCGTTAAGCACCAGATCACGGCAGAAGGCTGGTTCGTCGCCAATCCGGAGCTCAGTTTGGCTGAGATCCAGCGGCAAAACCGCATCAGCCAGGCGGTAGACGAATTCCTGGACAAGATTGCGTAGCCGCAACGGCCCAATCAATCGCTCGGGGGTCCGGACCGGAATAGACCTCCGCGCCGATGAAAGGATGCCTCAATGTCGTCTGTGAAGGAGTCTGTGGAAAACAATCGTTCGGCCCCAGCGCCGACGGTCGATCTGGATGAGATCCAAGCGACTGTTCTAAGGCCGAGGCCGGCGCCGTACTTCGGGAGCCATGTGATCTTGCGCGTCGACGATGCTCAAGCGGGCCGCGCGTTCCTGCGCCGGCTTACGCCTCACATCGATTCCGCAGCCAACTGGTGGAACGCGGCGAATCCGTGGCTCGCAATCGGGATCAGCTATGCCGGCCTTGAGGCGCTCGGCGTTCCTCCAGATTCACTGCAAAGCTTTCCAGTGTCGTTTCGCGAAGGGATGGCGGCACGCGCCAGACATCTGGGAGATGAGGGCGTCAACGATCCGAAGAATTGGGATCAGCCGTACGGCAAAGGTGAAGTCCACATCGGCGTTACCGCGTTTAGTGAATCAGAGGAAGAACGGCGCCGCATACTTGGCATTGCTCGGGAGCAGTTAGAAGGCTTCGCGGGCGTCAGCGTTTTGGCCATGCAGGATTTCGGCGCGCAACCCGGCGACCTCAATTCGCTGGGCTACAAAGACGGCATCGACCAGCCGGCGATCGAGGGCAGTGGCGTCGATCCAATGCCAGGGCAGGGACGGCCGATTAGAGCCGGCGAGTTCATCCTCGGATATCCAGGTGAATCCGGAGTCCCGCTGCCGGTGCCGCAGCCGGACATACTCGGTCGCAATGGCACCTTTGTGGGCTTTCGCAAATATCAGTCGCGCGTGGGCGCGTTCAATCGATTCCTT
>JAMQPI010000527.1 GCA_023717565.1 Pyrinomonadaceae bacterium | reverse complement strand
ACCTGGTCGCATTGGATTGTAGTGAGACCGATGTCACAGAGAATCATCTTGACTGAACGAGGTTTAGTGAATAAATTGAGCGGACATGTTGGGTAGCCCGTCCTTTACCAGCCTTTTTTATGATCAACATGGGTAGCCGATTCCTTTCTCGCTGGTCTTCCCTGCTCGCGCTGGCTGCACTGCTGATGCTTTCGCTTGTGGCGGGCCTGCGCTTTCCCCCCACCTCGGCACAAACACTTCGACCTGTCTTGTTTAGCGACCGGCTCTCGACTCGAGCCGTGGCGGTGGAGTCCGTAGCAAAGACGCGCGAGCCGTTTACTACTGTGGCCGCGGTTCCTTTCGCCGCCGATAACAAAACGAGAATCATGCTCTTCGCCGGAAATCTCGTACTTGCGGCCAATGAGGGCAGCAACGCCGTCACTGCGGATGCTGAGGACGCGTCACACAATATTTACCAGCTAACCGTTGAGCACGTCGGACCAGTTCCCGAACAGAGTTGGGCCACTGCCGTAGTCGTCAAGCTCAATGAAAACATGGGTGATCTCGGTGACGTGCTGGTAAGGATCCATTATCGCGGCATGGCCAGCAATCGCGTGCGGGTTGGCGTGGGGCACGTTGGCGGCGGGCCACCCGATGACCCGGGAGCGGTACCAACACCTGGCCCGGTTACTGATGAGATTAGCATCAACCCGATTACTGCCGGCACTCTCACGGTGGACGAGGTGCGCACAATTATTGCGCAGGCGGTATCCGCGGCCGTGTCGCTGAACAAACTTGTCACCGTGGCAGTCACCGATCGCGAGGGCAACGTCCTGGGCGTTTTCAATATGACGGGTGCACCAACGATGATGCAGATTCGCGGAGGGGGTCCGTTGCAAACTCCGGATCCGATCACCGGATTAGTCCCTGTGGGCTTGGAAGGGACCCGCCTACTGTCACGTTTTGGGGCAGTTTCGAAGGCCGGCACAGCATCTTTGTTTAGCACTACGGGAAACGCGTTCAATACTCGGACTTCCGGCTTTATCATTCAGGACCATATACCGCCGGGTGTGAACTTCCGCCCAAGTGGACCTCTTTACGGTGTTCAATATTCCTCGTTGCCCTGCTCTGACATCAAGGTTCCGGGTTTGCCCCTGGGGCTCAGCGCGGATCCCGGCAGCATGCCTATCTACAAGAATGGTATTTCGCAAGGAGGAGTGGGCATTGAAGGCGATGGTGTCTATGGGATAGATCGCGACCCAGCCGACTTTGACGTGCCGTTTGAAGAGGTGATTGCACTTTCGGCTGTGAGAGGATTTGAAACGCCGGCGCTGATTCGGGGCGACAACATACTGGTCGATGGTGTGCGGCTGCCGTTCCTCAACGCAACTGAAGTCCTGCGACCTGCAACTATTCCATTTGGCAGTCTGCCGGGGATAGTTGATGCTCTCTTCCCGATCCGCGCGGCCCAACCCTCGGCGTTTTTTACATCTACGGTAGGGGGAATTCTGGGTGAGTCAGACCCGCGCTTCTTTCCCTTCATTGCGAGTCCTTCGGGGGGACCCAATTCACTCACTGCCGCCGACGTCGACGTTATTATTTCCCACGCCGCGCAACAGGCGAATATCACGCGAGCGGCGATTCGTCAGCCGCTGGGAAGCAACGCGCGGGTCAGTATTGCTGTAGTAGACCTCGAAGGTCGCGTGCTTGGTCTCTTCCGCCAGCAAGACGCACCGGTTTTTGGTTTTGATGTTTCCGTTCAGAAGGCCAGATCCGCGGTCTTCCTTACCCGCGCCGATGCCGGCGCCGCGCTCCGAACCGCCGGTTTCGGTTCCTATGTTGACCGCGCGGCCACCGACGGATTACGACTCGACAGCTCAGTCGCATACTCTGATCGGGCCATCGGCTTTTTGCATCGTCCGTTCTTTCCCGATGGAATCAACAACACAGAGGCGGGGCCATTCAGTAGGCAGATTGCCGAATGGAGCGTCTTCAATGTTGGCCTGCAGCTCGATTTGATCAAAACAAATCTGCAAGCGGCTATCGTTGGCGCTAGTGTTCCGTGCTCCACGATTCCCGGCTTGAAGAATGGTTTCCAGATCTTCGCCGGCAGCATTCCGTTATACAAGAATGGTGTGCTTGTGGGGGCGATTGGAATCAGCGGTGACGGCATTGACCAGGACGACATTATCGCCGCCGCCGGCGCTAACGGATACTCACCGCCGCCGGCTATCAGATCTGATCGGATTTTCGTCCGCGATGTGCGTCTGCCCTTCGTGAAGTTCCCAAGGAGCCCGAACCTTTAGGCTTAAATGGCTCTCCTTCAACCACCCTGCGCTCTCATTAGGCCACATCGTGGATTGATCCTCGTTATTCTGCTTCTCCTTGTCGTCATCTGTGCGGGTCAAACACCAAACTCGACTCCGATCCAGTCCAGCGGCGTGATCAGATTGAGAGTGCGGGTAAAAGTGGGTGACTCAACCAAAGGACTCTCACGCAAGCGTTTCTTTCTAATCAAGGGAACCCTCGAACAGAACAAGAGCTTGATCGACGCGATTGGACAGCGAACCGCCCTCTCCCGCGACTGCTACTATCGCCGCCTCGGCGCCAGCGAAGCGTTGCTCAAGTGGCTGAAGGAGAGCGACTGCGAGTCGGTCTACTGCCGAGAGATCGAACCGGAAGATATAGACGGTGCTGGCGCCGTGCCCGAATTCAAACTTGCCGTTGACGCCGGCGAGAAGGTGTTCGTCAGTCGAGATCTGGCGCGCAAGTGGCTGACCGTGAATTTGCCTGAAAACATTCGGGACGGATTCTACAAACAGCGGCAAGAGGAATTGCGCGCCTTGCTAAAACGCGCAGAAGAACTTTCGCAAGCTCCAGTCCTGTCCGTGATGACCGATACGAAGGGCACCGCATATTTCACCGAGCTAGCGCCCGGAACCTACGTTCTGTCAAATCTGGTGCCCGGCGAAACCGGCAATACCAGCATCTCCTGGAATTGTGAGATTCAGGTTAAGCCCGGAGACCTGGCCAGTGAGAAACCATATTTGATTTCTAATGTGCAGGAGAGGAACGTGAAGTGTGTCGGTGTTGAAAAGCCTCTGCCGGTTTGTGATTCATCTGCCAACCGCGGGCAGTAAGGGGGTGGAGTGAAAACCTGAGAGTGTCCCCGGATAACTCTCAGGGGGTTGAAGGATGAATTGGTTCGTGCGCGGCTTGCCGCCCGCCGTGCGGTAAGGCTCCGCCTTACCGGAAGCATCCAAAATGGAATTCGAGGCTATGCCTCCGCGAGTCCGACGGAGGCATAGCCTCAGTAAGATCGAGTAGTTCACGGTAAGGCTGAGCCTTACCGCACGGGAGGAGGCGTAGCCTCAGTAAGATTGAGTAGTTCACGGTAAGGCTGAGCCTTTCCGGACGGGGGGAGGAAAAGCCCACAAGGTGTAATTCGCTCTTGACCTGGATCTTGATGACCAATTGTCCTGATTTTGATGACCAATTGTCCTAGATTTGCAAAGACAACGCGGCCGAACGCAAAAGGTCGCGTAGCTCTAACAGCGCTTAGTGTCTGTACAGCTGCTATTCTGTCAATGATCTTCTTGGCTTCATTGTCAGACGTCACGCTGGCCCAGCGAAGTACGCCGCGACGGCAACCGAGGCCTGCAACCGTTCCCTCGATCGACTATTCGAAGTTTTCGCACTCCACGGAAAAACACAAACAGGCCTGTAATACTTGTCACAAAGTGCCAACCCGGAATTGGCAAAAGGTGGGAGACTTTCCCGACGTGGCTGATTATCCCGACCACGACGCATGTGTCGCATGTCACCGGCGACAGTTCTTCAGAGGCGCGCGTCCACCAATCTGCACTGTTTGCCACACCAAAGTCTCGCCCCGGGATGATGCGCGGTTGACCTTCCGCAACCCTGCGGCGATGCGTCAGTTTTCAATCGAGTTTCCACATGACAAGCATCAGGACGTAATTGCCAAACTTCGGCCGCCGGTTGGACCCCTGAGGCGAGTTGAGTTTCGCGCCGCGTCGTTGACATTCCGAGCTCATCCCCAGGACGACAAGACCAAGACCTATAACAACTGCGTGATTTGTCACGCGAGCGGCGGCCGAAATCAACAGGCGCCCGCCGGCGGGTGGATTGATTCCTTCGTACCTGATGCAGCCACGTTCAAAGCGGCTCCGACGAGTCACGCTTCTTGTTTCAATTGCCATTGGACTTCGCAACCACCGGTGAACAACCGCTGTGAGGGTTGCCATAAACTGACCACTACTTATCGCGCGATCGCGTCTCCCGCCAGAATCTCAATGAAGTTCAGACATGCACGCGAACAGCACGTCGCTGAGTGCACCACGTGTCATATCAACATCACCAAGGCATCCAGTTTACGAGGTCTCAAGCCGGACGTGCCAATTACTTCCTGCACTGAATGTCATAACAAAGATGGATTACGTCTCGACGTTTCCAAAGAGTTGCAGTCGGTAGATAAGAACTCCGGGTTCATTTGCATCTACTGTCACACCTCGGATGTTGGTCGACGTGATCCGCCGGCGAGCCATTACGTAATTGCCGGGAGAGAGCCGATTAAGCGAAGCGGAATAAAATGAAGGAGTCTGGGGCGAAAAACAGATTACAACTGCGGCTCGTTATTCTGGGCATGTTCTCGCTTGTCTGTGTCCTCAGTATTCGAGGTGAGAACGGGAATATCAGTCGAATCGTGTCCGGAGAATCCAACCTGACGGCTGTTACCGTCCAGGATCCCCAACTCGACTATTCACGATTCCTTCACACCAGCCAACGGCACGCTTCCCAAGCCTGCACTTCGTGCCATGAACGCAGCGCGGACAATTCGGCCACGCCGAAATTTCCCGGTCACAAGGCCTGCACCAACTGTCACACGGGCCAGTTCGTCACTCCGGCTGTTCCTATGTGCCTGATTTGTCATACGAATGTGCAGAGCTCCGATCCGCCGCGGAAGAGTTTCCCGGCGCGGTTCAATGAGAACTTCAACGTGAAATTTGATCATGCGCAGCACATGGCCGGTGCCGCACGGCCGCGCAACGGCTGCAACGGCTGTCACGACAAGCCACTCCTGCGCGGTGCGGCGCTATCGATCCCGGTTGGCCTGAATGCCCACAACGGTTGTTACACTTGTCACACCCCCAGCAGCAAGTCGAATGCTGGCCGAGAAATGGCGTCATGCGGTGTTTGTCACGATCAGAAATCGTTCGCCCGGACGTCGACCAACTCCCGAGCGTTTCGCTTTGCTTTCAGTCACGCCAAGCATGGCCCACGCCAGCGACTCGCTTGTGCCGATTGCCATTCGTTGACTGCGGGCGCACCGCAATCGCGACAGGTAAGCTCGCCCACCCCCGCCGAACACTTTCCCTTGGGTCGCACGAACTGCGTGACGTGCCATAACGGTAAGCGCGCGTTTGGTGGCGATCTGGGATTCAAAGACTGCCAGCGTTGTCACACGGGCCCGACTTTTAGGATAGGGGGTTAAGTTTATGCAAACGATACTGAGATCGCTTGTGTTAATTGTCCCGCTTTCAATGGTTTGTGAGACTAGACTGGCGGCGTTGATTGTGGCTCAGCCGAGGTAAAGAAAATCAAATAGAGCATGCGCACTGAAAAAACAGGTTTGACACTTTGATGGTCCCTAATTAAGATGGCTTTGTGCTCACACTTTCTCCCCACCGGCAGTTGTAGAATTTCAAATTCCGAGGATTCTCAATGAATAGGACACTTGCTTCGCTGATTGCGATCTTAGGTTGTGCCGCGATATTCGTGGTTGGAAGCCAAGCCGCTTTTCCGCTCCAGGACATTCCCAAGGAAAGCAAGGAGCAGCCGAAGGAAGTTGTACTGGGCAAGGACAGCCAGTCAGACAAGTATGGTGAGGTCCCGTTTAGTCACACTAACCACTCCACCAAGAATTACAGCATCGACGGCAAGAGCGTGTTGGCGTGCATTGAATGCCATCACACGGACCAGCCGGCCGCGGGGCTCAAAGCGCCATTAAAAACCGGCGAGCGTCCGGTGGCGTTGACTGCCGCGGTGTTGGCGGAGGCTGATTCGAAACCGGTTAAAGCCTGTCGCACTTGCCATCTGCAGGCGGGCGATGACAGCTCACCAATGCCGACCATCACTTACCCGGACAAGCCCGCACCTACTAAGCTGAACAATGAGGTTGCCTATCATCTCAATTGCAACCTCTGTCACGATAAGGCACTCGTCGCTCGCCCGGCATTGAAAGGAAAAGCTGCCGGCTCAAACGACTGCCTGCCCTGTCATAAACCCGTGAGCTAGTAATGGTGAGTGGTAATGGGCCGCTTAGACCAGAGCATTTTCCATTTTCCATTTCTCATTTGGACATTTTCTGAATCCTGTTTCGTGCCATTCGTGTGGTTTCGTGGATCGTTCTATCTGTCGGCCAAACAAAACCATCACCGAGACCACACGAACGGACACAAGAAACAGGCCTCCAATAACAAATGAGAAATGTCAAATGACAATTGACAAATGCTTCCTCCCTCGCTTACTTGCCCTTTCCTGACTGCGCGAAAAGCGATGGGTTCCAAGTCCTGATGTCTCGAACGTGCTGTACATGACACGAAGTGCAATTAGGTTTGTCCTTGGCGATTAGCACTCGGTTACTTCCCTGTTCGATTCTTCCGTTATGACATTCACCGCAAGTTGTCCTGGGCGTCGTGCGATCGATAGGATTGAAGGACTGGTGACAGCTGGAACACGAGAGTTCACCTTGAAGGTTGCCGCGCATACCTGGTCCACTACGGACGCGTTGCACATGGAGCGAGTGAAACTGTTTGCTGCGCCACTGTTCATCGCTATCCGTGGGCAAGCGGGCAATTGCGATCTTTTTTAGCGCCCAATCGCCGTCGTCCAGTCCCGGCCATGTCCATTTTTCATTGACCACCGGATATCCGAACGTGCCCTGATGCGGAGTACTGACTCGCCGGCCATTATAAGTGCTCTGGTTGGCATCGTTGTGACAGGCGGTGCACGTGACGAGGGCCGTATGGGCCGGATTGAACTCAGAACCCTGATGCTCAGCGTGACAGGAAACACACCCAATACCCGCGGCAACGTGTGGTTTGATGATCGTCGCGACAAATGCTTCCGTGTTGTGACAGGAGGCACACTTGGTTTCAGTACTGCTAGTTAGGGAATGGCAATTAGTGCAGGAGTCGGCATTTGCCTTGACGGCGATAGGCGGATTCATTTCCATGTTGGCCACTGCATGACTTCGGGAAACGGGCGCCGGTGCATAAGCATTCGCATACCAGTAAGCCGCCGACACTGACAGCGCTCCAACTATTACAGCGCCCCAGATAAAGAACGAAACCGGCCAACGTCGAGCCAGATCTGATGTGGGGGTCCAGCTAAACTGGGCTTTCCCCGAACGTCGCTGGCTCTTGGGGAACAGGGGCGACGGGCGCACCATCTTTCCCGCCTCGCGAATTCGTTTGTCCCAGAAGAAATCGAGCGCTTTGTTACCAGGAAGCGGCGCGGCGCGAGGTTTAGCAGCTTTTTTCCCTTCGGTCGGAGCTTCCGGCAACAACTTCGTCGTGCGCAGGTTAGGGACATCGCTATCATGTTCACCGAGAACGACGCCGATTTGCAGGGACACCTTAAGCTGGAGTGCGCCGTCCTCGCGATCAACCTCCAGTCGGAAGGGACCCACCTCAATGATATCGCCGGGTGCTAACGCTTCAGTTTCTTCAAGTGCCCGACCGTTTAATTTGGGAGGATTGCCGGGGCGCAGACTAAAAAGGTAGTAGACGTCGTCAACCCATTTGATGCCGGCCTGCGCTCGCGACACTGCGGGGTGATTCAAGACCAGTTCGCATAGCTGGAGCCGCCCGATAAGCAGGCCATCCGTGACAATCGTAAGTGGATCCTGGACCAGATCCTCGCGAATGATGATGAATCGACTCATTGGCTTCCGATGCGGGGACTAAGTTTACTTGATGGCGAAGTAGACTACCTGGATGATATGAACCAACATCAACGCCAACATCAATGATGTTGAGATTACGTGCGGCGGAACCCAGAGTCTCAGGACCTTATGCAGGAAAATCAGGGCGTCCACCCGCCGCAGTGTGACGGCTGCTTCCACCGCATTTTGCAATAGAACTCGCTCGTCATCGGTAGCCAGCCTGGTTAGTCGTTCCTTGAATTCTTCGCGCGCTTCGGCGAGTACAGTCTTGAGTTCCTGACGACGAATGAGCTGACGAAACAGAAACGACTTGCTGAGGAACCTGGGAGTCACCTTTTCCTCTATTTCTTCTCGTAACCAGCCTCGGCTATTTTCCGTAATCTCAACTAGTTCCTCGCGCAACTCCGCGCGTCTGGCCACCAGGTCCTCCACCAGCAAAGGTTCGCCCTCGATACTGGTCATCAGCCGCGGCGCGATGACATAGGCGGCGATGCCGAAAAGTCCCGTGGCGATCACAAAATTGAACGTGATGTACAGCGAGGTTGTCAGCAGCCCCCCGGTATGCGTCCCTCCGTGCAGTAACAATACCACTCCCGCAAGCGCGCCTAAATAGACATGGGCCAACATCCAGTAGCGGAGGGCACCCACACGCCTTCTGTAGATCTGCTTGCGTACCGGATAAGTCATCACCACGGCAACTCCGAAGAGACCTACCAACCCGGTGATCCATCGCATGGTCAACCAGGTTCCCCCCAGGCGACCGTCAAATCCATGAGTTGCCAAGCCCCAGATAGCTGCTAGAGCAGACGCAACAGTCAGTGTGATACCACCCACATGCCAGAGTCGGGCAATCGGATCGCTCTTGTGAATGTTGCGTCCTATCGCATGCGTCTTGTCCTGGAAGACAATCCCCTGAGTGCCGACAATTTCATCGAAATAGGTTAGGGGGTCAACGCGAACGAGAGCACCGGTGGGGCAATTCTCTTCGCACGAGTAGGCAGGCCGGCGAGCGCCTGGTTTATTCAGCGACGTGTGCTCACAGAGATTGCATTTTATCGCGACTACATCGTCGGCAGCGGGTGGCGCAGGCGGGGGAACGGGCAAACCAAGGCTCAACTTTTGTTTCAGTGTGCCAAAGAGATCGAAGTTATGACCGCCGCCGCCGTCTCGAGGAACCATAGAAATCGCATCGTAGGGACACTGCGTGGCGCAGTCGAAGCAACCGATACAGGTCAGAGCATTGATATCGACGTGGCCCATTGGATCGCGAAAAATCGCGCCGGTGGGACAGCCCGTCAAACACTCCGGATCCTTGCAGTGCATGCATACCTGTGGTGAAAGCACGTGCTGCGTCCTGGTGGCCCCCAACCTAACCGGCCTGGCGATATGAATGCCGCGACGCAAGAGCCTCGACTGTCCATGAATCTTGTGACAGGCAAGCGAGCAATTGCCGCAGCGCATACACAGGTCCATGTCCATCACCAGCAGATTTGCCCCGTCGACTATTCCCGTGGCGATCTCCTGCTCGGCGGCGACCATGGGCCGAATGTCTGGAACTGACTCGATTGTGGGTGGCAGGGTATCGTCGGCTCTAGAGAAGTCAGCGAAGGCTAGACTGATGCGTTCGCGCAAACCAGGATCTCCGGTCAGAGGAGCAACAGGGATCTCCAGCACTTCAGTTCTGGCCATAAGCGAGACGCTGTATTTCCACACCTCGGGCTGCAGTGCGCCTTCAAGGCCCAGACAGTTGCCCGCTCCCAGAAAGTCCACTCCGATACTCACCCCGACGCCCATAACTACCCCGGCTGAGGCAGAGTCAAACGGAATTCCTCGAGATCGTCTAACCCAGCCGCTTCTGATTAAGAATATCTTGTCGATTGGGGTGCCTTCCTGGCAGAGCACGTGATGTTTGCCGTACACCACAAATTTGGAAATTTCACGC
>JAMQPI010000668.1 GCA_023717565.1 Pyrinomonadaceae bacterium | reverse complement strand
GTCAGTACCGTAGCGCGGTAGCGTCGGGTCAACGGTGTGCGACCGACAACGATGAGAGTGACGAAGCGTTGACCCGACGCTACCGCGCTACGGTACTGACTTCATGACACTGGCTTAACTCGACCTCGCATTTGGTTCCAGTCCTGTCTTGAGATCCGCATGCAGCAGTCTGTGAAACAGATGCTCGCCGGCTTCCCGTCGCACTGAAAGTCGCCCGGCGTTGTAAGCGCGTGAGTTCAAACCGCGCTGCACTGACTTGCAGATCGAAACGTCTTCGTCCTGGATGCGTTGACCTACCTCGATGCTCGCGCGATTGCGTTCACGCGCGGATTCGGAGATGTCCGGGAAGTAAAAGTCGAAGATGACTTCCGTCTTGTCGACGCTCAAAGGAACCACCAGGTTAGTGTCCATGACACCGTCGTACAGGTTGATCATGAAGTTGGGATAGATCCAGTAGTAAAGCGCTCGGTCCCCTTTTCTGACCGCTCCGGTTTCGGGTTCAGCGCCATCGCTGACGATAGGACTCGATTGCAAACAGAATCGCCGCCCGTTTTCTATCGTGTAGTTGCTGTAGTCGAGGACGCTGTCGAGGCCCTTGTGTAGATAGGGAACGTGATAACCACCATCGAGATAATTGTCGACGAAGACTTTCCAGTTGCAGTCGAACTGGTAGTGACGCCGTTCCAGCCAGTGGAGCTTCTCCAAACCAAGCGGGCGGATCTGGCTGATCAAATCGGCACCGAAGAAACCTTCGAGGTTGTTGCCGGAGGGTTCATTCGTCGCCGAAGTCCCGCCACTGTCACCCACCCGGACAAAAACCCAGTTTTCCCACACCCCGGTTTGGACAGGCAAAAGCCCGTTGGCGGCCCGATCGAAGTTACACACTCCCGAAAAATCTGGCGTGCCCTTCAACTCTCCGGCTAGCGAGTAGGTCCAGCCGTGATAAGGACAGCGAAGTTGGGCGGCTTGTCCCTCCGGCTCAGTCATGACCGCGGCCGCATGGTGCCGGCAGGCGTTGAAGAAGCCGCGCAACACTCCATCGGTTCCTCGAACGACAACTATCGGCTCGCCGGCTATATCGCTGGTGACGTACTGCCCCGGTTCACGCAGTTGATCGACGCGACCTGCCAACTGCCACGAGTTAGCGATGACGGTTTGCAGTTCAAGATTGAAGAGATTCTGATCCGTGTACCACGGCCCGGGAATGGTCGAGGCTTCTTCGAGTGAATCACTAGGGCTGTAGCTATCGATTATTTCGAGCAGGGATGGCTTCATGATCATGTCAGAACGGCGAGCGGTAGCGACCCGGTCAATCTCCGGTTAAATGTCAGGGGGCGATTCAACCATCCAACTCCCCCGCTCTGCTGCCTCTACAAGATCCCCGATAGTTAGCGGAGCGAACATGGACCATCTACCCTTAGTCACCCGCAGGGTAATACCCGCAATAAATGTGAGCGGAGTAGGGCCGGCCTCAGGTCCAAAAAACTTGTCATAAGGGAAAGCGGTAGTGTCAACAGCAAAACGTTCACCAAACGACTGCATGAGCTCCGCGCCATCATCGCCATCAACGCCCAAATCATCGTTGATGCTCGTTTCAGCGGACCAGCCCTCCTTAGATTCGCACAAAACTTCAGCCACGAAATCTTTAACTTCTTCTAGCAATCCAGTGTCCATGTAAACAATGCGATAGTTCTGCATTACGAGATGGCCGACTTCGACCAGGCGGGTTACAAGTATTACCCGGCCGGAGTTGCGGTTTTTCGCTTCGGATTGAAGAACGGTGTCTTCACAACTCTGGCTCCGACGCGGTGACGAACTGCTTCTACCGTGATCTCAAACTGAACCTTGGTGCCCGCCTTACAGCACTCGCGCTTGATCGTTGCCAGTGCAATCATCTTTTTTAGCGTTGGCGACCAGGTGCTCGACGTTGCCTTGCCAACCTGAGCTCCATCCTTGAAAACCGGCACTGCAACTCGCGAGGCGATGGGCGACACCGCTGGTGGTAACCCTACCGCTTCATACAACGCTTCAACTTCCGGCCAATCAATCTCCAGACCGACAATCTCACGCGCGTGGCCGCGTTTCTGCTCGGCAATCAGCGCCGCCTGTCCCACAAAGCGGTTCTTGTCGAGACTGACGAGGCGGCCCAGCCCCATCTCATACGGCGAGTACTTTTGCTCATCAATCAGGGCCTTCTTGCTGCTATTGAAATCGACATCAATCAAAAGCAAGCCGGCCTCAACGCGAGACACATCCAGCGCCAACATGCCCGCCGGATGAATGTCGAAAGCCTGCCCGGCTTTGATCAAAGCGTCCCACACTTTGATCGCCTGCTCAGACGGAACCCAGATTTCGTATCCCAGGTCGCCCGTGTATCCGGTGCGGGAAATGTCTACCGGAACGCCCGCGATTTTGCCTGAAGTCACCCGGAAATATTTCAGGCTTGAAATCTCGGCGCCTTCAACCACAGTCTTCAGCAAGCGTGCGGAAGTGGGTCCCTGCAGCGCGAGTGCTGAGATGGTCTCCGAAATATCTTCGATCTCGACATTCATGCCGGCGGCGTTCTGTGTAAACCAGCGCAGGCTCGGATCGGCGGCCGTCCAGCGATACGTGTTTTCCTCCAGGCGCGAGACGGTGCCATCATCAATCACCTTACCGCGTTCATCGCACCAGGGCGTGTAGACAACCTGACCGACGGAGACCTTGCGCAGGTCGCGAGTGATAATGCGGTCCACGAGGCGAGTAGCGTCTCGACCAGTCAACTTGTATTTGAACAAGGGCGAGATATCGATCAGCGCCGCCGCATTACGAATCGCGTTGTACTCGTGTTCATGATGAGGTTCGTAGGAGCTGACGGCGTAATATCCAGACCACTCGCGATAGTTCAGGCTTTCGCAGAGCGGAAAGGTTCTTTCGTGAAAAGCAGTTCCGATAGGCATTTTGACGACTCTCAATCCGCTGAAGATAATGAAGTCAGTACCGTAACGCGGTAGCGTCGGGTCAACGGTGCATTACACACAATGTTAACGGGTCATTACACACAATCATGAGTGTGACGCACCGTTGACCCGACGCTTGTATGTTAAGCGCATGCAAGTTAGAAAGTGTTTCATAGCTGTTCCAGTCGCCAGTAAGCAGAAGCGATTGGTGCAAGGGGTGCAATAGATTGTCTCCGACGCTTGGTTGCTTAAAGCCCGTGCGGTAG
>JAMQPI010000518.1 GCA_023717565.1 Pyrinomonadaceae bacterium | reverse complement strand
GGCAGCGTCTCACAAACTGGCCGAGGCACTCTACCAGCAAACGGCGACGCCCGACGCAGGAGGCGAAGAAACTGGGGACCAGGCTTCGGCAGCAGGCGCATCGCCTTCCGGAAGCGGCGGGGACGATAACGTCATTGATGCGGAGTATGTCGACGTAGACGAGAAGAAATAAGGGATTTTAGATTTTGCGATTTGCGATTGAAAAGGCGGGAGATGATGAGTCTTGTCCGCCTTTTTCAATCAAGAATCAAAAATTTAAAATCACAAATTGAGAAATGGCGAAACGCGATTACTACGAAGTGCTGGGCATAAAGAGGGACGCTAAGCCTGACGAGATCAAGAAGGCTTATCGGAGACTCGCACGCAAATATCATCCGGACGTCAACCCGGGCGACAAAGCATCGGAAGAGCGGTTCAAACTCACCACCGAAGCGCACGACGTGTTGTCAGATCCGAAGAAGCGTGCGGTGTACGATCGTTTTGGCCAGTACTCAGACAACCTCGCGGATGCGGCCGCCCGCGGGGCTGGACCCACCACAGGACGTACTGGCGCGCCGGGGTTCGATTTCGCCGGCTTTGATTGGGGGACGTCAACCGGTTCCGGCGGCGGCACCAGTTTCAGGGATATTTTCTCCGATCTGTTTGGCGGCGGGGCCACCAAAGAGCACGAGGCTCCGCGACCACAGCCAAAGCGGGGCGCAGATATAGAAATGCCCCTGGCGCTCTCTTTTGAAGAAGCAATCAATGGGCTCACCACGAACATTACCGTGAACCGGTCCGAGCAGTGTTCACGATGCAATGGGGCGGGAGATATCGGTGGGCCCGTAGTGATCTGCTCGACTTGTAAGGGTTCGGGCCAGGTGCAAAAGGCCGGTGGCCGCCTCCGGTTTGCGCAGGAGTGCACGGATTGTGAAGGTACGGGCCGGAGAAGGTCACCCTGCTCGCTCTGCAAGGGTAAGGGTACATTGCCGAAGACGGAAACGGTCAAGGTGCGGATCCCCGCCGGAGTCGAAACGGGTTCCCGCGTGAAGATCCCAGGCAGGGGGGAAGCAGGCCGTATGGGTGCGCCCGCGGGTGATTTGCACATCAACACAAATGTCGGGTCGCACAAACACTTTACCCGCAAGGGTGACAATATTTATGTAACCGTCCCCATTACGGTTCCTGAAGCGGCGTTGGGCTCAAAGATCGAAGTACCTACCGTTGAGGGCAAGGCGCAGTTGCGCATTCCTCCCGGAACTCAATCGGGTCAAAAGTTTCGATTGCGTCAGCGGGGCGCGCCATCCTTGCGCAAACCGGGGGCCAAGGGCGATCAGTTTGTGGAAGTGCAGGTGACTCTACCGAAGGTGATCTCCGAAGAGACCAAAGAGCTTTTACGGCAGTACTCGAAGATGAACTCGGAAAATCCGCGGGTAGAGATGGGATTGGAATGAGATGAAACGTAAGGCTAAGACATATACGATCAGCGCGGTCGCCGACCAGTATAGCCTTCATCCGCAAACGCTGCGCATGTATGAACGCGAAGGTTTGTTGAAACCCTCGCGTTCTGACGGTAACACGCGCCTCTACACTGATCCCGATCTCGCGCGGCTCGAGCTGATCCTCTCACTAACTCGCGATCTGGGTGTGAACCTCGCAGGGGTGGAGATTATCCTCAACATGCGCGAGAAAATGGACGCGATGCAGCAAGAGTTCGAGCGCTTTTTTCAATACCTGCAGTTACACGCCGAAGAGTTCAGCAACTTTACCGAACCTCCGCCCGAAGGAAGTACCGACGCACTGGTGCCCTTCACTCGCGCTGCATCGCTACGGCGCCGCGGTGCTTCACGCGGGTAGCAGTTGCGATAGCTCTAAACCCACAGAACAGTTCGTTGACGGCAAAAACTCCGAATCATCGTGTTCGGTCAGTTCCTCGACATTTCCTTGCCTCGAGCATTGACTTATTCCTCCCTTTAACGTAAAAGCGCGCCTAGCTCACAGCTAAGATCTCTGCCCAAGATCACAACAAGAAGAAAGGTTAGCCCCCATTGAACCGCAAATTAAGATGCCTATTCACTCTTCTCTTAGTTCTTAACCTCAGCGGCACTGCCTGGTCTCAAGCCCAGCCGTCAGTCACCTCCAGCAATCCCATTAGCGGCGCGACGAATGTCATGCGGGACGTTTTTGTTTCCGCGGATGTTTTTGTCCCCAACGGTGGAATCGATCCGGCCACGCTGACGGCCAGCACCGCCTTTCTCTTCCGCACGAGCGACCTTCAGAGTGTTCCAGCCGTGCTGAATACGTCCGGCGGTGGTGACGTAATTGTCTTGCGTCCAGTCTCCTTGCTAGATGCCAACACCTCATACACATTTCAAGTGGCCAGTGGGCTGAAGGACATCACCGGCGTGGGGTTCGTGCCTTTCACGATGAGCTTTACAACCGGCACGGGCATGGGGGGCACAGACACTTCAGTGTCTTTCCAAAAAATTCCGCTCGTCACGGCCCCGGTCAAAACCTACACGAGCGTACTACTAGGTCCCGATGGGAAACTCTATGCCGGGACCGTTAACGGTGAGATTCTCCGCTTTGCGATCAACGCCGACGGGACGCTCGGCGCGCCCCAATCCATCACGTCTTTGCAGACTGCCAACGGCGGCAGTCGTTTACTCATCGGCCTGAAGTTTGACCCATCATCGACGGCAGGCGATCTGATCCTATGGGCAAGTCACAGCGCTTTTACGTTTAGCAACGGACCCGACTGGGCCGGAAAGATCACCAGACTAAGCGGAGCTGATCTGGAAACCGTAGTTGACTACGTCGTAGGTCTGCCGCGCTCAACGCGTGACCACGTAACCAATCAAATAGACTTTGGCCCCGACGGAGCGCTCTATTTCCTGCAAGGTAGCTCGTCAGCCATGGGGGCGCCTGACAGCGCCTGGGACTTCCGGACTGAAAAACTGCTCAACGCGGCCGTGCTTCGCCTGGATGTGGCAGCCGTGACGTCGCTTCCGCTTGATGTCAAGACATCGGAAGGTGGGACCTACGATCCCTTCGCGCCGGGCGTTCCACTGACAATCTTTGCTTCCGGTGTTCGCAATGCGTTCGATTTGGCGTGGCATCGCAACGGCTTCCTTTACGTGCCTACCAATGGTTCTGCTTCCGGCGGCTCGACGCCGGCGACGCCCAATCCGTTCATTTCTCCCTACACTCCGCGGATCGACTTCAGCATCAATGGTCCATACACCGGCCCGCAAGTTCCGGCTCTCTCCGCAGTCAGTCAAACCATGAATGATTTCCTGTTCCGCGTCGTCCAGGGGGGCTACTACGGTCACCCGAATCCTACGCGACATGAATACGTGCTCAACGGCGGCAATCCCACCGCCGGCGTTGATCCAGCGCAGGTGGATGCGTACCCGGTTGGGACGCTGCCTGATCGCAACTGGCGCGGCGCGGCTTTCGATTTCGGCCAGCACTACTCACCTGACGGCATCATCGAATACAAAAGCAACGTGTTCGGCGGCGCGCTCACGGGCAAATTGTTAGTTGTGCGCTACAGCGGCGGCGATGACATCATCGTGCTCACCCCTGGCCTGAACGGCGACATCATCAATTCACAAACCGGCATCTCCGGCTTCACTGGTTTTACAGACCCACTCGACATTACTGAGAATCCTGCCAACGGATTTCTTTACCTGGCGGAATACGGCGGCCAGAAACTCATTCTGCTGAAACCAGTGCTGCCCACGCCGCCGGCCGATCCGGCCAATCTGACGGCAACCGCCGGCTCGAGCAGTCAGATCAATCTCACCTGGAGCGATACGGCCAACAACGAAACCGGATTCCGTGTTGAGCGCAAGCAGGATGTCAGCGGCACGTATGCGGAAGTAGCAACTGTCGGCCCGAATGTTACGAGCTACAGCGACACCGGACTCGCCGCTTCGACGACCTATTACTATCGAGTCCGAGCTTATAACGCGATCGGTAATTCTGCCTTTTCCAACGAAGCGAACGCCACGACGCCCGCGACAACCCCGCCGGCAAACGGCACGGGCTTGCGAGGTCAGTATTACGACAACTCAAACCTCACCAATCTTGTGCTAACGCGCACCGACGCGACCGTAAATTTCAACTGGGGTAGCGGCTCACCGGCGGCGAGTATTGGCGCCAACACGTTCTCAGTGCGTTGGACGGGACAGGTGCAAGCGCAGTTTTCGCAGACCTACACTTTCTACACGACTTCTGATGATGGCGTCAGGCTCTGGGTCAATGGGGTGCAGATCATTAACAACTGGACCAATCACAGCGCAACTGAGAACAGCGGGACCAGAGCGCTGCTGGCGAACCAGAAGTATGACATCGTGATGGAGTACTACGACAATACTGGTTCGGCGGTCGCGACGCTCTCCTGGTCCAGCGCTAGTCAGGCCAAGCAGATCATTCCGCAGAGCCAGCTTTTTCCGGCCGTTACTGTGCCATCAGCGCCGAGCAACCTAACGGCCAACGCGGTCTCGTCAAGCCAGATCAATCTTGCCTGGACTGATAACGCGAACAACGAAACCGGGTTTAGAATCGAACGCTCAACCAACGGCGCTACCTTTACCGAGATAGCGACCGTCCCAGCCAATGCAACGAGCTACAACTCGACAGGCCTGGCCGGCTCTACCACCTACTTTTATCGGGTGCGTGCGACCAACAGCGCTGGCAACTCTGCCTACTCGAACACGGCCAGCGCCACCACGCAGACCGCAACCTCGACCGTTTACCAGGCGGAGAACGCAGTCCTCGTCGGCGCCGTCTTCGCCAACAACCAAACCGGTTACACGGGAACCGGCTTCGTTGATTATTTGAACCCGACGGGCGATTACATTGAATGGACAGTCAGCGTCCCGGCTGCCGGAAGCTACACTCTCGATTTCCGTTATGGCAACGGCGGCACCACTAACCGCCCGCTCGCGCTGAGAGTGAATCAAACCACGGTGAACGGAAGTCTTGCTTTTCCGACGACCGGGAGCTGGCTCACTTGGAGCATCTCCTCGGCAGTGGTGTCTCTCAATGCGGGAACGAACACGATCAGACTGACCGCAATCGGCTCAAGCGGTGCGAATATTGATTCCTTAACCGTCCGGTAACCACTTGTTTGGCGTTTCGATGTCGTGATAGAGTTCGCCGCCTAAACATCGAGCGAGTTTGGCTTCTCCTCACGTTCTTTCGGGCAATCTCGTAAGATCTCTGCGAAGCCAATGCTTCAGTAATCAGTTTTGCAAACGCATTCGCGGGAGCCTCTAGGCCCAGTCCCGTCCGTTAGTAAGGAGACCTCACATGAACCTCACGATTCCAGAATTCTCTTTTCGTTTCCGCGCACTCTTCACGTTGATCTTTTGCTGTCTTAGCGCGGGCGATCTTACTGTGGCGCAGAATCTCGACAACGTGACCATTGCCGGTCGAGTTGTCGATCAGAACGGAGCCGTTATCCCGGGAGCCTCGGTAACTGCCATCCTCGCAAAAACGGGCTTGCGGCGTACTGCCGTAGCGGATGCAGAAGGACGATATCGGGTCCTTCAGCTCGAGCCTGGCACGTACGTATTGAGCGCGTCAGCCGAAGGCTTTGCTGTGCAGGATAGCGAGGCCCTACCGGCAATATCAGGTCAAAATCTTCAGATCGAGATCGTGCTTTTAGCGCAAGGGGTGATCGTTGATCCGGTGATTGTTACTTCCCGGGAGGCGCAATCAGTGGATACTACGCGCACTGTCGTAGGTGGAACGGTTACTGCTCACGAAGTCGAGTCTCTTCCGGTTGCTACGCGTTCACCGCTGGATTTGATCTTCGCCTTGGGCGGGGTGACTGAAGAGCCTCTTTCGACGCGCGATTTCGCAGAGGATAGAGACCAAAACCCCGCCAGCGCCCCCGAAGAAGCGGGAACATTTGCGATCTCCGGCGGGCCAGCGTACTCCAACAATCTGACCATCGACGGTCTTGATAACAACGACGACCGCGCCGCCCGCGAGCGTTTTCAGCCGTCCCTTGAAGCGGTTGAGGAGGTTCAAGTGATAACCAATCAGTTCTCCGCGGAATATGGACGAGCTTCGGGAGGGCGCATCAACATTCGCACACGCGGCGGGGCGCAAACGTTTAGGGGGCGGGTATTTTACTTCTTTAAAGATGAATCGCTGGATGCCAATACGTTTAGAAATAACTCGCTCGGACTCAAGAGACTGCCTTTGCAGGAACACACGCCCGGTTTCACTCTTGGTGGCCCCGTCATTTTCCCATGGCGCAAAAGCCCAACGGGAACGTTCTTCTTCAGTTCTTATGAGTTCAACAAGACCCTCGATAGCGCCTTGACTGACACGCTCGTGCCGGTTCAGCAGAACCCGCGGTTTCCGCTGCCGTCCCCAACGTTATTGCATGGTCGCCGGCTTGAAGACGCAAACGCCCCGGCTGCCAGTGCCGAGATTGCTCCGTTCATTTCATCTGTTAGTACGCCGCTCACAAGTCATAGCGTGACAACGCGCATCGATCATCAGTTTAATGAGATGCACAACGCCTCGTTTGTGTATCAACTGGGGCGGATGGCGAACTTACGACAGTTTGGCGGCGGCAATCGGCTAGCGGAATCGCTGCAGGCAAAGTCGCGAAACTCTGACGCTATTTCCTATTCGGATAATTACGTTTTCTCCGCGAACACCGTCAATCAATTCCGCACACAATTCTCGCGATTGGCGCCGGGAACGAGAGCCAGAAATGCGGAGAGCCCAGTCGTTCTCATAACGATCAACGATCCTCTGATGGCCGGTGATGCTGCGCGACGCTCCGGCACTCTGGTGGCCGGTTCTTCAACCACCGGAGCGACCGACCGCCACGAAGGTCGCTTTCAGCTGCAAGAGACACTCCTGCACACCAAAGGAACACACTCACTAAAGTTTGGCATCGATGTTCAGCGTATTCGTTCCACCTTCATCGATCTGTCCGATGCGTCAGGAACTTTTAGCTTCGCCAGTGCCGGGGATTTCCTGGCCGACACACCCAGCCGCTTCAGGCAGAACTTCTTGACGGAATCAACCCAGCGAAACACGTACTCGGGCATTTTCGGGCATGACGAGTGGCGGCTCTTTCCTAACCTGCTCGTGAGTTATGGCCTGCGGTACGAGCGCGAAAGCATTATTCCTGACCACAACAACTTTGCCCCGCGCTTTTCGGTCGCCTACGATCCATTTAACTCCGGAAAGACGGTGCTCCGGTTCGGCGCGGGTCTCTTTTACAATCGGGCCTTGCTGCGAACCATTGATGATTTCACCCTCGGTACCCGCCAGCTGTTCTTCGATACCAATTCGTTACGAGATCCTGACAGTGGCAAACTCATGACCGCCGCGCAACGTCGCACGTTCATTGCCGCCAATCTTCGCTTTCCTCAGACACTGACAGTTGATTCGCCGCTCGTGACGCAGTTTGGTGAGCTCAATACGGAATTCTCCCGACGCATTGATCCGGGTTTGCGCATACCGGAAAGTTATCAAGCAAACTTCGGCGTCGAACGCGATCTCGGCAACGGTTTTGTGTTTGAGGCAAACTACACTCTCAACAGAGGCATTCACCTGTGGCGGGAGTTCAATGCGAATGCACCGGTGCTTCCGGCTGGTTTCAAAGACTTCTCGGAATATCTGGCCTCGCGCGACTTTACCAATTTCCGACCCGGTCCGGCACAGGATCGCCCACTCTACAATGCCTCTACCGCAGGCGAGCTAATACGATTTGTATTCGCTTCGCCAGACGCCGAAAACCCGAGTTCCGTGGGTCGCAGGATTGAGTTTGGGGTTCCAGTTTCGCTGGTAAATCTCAATAGTGTTAGTTCATCAACATCTGTAGACGTTGCACTCGCGGCCCTAAATGAGTTGCGGCCCGATGCTGTCCGCGCCGAGGTTGAGCAATTGATTGCGGCCGGCAACAGCTTCTATCAGGGCCTGACGCTGGTGCTGCGCAAAGGGTTCAGTCAGAACAGCAATAGTGTGGGCTACTCTTTTCGAGTTGCTTACACCAATGCCTCACTGGTTGATGACGGAGTCGTCAACACTTCCGATGCGCTGGTACCCGGCGACTTCCGTAGCGAACGAGCGCGCAGCCTGCTGGACCGGAGACATCGCTTTGTTTTCTCAGGGAGCTTCTACTTGCCGGCCTTACTGGGCAAGCTCACATTGTCACCAATTCTGCGCTTCGCCTCGGGCGCGCCTTTCAACATCTCCATCGGTGGCGTGGATCGCAATCTCGACGATGTGGGGAACGACCGGCCGAACTTTAGCGGAAACATTGAACTGCTTCGGTGGCGAGGGCCAAACGACCCGATTGATCCATCTATCCTCAACCAGTTTGCGTTGCCGACGATTGGTCAATCGGGAAATCTGCCGCGCAACGCCGGCCGAGGACCCGGTTTGTTTCTCTTCGACCTCAGCGTGACGCGCGAGTTTCACGTTACTGAGAGAATTCGGATTCGCCCGGTAATCGAGTTTGACAATGTTCTCAATAAGACTGTATTCGGTTTTGGCGCGGAGTTTATCAACTTCAACGCGCTCGCCCCTACGGCCACTGCGGAACAGCGACAGGCATTTCTGGATTCTTTTCTCGTGACTTCGCGGACACTTCGGCCGCGCCAGATTCGGTTGGGAATAAGAATCGACTTCTAAGCTGGTTTGAGATTTGTGAGGGAATTGAAACGCCGTCGCGGGATCAGAATTGCAGGCTGGGTTCAGCTTCTTTCGCAGGGCGCCGCAGCTGAATCTTCAGCTTGAACGGCACCTCGTTCGGAGTGTTCCACCGGCTGCTCCTGTGATTTGCTCTGCTTCGGAGTAGTCACCTTCTGACAGCGTGCGCGTGAGCGTTGAATTCTCCTGGTCATCCATCTAGCCATTTCGGCCACCTTCCATTCAAAACTGCCTAACTAACCATACGAGGCTGGCGGGATTTTGGTTTACGGCTTTTTTACTGCCACTTCTCACCATTCCGCCAACCGTTTCCTCGCAGCTTTCGTGCCACCTGATCTCGACCAGTTTCGGACGGACTTGTCAGCGAAACCGCGCCCAGTTGGAAACCGGCCGATGAGCAATAAGTGCCCGTTCTACGCGACTTTTTTACATACCGAGCCTGCCGGCGTTGGCTTAACTCAGACGTGGGTTGCAACGCTACTGGTTGCCAACTCCTCCGCAAGACTTTTCAGACATACGATATCGTCACCTTTTGATTCCAAAATGGCCAAAAGGTTTATGGCGAACCGGTCCAAAATCTTATGTGATAAACTCGGCGGAGCCCGGAGGCCCCAGAAGCATCGTTTGAACCGGGTTCCCTGCATTATCCTATCGACATGGTCAATTCTCAGTCAGAATCAGAGCACGTAAGTGAAGTCGACACGGCCATCCTTGATGCCGAGT
>JAMQPI010000638.1 GCA_023717565.1 Pyrinomonadaceae bacterium | reverse complement strand
AGGTCAGTACCACAATGCGGTAGCGGTGTGTCATGAGTTGCGATTCCACTCGGCGTTAGTGATCAGACTCCGACCCACCGCTACCGCATTGTGGTACTGACCTCATGACACGCAGCTTGAGTGAGTTGATCCTAGAAATGCCAAATGGAAAATGATCCCTTCCTGGCCCGCAAATGACCTTGGCTCGTTTCATATTTCTTGACCCTACTTCTCGTTGCCCCCTGGAATCTCAACCTCATATCCCGCGTTGATCCAGGCGTTGGTCCCGCCGGTTACGTTTACGATGTTGGCAAAGCCGTGTTGCTGCAGGATGCTGGTCGCGGCGCTGGAGCGGTAACCGCTGGCGCAGATCACGGCGGTGATTTTTGACGGCTCGAGATCTAACACAGGGACCCGCGCTTGTAGAGTAGAGAGTGGTTCAGGGATGGCCCCGGGCACATGACCGCTGGTGTACTCAGGGGGACGACGCACGTCGAGCACCCGAAAATCGGTTTGGCTCGCGATCAAGTCATTCAATTGATCGACGGTTATCTGGGGCACTGCCGTCGCTTCGAGACCAGCCTCGATCCAGGCGTTCATGCCGCCGCCTAAGTAACCTCGGGCGCTCTCAATCCCCACGCGCGCGAGTCGCGTCTGAGCCTCCTCAACCTGTGCTTCTGAGTCAGCGACGATCACGATGGGACTTTGCAAGGAGATCAAGGACGCCGCCCAACTCGCAAACTGTCCACCCAGGCCAATATTTATAGAACCTGGAACATGAGCGGCGCCAAACTCCGCGGCCGAGCGAACATCAAGAACCACGTTACCGTGGGAGATCAAATCAGTGACTTCCAACGGAGAAAGGGCCGCAGCTTTTGGCAGCGCCGCCAGTGGGACCGCACCGTCCCGATTGATCTCAGCATCTTCCGAAAAATAGGCCGGCGCGGTGGGCAGTTCGGATGTCATCATGCGGATGAATTCTTCTTTGGACATCGGCTTGAGCGCATAGTTCGAGATCTTTTGCTCGCCTATGGTCGAAGAAGTTTCGGCCGAGATATTCCGTCCGCACATGGAACCGGCGCCGTGCGCCGGGTGAATTTCGACGTCATCTGAGAGCTGCAACAGTTTCTGGTGCAGACTGTCGTACATCATTCCGGCCATCATCTGCGGCGTGTAGCCTTTACCGCCCGCTAGATCGGGACGACCAACGTCGCCGATGAAGAGCGTGTCGCCAGTAAGTACTTTTTGCGGTTGAGGCGAGACTTCCGTGTCGATGACGAGCACCGAGATGCCTTCCGGCGTATGGCCAGGAGTCTCGATTATTCGCAGCACTACTTTGCCTATCATGAGTTCAGCGCCTTCTCTGACTGCGCGATGCGGAAACGTAGCCCCGGCCTTTTCGCTGAAGACAATCTCAGCGCCCGTCCGAGCAGCAAGCTCTCGATGGCCGCTCACGAAATCCGCATGCAGGTGAGTCTCGATTACGTATTTGATCTGCAAATCATTCGCTTCGGCTTCTTTGATGTACTGGTCGACATCGCGCTGAGGGTCGACAACCACCGCCTCCCCCTGCGAGCCGATGAGATACGAAGCGTGCGCCAGACAGGCGAGATAGAATTGCTTGAAGTACATTGGAAGTCCGTGCTTTGAACTTTGTGCTTTGAAGTTTTACCGAATTTGACGACCTCTTTGCAAGCGTGAGAACCCCGAAGTCCGACAAACGGGGAGTGAGTTGGTGAAGAAGAATCAGTTAGCAGCAACTGTGAGCTGCCAGGCGAAGATCGGTGGCGGCCGTTGGCTCGGTCGGTGGTTCGCAACTCCGTTAGGAGTTAGAGGTTTATAGATTAGTGGACACTTGAATATTCCGGCGGCGGTCGGAGGGGCGGAATGAGACTAGACGAGTACCTCTCAAGTTGAGTTCCGCCCC
>JAMQPI010000506.1 GCA_023717565.1 Pyrinomonadaceae bacterium | reverse complement strand
GTTTTCCCCTCAGGCCTTTGCTGTGTGAGCTGACCTTTGTGTCGCCGGTCAAAAGCACCGTAGTCTCGGCGCCGCCAGGGTCCCGGACTTTGAAGGAATCGCCGGAGCGGATACTGACCACGCCCTGAATCTTTTGCTTCTGGCCCTGCGGAACCTGTACGGGATGAGCACTGCTTGCGCCTTGTGCCAAGGCCCCGACGGCGGTCAGCAGGGTCATCACAAAGGCCAGCGTCACCAGCACTGCGATTGATTTTCTGTCTCTCATGTCAATTTTCTCCTCATCTCTGTTTTCTAGTCAGTGGTCAGTAAGCCGGCCACGCAGCCTTCTTGGGTAGGACCCACAGCACTCACCGTTGGCCCATCACCAAATTGCTAAGTCGCCATGATGGTAGTGCTGTTAGAGAGCACGAGAAACTGGCAATTCTACCAGTATTCCGGCCGCCGCATCGTGAATACGATTGGGGTGAGGGTTAGTGAAGAACGTCAGCCTGATCCTATACGTGATCTACTCTCCGCTTCCTGTAAAAACTACCAGTGTTCAGTTATCTCGCCGGGCGATAACATCCCTGTCAATAGGTCGATTCCTTAGGAGGGTGATGAATATGAAACCGAGCAAGAACCGTCTGCTGGTAATGGCCGCAGCAGTGCTGCTGTTGTGGTGTGTGCCGGCGAGCGCGCAGGATGTTAAGTACAACTTCGTGGCGGGAACTGATTTCTCGAAATATAAGACCTATAAGTGGGTCCGAGTCCCGAATGCTCAGTATCCCAATCAGATTGTTGACGGGCAAATCATGCAGTCCATCGATAAGCAACTGGCGCTGAAAGGGTTGAGCAAGACCGAAAGTGACAACCCAGATCTCTACGTCGCCTACCAGGCGGCGGTCAGCCAGGAGCAACAGTGGAACTCATACAGTACCGACATGGGAGGCGGGTGGGGCTATGGCCGTTGGGGCGGCTGGGGCGGCGGTATGGGCTCGTCAAGCACCACCACTACCAGCAAAACAATTAATATTGGGACCCTTAACCTGGACATCTATGACGTGGCTGCCAAGAACCAAATCTGGCGCGGTGCAGCCAGCAAGACTCTGGGTTCCGGCAAAGATCCGCAGAAGGTCCAGAAGAACCTGGATAAGGCGACGGCCAAGTTGTTGAAGAACTATCCGCCGCCCGTGAAAAAGTAACTCCTTGCCCCCGGGGTTCATTGGAAAACAGTTGACCACAGCTCAGGACGGCCACCGGCAGGTGGTTGGTAACTGACGACTAAGTTCAGTCATCGATTAGCTCTGAGGGTAACGAAGCAATGAGAACCCTTCTGATTAGTGACTGCCTGAGTCTCACCCAGCCCGGTGGAGCTGGGACTTGGAAGTTCCTACCGAACGGCCGATCAGATGCGCGATCTCGTCCTGCTTGTAACCAGCATTTTCTTAAAGGACGAACACCGATAGTGACTCTCACGCCTAGCCGGTTTTCCTCCAACTCCCTAACTCTCAACTGTCTCAAGTCCGTTAAGAAGACCACTCGACACGCGCAAGAACCTAGCAGTTTTACTAGTTCACGACTCACGTAAGCCACCTTAAGATCCGTCAAGTGGTTATCCCCACGTTCACGTATACGGAGCTTTCCGCTGAGGAGGGTACATGAAGACTAATCATCGACTGAGGCCAGTCAGAGTTGCCGGGTTCACTCTCGTCGTAATGGCATTGCTACTGATCCCGGCGCGCTCGCACATGGCGCAAACCACGGAACCGCAAAATCTTACACCCGGCGAAGTGCAACAGTTGAAGCAGCGCTTACTACAGCTGGAGCAAACCGTCGAGGAGCTCAAGGCACAAATCACTTCCAAGGACGATTCGCAGAAGAAGCTGGACGTCGCGACCGGTGAAAAGGTGGGAGCACCGGCAACCATAGCGGCCACACCAACGGACGCACCAGCGAAACCTCAGGACGATGAGAAGAAGGGCGAGAGCACCTTTGAAGTGTATGGCTTCGCGATGCTTGACGCGGGATACCAGTTCAAGCAAAACGATCCGGACTGGTTTGACGTGATTCGTCCTACCAAGTTGCCGTCGTTCCCGAATGAGTTTGCACCAAATGGCAATACGTACTTTGGCGTCAGACAGAGCCGCCTCGGTGTTAGGTCGTCGACCCCAACCAAATATGGCGAACTAAAAACACAATTTGAATTCGAACTGTTTGGCACTGGCGCAGACGCCGGTCAGACAACCTTCCGACTGCGCCATGCTTGGGGCGAGCTGGGCCAATTCGGCGCCGGCCAACAGAATAGCACCTTCATGGACGGCGATGTGTTTCCAAACACGATTGAGTATTGGGGACCACCAGGAATGGTTCTTTACCGGAACGTGCAGTTCCGGTGGATGCCATTGAAGGGACGCAACGCCGTATCTATTGCTCTCGAGCGGCCGGGCGCCAGCGCTGACCAGGGCCGGTTTGCAGATCGGATTGAGCTACAGGGGGTGCGGGGGCACTTTAATCTGCCGGACCTTACCGCGAATGTTCGATTCACTCGCGACTGGGGTCACTTCCAGGCTGCGGGACTCCTAAGGCGAATCGCGTGGATCGACACCAATGACGACGCGTTCGATTTGGGTGGAAGCGCAGTCGGCGCCGGTGTCAACCTGACTTCCGCTCTCAAGTTTGGCGAGAACACCACCGGAAAGTTTGCATTCGTTTTCGGCCAGGGAATCCAAAACTACATGAACGATGCGGATGTTGACGTCGGCATCGAGGGGAATCTCGCAGCGGGCAATCCTCGACGTCCGATCGTTGGTAAGGCCTTACCGATGTTCAGCTTCATTACTTACCTGGACCACAACTGGAACAAGCGTTGGAGCTCGTCCATCGGATACTCAATGATGGATGTCGACAACTCCGACGGTCAGGCACCCGACGGCTACCGTCGCGGCCACTACGCTTCCGGGAACCTGCTCTTCTACCCGGTCGATAACGCGATGATAGGTGGTGAATTCATCTGGGGTCGACGCGAAAACTTCCTGGATGGTTTCCATTCAGACGATTTCCGCATCCAGGTTTCCTTCAAGTACAACTTTTCGAAGAAGTTCACGTTTTGATAAGCCGGATCGTTTGATTTCAAGCCGGCGAATTACGCCGAACGTACGAGAGGAGAAAACTTCATGTTGAGAGAGAAGCTACGAGTAAGAATTGTGGTCGCACTGTTTATTGTGACGACCTTCGTATCGGCGCCCCTTTCGGCGCTGGGCCAGAAAGCCAGTCCCGTCGCGCCCAACCGTGCCCAGGTGGAAGCAGTTGTTCGCGAGGCTTACGACAAATTCAGGAGCGACACCAGCGGGAAGAATGCGGACTACATACCGTATCTGGCCCAGGTCGACTCAAAACTATTTGGTGTCGCCGTGGTGACTACCGATAACCAGGTTTTCACGCTGGGTGACATCAAATATTCATTCTCCATTCAATCGATCTCCAAGGTCTACACCCTGGCCATGGCAATGGAGGAAATTGGAGCGGACAAAGTCTTCGACCGCGTGGGTTCCGAGCCCACAGGTCGCGCCTTCAATTCGGTTTTCGCGGTTGCGGATATGCCGAGCCATACCGGTAATCCTTTTGTAAACGCGGGAGCGATCGCGACCACAAGTCTGATTTCCGGCAAAAACGCGGATGAAAAGTGGAACAAGATCCTCGATTTCTACGGCCGGGTCGCTGGAGAAAAACTGACGCTGATCGACGAAGTCTATAAGTCGGAAGCAGCGACGAACACCGGGAACAAGGCACTCTCAATGCTACTGGCGAAATACGAGCGCATCTACGCCGATCCTTTCGAGTCAGTCGACATATACACGAAGCAATGCTCTGTGGGTGTGAATGTGGCCCAACTGGCCCGCATGGGCGCCACTCTGGCAAACAACGGAAAGAACCCGGCAACGGGAGAGCAGGTAATAAAGGCCGAAGACGTTCCTTACATCCTTTCCACCATGACTATGGCGGGCTTGTATGACGGCTCCGGCGGTTGGGCCTGGCACGTGGGCCTGCCGGCGAAGAGTGGCGTGGGCGGCGGCATCGTCGCCGTGGTGCCGGGCAAAGGCGCCATCGCAGTTTTTTCCCCACGACTCGACGAAGCCGGCAACAGTGTGAAGGCGCAGAAGGTGATCGAATATGTGGCGCGAAAGCTCGATTTGAATTTGTTCTCGCCGCGTTCAGTTGGTTTGAAGGGTGAGTAAACTAAAGAAGACTTAGTCCCTGTACGAACCTAGGGAACCCAAATGACTCTATCTCGAACGAGCACAGTAAGCCTGCGTCGCAGCGTCATGCTGCGGGTCGCATTGCTGATTGGAATCGTGCAGGTTCTCAATTCAATGGCCGTTGCGCAAAGCTCAAGCCCGGCTGAATCGCCCTCAAGTCCCGGCTCGACGACTCAAACTGACAAACCATTGACTTCCGGTGAACGCGAGGAACTGCTAAAGCTGATTCGGAGTCTTCAGGAGAGACTCGACAAACTCGAAGCAGCGCAAACAGCTTCTTCACAAGCACCCTCGTTGGCGCCTGCAGGAGAGACGAAGCATGACCCATCCACCTCTGATGATCCGCATGTCTGGATGGAACCCGTAGTGAAGGAAAAGCCTACGGCTGAAGCAAGCGAAACGGCCTCCTACGGCCGCTACTCTCCAAACCTGGGTTACAAGCTCGCGAATACCGAGCATGGAGATCTCAGCGTCAGCATCTACACCTACGCCCGATACTTGAATCAACTGGGACTCAACTCAACTTATACGGATGCCTTTGGCAATACCAAGAACGTCCAGGAGCGTCAGGACTTCCAGCTGCAAAAGGTGCAGGTCAAGTTTCTGGGTTGGGTCTTGGATCCAAAGTTACGCTACTTCATTTATACGTGGACTTCCAATCCGACCCAGGGCCAGGGAGCGCAGGTCGTGGTCGCCGGAAACGTGGGTTACACCTTCAACAAGTACTTCACGCTGGCGGCCGGTATCACGTCTCTTCCCGGCGTTCGCACAACTGAAGGCAACTTCCCGTTCTGGCTTGGTGTCGATACTCGGCTGATCGCCGACGAGTTCTTTCGTCCGTCTTACACCTCTGGGATCTGGCTCAAGGGCAATATCACTAAGCGCGTGAGATATCAGGTGATGATCGGTAACAACCTGAGCACGCTGGGTGTGAGCGCCGCGCGACTCGACAACAAGTTCAACACCCTTTCAACCGCGGTAGTCTGGGCGCCCACCGGGGAATACGGTCAGGGCTTTGGTGATTTCGAAGATCACCAGAAGCCCGCCACTCGCTTTGGGGTCCACTTCACTCGGAGCAATGAAAACAAGGAGAGCCAACCGAATAATGACACGTTCGAGAATACACAACTTCGGCTTTCAGACGGCACGGTGATCTTTACGCCAGACCTTTTCGGACCAGGCATAACCATAACCGATGCTAGATACCAGATGGTCGATTTCGATGGGGGGCTGAAGTATCGGGGCTTTGCGCTTGAAGGCGAGTACTACTTGCGCTGGCTCGACAACTTTAAAGGCTCAAACACGGCGGGGTTGTCAACCCTGTTCGATCATGGTTTTCAGTTGCAGGCGTCGGCGATGGCGGTCCCCAGGACGCTGCAACTCTATGCGGGTGTCTCACGAATCAATGGTCAGTATGGCAACCCATTCGATTTTCGCGCTGGTGCTAACTGGTTCCCCTGGAAGAACAAAGTCGTGCGCTGGAACACCGAGTGGCTCTACCTGCGCAATTCTCCGGTGGGCTACTCATCAGTTCCCTTCGTCGTGGGCGGCAGAGGCAGCGTCTTTCATTCGACTCTGGAACTCTCCTTTTAAGAGATCTTATGAATGTGCAGTTTCACAAATGGAATTTACAGATCGCGCGAATTGTCGTCATTTGCCTTGCGCTGATCCTGTTATCGATTCCCGTTATCGCACAATCGGATTCCGGTGGGACGCAATCAAACGACTATCTTTTCAACGATTCACACTTTCACCTGACCAACTATGTTCAGGAAGGGATCGACATTCACGACTTCCTGACGATCATGGGCAACAAAGTGGGGCGAGTAGCGCTGTTCGGGATTCCGCTCCAGCAACAATGGTCTTATCGCGTCGATGCCGATCGGGGTCCAACTTACTATCTCAATTCTGACGCACCACTCTATTACTACTCCTTTACCGACGCCTCTATCGCGATGGCCTACAAGTCGCTATCAAAGGAAGAGCAGGCGCGTTTTGATCCCATGATCACGGGGTTCAATCCCACCGACATGTACGCCGCGGATCACATCCGCCGCGTACTGCGAACGTTCCCTGGAGTTTTCACCGGAATCGGCGAATTCACGATTCATAAAGAATTTGTTTCGGCAAAGATCTCGGGCGAGGTTGCCAGCCTTCAGGATCAAGCGCTTGATCGATTGATCGATTTCGCGAGTGAAGTTGGTTTGGTAATTCTGATTCACAACGATGTCGATGTTCCCTTCGCAAAACCTGGTGCCACGCCGGCATACGCTAGTCAGATGAAAGCACTACTTAAGCGGCATCCGAAGGCTACGATCATCTGGGCGCACTTCGGTGTCGGCCGGATCATCCGTCCGGTAAAGGAGCAGGGCGCAATAGTCGAAGACATCATCAAGGATCCGGATCTTAAGAATGTGTATTTCGACATCTCGTGGGATGAAGTGGCCAAGTACATCGTGGCTACACCTGAGTCAACGAAGAATGCGGCAGAGATGGCTAACCGCTATCCGGATCGATTTATCTTCGGCACCGACGAGGTGGCTCCCGCGAATCAGGAAACGTATCTGAAGGTCTATAACCAATACGAACCCTTTTGGAAACTTTTGAGTCCTGAAGCGAGCGAGAAAGTGCGCAAGGGCAACTATGTGCGGATTTTCGACGAGGCCCGCCGCAAAGTGCGGAGTTGGGAAGAGACTCATTTGAAGTAACGATCGACTAGACAGCGTGCACCTGCATCCCGCCGGTGCCGACGAAGGATTCAAAGCCGAATCAGGGAGCTTGAGATGAAAACAAAAGTAATGCGAACAGAAATTCCCGCAAAGCTGATTCGAGGTTGTGTCGCCCTCACCTGCGTAGCACTCCTGCTGCCGGGCAACGCTGTCTTTTCGGCGTCGCCCGGGCCGCAGCAAGACCCGGCCACGACCCAGGCAGTAAAGGTCCCGGCCGACCAGCTCGATGCCCTGGTGGCGCCAATTGCGCTCTATCCGGACAACCTGCTCAGCCAGACGCTGGTCGCCTCCACGTATCCGCTGGAGATCATCCAGCTTCAGCAATGGTTGGAAAAGCACAAGGACCTTTCAAAGGACCAGAAAAAGTTAGCGGACGAGGTCAAGAAACAGAAGTGGGATCCGAGCATTCAGGCGATGGCTGCGCTCCCCGACCTGGTGAAACGTCTGGCTGACGACATTCAGTGGACCACGGATCTGGGTAACGTCTTTCTCGCACAGCAGAAAGACGTAATGGATTCCATCCAGCGCATGCGCGCGAAAGCTCAGGGCAAAGGGGCCCTGCAGTCGAACGAGCAACAGAAAGTGGAAACGCAGGTGGTCGAGAGCAAACAGGTCATTGTGATCGAACAAGCGAACCCCCAGGTTGTTTACGTGCCTTCGTACAACCCGGCGTATGTTTACGGTCCGCCGGTTTACCCGTATCCACCGATTTACTATCCGCCATACTCGACGGGCGCAGTGATTGCGGCCAGCGCGATTTCATTCGGCGTCGGCATGGCAATCGGAGCTGCCTGGGGCGGTGGTTGGGGTTGGGGCTGCGGCTGGGGCGGCGGCGACATCAACATCAACCGGAACAACAATTTCAATCGCAATACCAACATCAACAACATCAGCGGCAATCGCGGTGGCAACACCTGGCAGCACAACCCGCAGCATCGTGGCGGTGCTCCTTACGGAGACCGAGGCACAGCCAACAAATTCGGAGGGACGGCGCGCGGGGATTCATTAGGTAACCGACAGCGAGCTGCACAAAGGGATATCGGGCGGCAAGGCGGCAATCTCGGCAGCACCAACCGCCC
>JAMQPI010000575.1 GCA_023717565.1 Pyrinomonadaceae bacterium | reverse complement strand
GCGGTTCCCATCCGTCCGATAATTGGACAAGAGGCAAAGATGCATCATTAATCATCGCGTTTCATTTCCTCTTCTGGTTCAGTCGTACTTCCAGTCCGGGTCTTCAGGATGCTTCAGGTCCCATAGAGGCCGGCGACTGCGCACTACGGGCTCAATCTCGAAGTTGTATTCGGGTGGCGGCGAAGTCGTGGACCATTCGAGCGTCCATGCGTCCCAGGGGTCAGGGCCTGCGACTTCACCTTTCTTCCAGGACCGCAGAAGGTTTACTGCCAGACAGAGAATCCCGCCCGCTTGAAAAAGCGCTCCGAGTGAGCTGATAAAATTGAGCGTTTCCCAGCCGCGCCCGGCGTCGTAGGTGTAAATGCGTCGAGGCATACCGAGCAAGCCACTGAAGTGCATCGTGTCAAAGGTGAGATGGAATCCGATGGTGAAAAGCCAGAAATGCAGTAGACCGAGCTTTCGATCGAGCATGCGTCCGGTGGCTTTCGGATACCAGTAGTAGAAGCTGGCAAAGATGGCGTAGAGGAGTCCGCCAATCAGTACAAAATGAAAATGCGCTACGACGAAGTATGAGTCGGTGAGTTGCCAGTCAAACGGTGCGACCCCCAGCATGATGCCTGTCAGACCCGCAATCAGAAATTGAAAGAGAAAACCCAGGCAGAAGATCATGGGCAGGTCAAGCCGAATCTTGCCGCCGTACATCGTGCCCAGCCAGTTGAAAATCTTGATTCCCGTTGGCACTGAGACGAGCATGGTTGAAATAGCGAAGAACGTGTTGCCCACTGAAGTCATGCCGACCGAGAACATGTGATGAGCCCAGACACCGAGGCTAATGATCGCGATCATCGTTGTCGCCCCGACCATTACTGGATAGCCGAAGATCGGTTTGCGCGAGAAGACCGGGATGATCTCCGAGAGACACGCGAAGCCCGGAATGATCAGGATGTAGACCTCTGGGTGACCGAAGATCCAGAAGAAGTGTTGCCAGAGCACCGCTGAGCCGCCGGCCTGTGTGTCGAAAAAACGTCCGCCCAGGTAGCGATCAATCAGCAACATGATCTGCGCCGCCGACAGCGCTGGCAGCGCGAGCAGAATCATGAAGTTCGTGACGATCATCATCCACACAAAAAGCGGCATGCGCATCAGCGTCATACCTCTGCATCGCAGAGTGAAGGCAGTGACGATCACATTGATGGCTGAGACAGTGCTACCGACGCTGGTGAGCAGAAGGCTGAGAATCCAATAATCTGTGCTATGACCGCGGGAGAAAGCGCGACCCGTCAGCGGCGCGTAAGCGAACCAGCCGATGTCCGGCGCAGAGCCGTGACCAGAAAGTCCCGGAGCGCCGACATAACTGAAGTAAAGGAGCAACCCACCGAAGACGAACATCCAGTAGCCGAAGGCGTTGAGACGTGGAAAGGCCATGTCGCGGGTACCGATCATGAGCGGGACGAGATAGTTGCCCAGCCCGGCGATGATCGGCATGCCCACCAGAAAGACCATCGCCGTGCCGTGCATTGTGAAGAGCCGATTAAAGACATCGGGCTGAATCAGATCGTTATTCGGCAGCGCCAGTTGCCACCGAATGGCCAAAGCCATAAGGCCTGCAACGATCAGGAAAATAATCGCAGTGCCGATGTACATCAGCCCAAGCTTTTTGTGGTCAACGGTGACGACCAGTCCGTGCAGCCGATCGATATACGACACTCCTGGTTGTCTGGCGCCTGGTATGGCAATCTCTTGAGTAGCCATTCTGTTTCCCGTCCTACTTGAGCGTTTGTAAATAAGCGACAATCTGGTCTACCTGTTCGTCAACCAATTGCATGTTGGGCATCAGACAGCCCACCTTGAGCTTTTGCGGATCGCGCACCCAGGCGCGCAGCGTTGCCGGCGTATTCAGCGTAGCTCCCGACGCGAGCGTCTCGCGGCTCATCAGGTGCGTCAGGTCCGGACCGAACATCCCTTGGGCGGAAGTTCCGCGGATGGTGTGGCAGTTGACGCAGGAGTTCGCGAAAAAGATTTTGCGACCTTCCTGAGTACTCGAGTCTTCAGTCACTGCTCGTTTCTGCTCTGCGACCCATCGCTCGAACTCTGCTGGTGGTTGCACGATGACGCGGATCAACATGCGGGCGTGCTGTGTACCACAGTACTCCGCGCAGTTACCCAGGTACGTTCCGGGTTGTGTGGGTTCGATCCACATCAGGTTCTGGCGGTTAGGGATGAGATCGGTCTTCCCGGCGAGCTGTGGGACCCAGAAGCTATGCGCGACATCTGCCGACTCAAGCTTGAGAAACGTAGGTTGGGGCAGACTATTGGTGCCAGCCGGCACGTGCAGTTCATTCGCTGTCACAATGCCGAGTTCGGGATAGCGTATTTCCCACCACCATTGGTGGCCGACGACAGTCGCCTGCACCGCGCCGGGACCGGGTTTTCGGTTCTGTATATCAGCTATGGTGCGCGACGTGACTAGAATCAACACGAACACGATCAGAAGCGGCAGGACTGTCCATGCCAGCTCGATCTGGTTGCTGCCGTAGATCTGTGGTGGCTCGCTCACTTCGTCTCCGGGACGGTGGCGATATCGGACGATGGTGTAGGCAAGCAAACCGGCGACGATGAGGAAGATCGTCGCGCATATCGCAATCACCAGCAGCGAGATTTCTCTAATCTCTTGGGCCGGTTGCGAGAGCGGTTTGAAGATATTGGTAATTCCGCCTGGATTGGCTAAAGCCGGCTCGACGTTGGCGGCGATGACAATCCACGCTGCGGACACGATTAGGAGAGTCAGCGCTCGAAGCAGTCCATGAGGGAGAGAAAAGTGCAGCCCCGCGGGACTCACGCGGAATTGTAATAAGCAGCTCTTAAGTCGATCGGCTGAACGCATTTTCTTCGTCCCAACGAATGCCGTGCGGAAGAGAACCTCCCCTTAGCCTGGAAACACGAAACCTAGTCAGGCAGAAGCGAGAGCGCCTTGGGCCGCAAACGCTTCCACTACCGCAATGTTCTGGAGCAGCTCCGGTGACAGGTTGTGTCTCTCCTGTAAATAAATAGGACTGTTGTAAGTGAGCCAAACCTTTCCCTGAGCATCTTCCCAAATCAAAATTTTGAGCGGAAGGTCGATGGCGCTACTGGGCGCGGCCAGCATCACGGGTGTCCCGGCTTTCGGGTTGCCAAAGATCAATAGCTTAGTGGGCCGCATCCTCATCGCAACCTTTTGCGCTTCTCCACTGTGGTCGATCAGCGCGAAAAGGGTGATTCCCTTCGCTTGCAGAATGCCCTTAAGCTTCTCGACCGTTCTATCAACCGAGTGATTGCTTGGTATGTCGATGATCCCGTTGTCTCTACTGGAGGTCATAATGTCTCCTGACCCAGGGCGGTTCGGCTGCGACTCAGGGTAACGAGTTCTTTATCCGCACTGCGCCGCTCCCATCGTGCGCACCGGCTGTCTTGGAAAGCCGTTCGGTCGCGAGCTACCTGGCAATCACTCCGCAAGCAATCCGATCACCTGAGTTGCCGGCGGGATCGGTTTTCATGTCATCTGCTTTCGCATGAATCACCAGAGAAGTACCACCGTTGGTGAAAAGTGAATAACTGTCTGTCCCTAGATTTACTCGCGAATCGGTTACTGCTGCGTTCGCGGTTCCGTTGGCCCGCACGATGAAGTTTTTCATGTCGCCGGCATGAGGCCCATTTGGATTCTCTAGTCCGTGCTGTTTGGCGGCAGGGTTGAAATGGGGCCCGGCGGATTGGAAACCCGGTCCTTCACACATGGCCATCTGATGAATATGAATCGCGTGCTCACCTGGGGGAAGGTTCTTTAGATCGAGCTTAATCCTGACCCCATGGCCAGCCGCCGACAACCTGGCTGTGCCGACGCTGGCGCCCTGAGCGTTCTTTAGTTCCAACGTAACGCTGCGCGGCTTGGCAGCGGCATAAGAAATCAAACAAGTTGCTACGCAAGTTGCTACGATTGCCACGATGGACCAAACAAAGAATTGTCTCCTCATGATTTCCCTCCTGTTTGTAAAACATACTAGAACCGGCCCTAGAGTGTTTCTTTCTGCTTTTTGCTGAATACGACTCTAACTTGCGCTAAACATTTAATACCTCTCAACAACACATCACTGTGAGTGAGCAAAACTCAGTAACCAAGAGCAATTGCAAGCAATACTGATGGCCTCGTCTCCTTTAGCCTCCTTCCGTTTAACCTGCTTCTCGCGTTTTCGATTTTCTAGCAATGCGTTAAAGCAGGTGCCGAGCTACAGGGGAACTACATGACGAACGGAGATATGCCAAAAGCCGTTTCGAGGCGTGCCTTTATCAAGGGCGTCATCGCCGGTGGGGCCGCAGTTGCCTCTGCGAACTATTTGTTTCGCGCCTCCACCTTGCTCGGACAGACTCAGCCTGTCGGAGTAGCTGAACGGCTGATCACAATCAGTGTTAATGGGCAGCAGCGGCGAGTCGACGCTATGAAGCAGGAGACACTCGCATGGACCTTGCGCTACAAACTGGGCCTTACGGGCACGAAGTTGGGGTGTGACCGTGCCGAATGCGGCTCTTGCACAGTGTTGATCGATGAAGTTCCGTATTACTCGTGTTCGACGCTTACACACACGGTACGAAACAAAAAGGTGATGACCATCGAAGGCCTGGCCGCCGCTGATGGGACGTTGCATCCGGTTCAGCAGGGCATCATTGACGAGCAAGGCTTTCAGTGTGCCTTCTGCATGTCGGGTTTCATTATGTCGGCTGTGGGATTTCTGAAGGTAAATCCAAATCCCACCAGGGCGGAGTTGGCGAACGGAATTTCCGGCAACCTTTGCCGGTGCCAGGACTACGACAAGATTCTGACCGCCATGATGCGTGGGGCGGAGAACATGAGGAAGGGAAACGGTGTCTAGTAAAGTTGCTGAGTCGAATAACGAGCTGAATAACTCCATCGCGCCGCAGTACGGAAAACAGTACCGGCTGATCGGCAAAAACTATGTGACTGCCGATCTTCATGCAAAGGTCACCGGCAAGGCGAAATACGCCGAGGATTTCCGCGCCGAGGGAATGCTGTTCTGCAAGTTGCTGCTCAGTCCGCTGCCGCACGCGCGTGTAAAGCACATCGACGCGAGTGCGGCACTCGGAATGCCCGGCGTGAAAGCAATCCTCACAGCAGACGATCTTCCCGCTCCGGCCGATACCCTCACCGACAACGGAACAGTAATCAAGGCCAGCAAGTGGGGCGAACGGGCGCTCACGATGGAGCCCGTTTATCAGGGTGAGCCAATTCTTGCGGTCGCTGCAGTCGACGAGCTGACCGCCGCCGATGCAATCGAAAAAATCCAAATCGACTTTGAGCCGCTTCCATTCGTCATCGATCCACTCGACACGCTGCGGCCTGGCGGGCCGAACCCGAGAACTGATGGGAATGTCTGGGTCACGCCTCAGCCGTCAAAGGGACAACCCGAGGTCAAAGAACTCAAGTGGACCGATGCAGACTTCGCTGAATTCAAAGAGGGCCGTCTGCCGATGGGCAAAACTCCAGACGATTGGACATACGGAGACGTTGATGCTGGTTTTAGGAATGCCGCACTCGTTCTCGACGAGACTTTTGTCACACCGGATACGAGCCATCAGACCCTGGAGACTCGTAGTTCAATGGCTTACTGGCAGAACGGAAAGGTCTACGTTCACTCGGGTGCTCAGAGCACCTATCAAACGCTACCTGTGCTCGCGCGCTGGCTGAATATGGATCCGAGGAACGTTGTTTTCATCAGCGAATACACTGGCGGCGGGTTTGGCAGCAAGATAACCGGCGGCGTTTCAATGATTATCCCGGCGTTCCTCTCGAAGAAGGCCAATGCGCCCGTGATGATGCGTATTAGCCGCGAAGAAGAGACATACATCGGCCGCGCGCGGCCCGGTTTTCAGGGCCGAATGAAGGTCGGCTTTTCCAGGGATGGTCGCATCACCGCGCTGGATATGTTCGTTGTTTCCGACAACGGTCCTTACGACGCACAGGGGGATGTCCCCACGTCGGGCCGCATAGTCTCCTTGTTGTATCAGCCGCAGGCGATGCGTTGGCGTGGGGTAACAGTGCTAACGAATACTCCACCGCGCAGTGCACAAAGCTCGCCTGGTGGCCTGCAGGGAATCGCCATTATCGAGCCGATTATCGCGAAGGCCGCACGCAAACTTGGTTTAGACCAGGTAGCCATCCGGCGCATCAATTGTCCCGAAGGTAAAGCGCAGTTTGGACCGCCGGTACAAGGCACGCGGCCGCACGCAACGAGTTCATTTCTCAAGGAAGCACTTGACCGCGGTGCTGAGCAGTTCAAGTGGAACGAGAGAGTGGTGCGAACGCCGAAACGTATTGGCAGCAAGGTGCGCGGCGTTGGGGTGTCTCTTAGCAGCTACGTAGGCGGCACTATCGGCTTCGACGGACTCTTAGTTATTACCCCGGCTGGACGGATTCAGTTCCAGTCAGGAATCGGCAACCTGGGAACTGAGTCCGTAATTGATGTGCATCGAGTAGGGGCAGAGATACTCGGTGTGCCCTGGGAAAAGTGCGACGTGGTATGGGGCAATACCTCGAAGAATCTTCCGTTCAGTTGTGTTTCGGGTGGGAGTCAAACGACGCATGCAATGACACGTGCGGCCCACGCCGTGGCGATGGAAACCAGGAAGCGGCTTCAGGAGATCGCAGCAACGACTCTCGGTGGCAAACCAGAAGACTATGACGTCGCAAACGAGCGAGTCTCTCGGAAAGGTGGAGGACGGGGACTAACTCTGGCGGAGGCCGCCCAACGAGCAATCGCACTCGGCGGCATATACGACGGCCATGAAGCACCTCAGGACGTCAACAATTATACGAAGGCGTCAGTCGCGGCGCTCGCGGGCCAGGGGCTGGTTGCCGCGGCGCGCGACAACTATGGGCGCGATGGTTCTACGTTTTCTTACGTGGCGAGCTTTGCCGAGGTGGAAGTGGACGTCGAGACCGGCGTGTACCACATCGTGGATTTCCTCGCTTACGCCGATGTAGGGACGGTGATTCATCCAGCCGCGCTGGGTGGTCAGGTCTTAGGTCGGTCGATTCTCGGCATCGGCCATGCAATCGGCCAGAAGTGGGTATTCGATCCGCACTACGGCGAGATGGTTTCGAAGCGCTTCTATCAAAACAAACCACCGACAATTCTCGATTTACCAGTGGATATGCAATGGGGTGCGGTGGACATCCCTGATCCAGAAACGCCGGTGGGCGCTCGTGGCATTGGCGAGCCGCCGGTAGGTGGCGGGTGCGCTTCGATTTTGAATGCGCTGTCGGACGCTCTGGGGGACGAAATCTTCCGACGCGCCCCTGTGAATCTCGACACGATTCTGACGTCATTAGAAGCGGGGCGGCCAATGCAACATCCGCTAACGGCGCACATTTGATGTCTTGAGGTTTTGAGAGGAAGGACCAGATGAGTAATTCAATGTTTAGTATGCGAGTGGTACGAGGAATGTCTCGCTCCCTCTGCATTGTATTAGTGCTATTGACCGGCGGTGTCCTCTCCGCGCAGAACAAAGACCATCGCATCCGGAATATTGTTCTGGTTCACGGTGCCTGGGCGGATGGCTCTGGCTGGAAGAGCGTTTACGACATTCTTGTCAAAGATGGCTACAACGTTAGCATCGTTCAAGAGCCGGAGACATCCTTTAAAGAAGATGTGGCTGCGACGAAACGCGTCCTTGCTCAACAAGATGGACCATGCATTCTTGTGGCTCATAGTTATGCGGGATCCGTGATTACTGAGGCGGGGACGGATCCATCGGTTGCCGGATTGGTCTACGTCGCGGCCCACATGCCAGATGCTGGGGAGAGTGAGGCTGACGCCGGAAAACGCTTCCCAAGCGATCTCAGCAAATCTACTGCGATAAAGAAGACGGCAGACGGTTTCACTTACCTTGACCCCGCGCAGTTTCATGAGTACTTCGCAGCCGACCTGTCTGCTGAGCAGGCCGCTTTCATGGCGCGATCGCAGGTACTCAACGCAGCTGACAATTTCAAAGCGGTTATCACGACGCCTGCGTGGAGAAGCAAACCGAGCTGGATGTTGGTAGCGACAGCAGACAGAGCCATCAACCCTGACCTCGAAAGGTGGTATGCCACACGAGCCAACAGCCACAAGGTCGAAGTCCGAGGAGCCAGTCACTCGGTCTACGTCTCCAGACCGAAGGAGGTTGCAGCTGTGATCGAAGAGGCCGCATCGCACGCTCGCCGATAGCGATGATTTTGTGCTCGACCTGGACAATAGAAGGCGGTTTTCATGAGATACAAAATCTTAGCCCGTCCGAGCGCGGTGATGACCGGGGAACGTTTCGACCAGATCGACTATCCGACCCATATAGTCGCCTGATGCGGCGCAGGCAAAAGAAGGTTCGGCAGAACGAGAGAAGGCCGAAAGTGAAGGAAGCGAACATGGAGAATCCTAATGGGAAAGCTTGACGGGAAGATTGCATTAGTAACAAGGAGCATCGAAAGGAATCGGGATCGATGGCTGTAATACGAGACGTCATGCCCGCATTTGAATTGGTTCAGCCGACTTCGGCCGAGGAGGCCCAGAAGGTCCTCGAACGATACGGCAGTGACGCGTGGGTATTGGCCGGCGGAATGGACAGTTTCGACTGGCTCAAGGATCGGATCAAGAGGCCGAAGATCGTAGTGGACCTGAGCGGCGTCGATGAACTCAAGGGAATTCGCAATATCGCCGACGGCATCGAGATCGGAGCAATGACGACGCTCACTGAAATTGTGAACAATGAAATCGTCAAACAAAAGTATGGTCTATTGGCCCAGAGCGCTGAGTTAGTGGCGTCTCCTCAAATCAGAAACCAGGGCACAATCGGGGGCAACGTTTCGCAGGACACGCGCTGCTGGTATTACCGCTCGGGATGGCCCTGCTATCGCGCGGGCGGGAACATCTGCTATGCCGACGATCCGGATGGACGTAACAGGGAACACGCTATTCTCCATGCCGAGCGCTGCGTTGCGGTGAATCCGTCCGACTCGGCCCCAGCCTTGATCGCGCTCGATGCTAAGTTCGTCATGCGCACACCGAAAGGGGAGCGTGTTGTTGATGCCGAGGACTATTTTGTAGGACCTGAGATCGATATTACTCGGTTACATATCCTGCAGCCTGGCGACCTGCTGACGGCGATTCGCATTCCCTCCACCTGGGCCAACACGAAATTCTATTTTGAGAAAGTTCGTGATCGAAACGTGTGGGACTTTCCACTGTTGAATATCGCTTCGGCAATGGTCGTATCTGGCGGAAACATCGAGCGAATTAGGATTGCCGTCAACGGCGCAGCCGCTCGTCCGCTGCGCTTGAAAGTTGTCGAGGATGCTGTGCGCGGCAAGGCGCCCAACGCAGAAACGGGAGTGCTGGCCGGCAAGCTGGCTGTTCGCGGCGCCGTGCCGTTGCAGTTCAACGGCTACAAAATCCCGCTGATGCGAAACCTGGTGAAGCGGGCTATCGGCGGCGTAGAGGAGGCAGCATGGACATAATCCAGTGGGCCATAGACCCGTGGGGACAAAACGTTCCCATCCATATTGCCTGGTTCTTGATTTGGGTCGCGCTGATCGGGGGACTGCTATTCCTGATGGTCCATGCGATCTACGTCCGATACTTCGCCAAAGCCAAACAGTTTGCTAACGATGACCCGAGTAATATTGCGCCTGAGCTGCCGAAGAGAATTCCCAGACACTCGCTGCCAGCCCGACTATTTCACTGGGTGATGGCGGCCTCGATGCTCACGCTTCTGTTCACGGCGTTTCTGCCCAAGATAGGAATTCAGTTCGATTGGGTAACCTACCATTGGATAGCCGGCACTGTATTGACGGCTTCGGTGATCTTCCATGTGTTCCATGCTTCATTCGTTCTGGACTTCTGGTCAATATGGCCGGACAAGATAGATCTGCAGGATGCCTTCAGAAGAACACTGCGTTTCCTGGGCCGAACAGCACCGCCGCCGCGAAAGTTTGCGAAGTATCCGCTGGAGAACAAGCTCTATCACCTGGCAATTGTAGCAGCAGGTCTGTCGGCAATTTGCTCGGGAGTGTTCATGCTGTTTCGCCTCCGTACGATCTTCTTTCCCCGCAACCCCTACCTGTTCAGCGACATGACCTGGGGATTGAAGTACGTGTTGCACGGACTGGCGGGTGTCGGGTTGATCGGATTGGTAACGGTACACATCTACATGGCGGTACGACCAGAGAAGCTCGCGATCACAAAGTCTATGATCGTTGGTTCGATGAGTCGTGAGTTTTACCTGAAAGAGCATGATCCACGCCGCTGGATCGCTGATGGTTCGAGCTCGTCAACGGAATCTTTAGAAGGGAAGGCGAAGGTGTAAGAAATGGAGATTAAAGAACGTTGTAACGCAATCGAAGAGTGCTATGAGTTCATGCTGGGCTATGCGGCTCAAGGGCTCTCGAGTGACCGGGACTCTCATTCAGGAGCACAAATTCGTGAGTTCCTGAATGGCGCAGTCAAAGCCCTGAACGACCTGGCCCAAAGTTGTGTAGCCGCGGTACGGGAGGCGGATCTTGAACCCGCTGAAAAATACCAAGCCTTCTTCGACGTGCTCAACCGCGACGCACGCGACTCACTCGCAGCCATTGAACTCGTCCTCGTTCAGCCCGCGATCAGCTCACAGTTGGTCGACAATCTAAATGCCTCAATTCACCTTCGCGCGCTGCTGACTGATCTATTTCTGATCGATGAGGTGCTGAAATCACAACGGCAGTCTACGAATCTGATGGTTGTATGATCAAATTGTTGCTCTAAAAGCCTTCGGTGTGGCTCCTGCCACTCTCCTGAAGGAGGTGGTAAAGTGACTTTGGCTCGAAAACCCTGCCCGCAGTGCGATTTCGGAAATCGGTAGCTCTGTCTCCTGTAGTAGCTTTTTGGCGCCCTCAATCCGCCGTTCGGCGATATAGTTCGTCGGACTCATACCCATCGAGTGCTTGAAAGCTCGCGAGAAGTGGAAGTAACTCATTCCAACTTCCTTAGCCACACCTCGTAGGTTCACCCGTCCTTCTTCTTCTTCAGCAAGATGGCGGTCTATTAGACCAATAGCTTTTCTCAGCCTGTGTGGTGCCATTCCGCCAGGGCCGATTTGCACGTCCCTTAAAGAGCTGTAACGCCTTATGAACTGCATCGCAAGAGCAATTGCCAGGGAATCGGCATAGAGCCTGCCAACAACATTGGCCTCATTCAATTCGTGTAGAAGAGACATCGCCACATGGCGGATGTGCTTGTTCCGGAAGCCGATCTGCGGAGTGAGAGCAATGTCCCTATAGGAAGAGTCAAACTCCGCCACAGCCGAACGTACAAAGAGCGGCCGGAGATATAGCAGCAGGACGCTGCTAGCGTGCGAACTTTCAGATCGATAGCTCCATGACGCCCCAGCGGGAATGATGGCAACCTCGCCTGCCTTCACTCTGCCCTCGAAATTACGCTTGCCAAAGTGTGCGTTCAGGTGTAGCGGCGTGCTCAGGTTCAGCAACAGGCAGTGGCTGTCTGAGCGAGGACCGACCAAGTCGCTCAAGCTGTGCCGCAGATGTATTGCGCGGATGTCCTGCCATCCAAAGGCGTCACTGGATGCTACGATTGCCTCCGGATAGAGGAGAGAGATTTCGCTGGTTGATAACCGCCCAGTCACCTCGGGCCGCGAACCGTGGATATTTCGCTTCCACGTTTCAGACTTATTTATGATTGGATCTACGACTGAAGTGGGCCAACTGGCCTGGCCGGACGTATTGACAGTTTGTAGCATGGCATTTCCTCTCAGTTCATCAAACCGATTCTAAATTGGAGTATTTGTTGGAGCCGTCAGGGATCTTTTTATGGTTCGCTAGAGATCCGCCGATGGCATTGAGCAATTCCTGCTCGGTGAATGGCTTGCTCAAAAAGGCTATTGCTCCGGCTTCCATGGCCCTCTTGCGCTCTTCTTCACTGTACTGGCCAGTTATAAAGACAATGGGGACAGGACAATGGTCAGCAGCCAATCGGTGCTGAAGCTCCAGCCCACCCACGCCAGGCATCCTGACGTCCAGGATCAAACAGTCGAAGACTTTAGACCGGCCGGAATCGAGGAAGTCTTCGGCCGATGAATATTCCTCAGCAATCAACCCAATGGACCCGATTAGTGTGCTGATCGCTTCACGCATCGATTCGTCATCGTCCACAATTGAAATCCTGGCACACTCGGGGATCGTATTGCTCTCTCGCATTTTTCTTCTCGATTAATCAAAGGCCCGGATCTGGTTCTTGCCGGGCGTTGCTACGCCTGAAGACTATTGGATATGCGGTCTTGTGACTATTGGAAGGTAAGGTAATGGTATGGGAGTTTAAGGAAACCGTATTGGAGGAAAGTCCAATGCGATGTTGGGCCGGGTGTACTAAAGTCTGGTTTTTCGGCGATCCGAACCAATCATGTCAGCCAGTCTGCCACCGGGTTTGGCAATAAACCGGCTATGAGGAGCGTTCCACCATGTGATTGCACCAACTTCCAATACGGTGACCTAAACTCCCTATACTGTTTCCTCACATTCCAATAGATATCCCACTGCAGAGGCAATAGTCTTCCCCTGTTCGAAACCATTCAGAAAGACGGAGGGCAGCCATGATTAGCGCAGAAATGAAAAGACAAACGGATTTGACGGAGGCGGTCCTCCTCAATCCGCAGCAAAAGGGCTCGCGTGCTGAAGAGTTTGAGCAACAGCTGTCGCAACGCATCGTGGGCCAGGAGCGGGCCGTACGCTGCATGAGCGATCTTTATCAGATGTTCCTCGCGGGGATGAACTCAACCGACCGCCCAGTTGGCACGATGCTCTTTTTGGGTCCGACCGGTTCAGGAAAGACTCGGGTAGTCGAAGCCGCAGCAGAGGTGCTGTTTGGGCATTCCGCAGTTGTCACCAAGATTGACTGCGCAGAGTTTCAACATTCACATGAGATTGCGAAGCTGATCGGTTCGCCTCCCGGGTACCTCGGCCATCGCGAGACGTCTCCGCTTCTAACTCAGGAGAATCTGGATCGCAGTCACACGGAAGGTACGGAGCTGTCGCTGCTGCTGTTTGATGAAATTGAAAAGGCATCGGATAGTCTGTGGCAACTCCTACTCGGTGTTCTTGATAAGGCCACACTGACGCTTGGCGACAACCGCCGAGTAGACTTTTCCAAGACAATGGTCATCATGACCTCGAATTTGGGCACCCGCGAGATGTCGGAGATGATCAGTGGAGGCATGGGTTTTGCCCCCGCACAAGTCGCGCGGAACGATGGCGGCGTTGATGTAGACCAGAAAATATGCCGGACTGCTGTAGAGGCGGCCAAACGCAAGTTCTCGCCGGAGTTCATGAACCGGATTGACGCGGTGGTTACCTTTCAATCTCTCAACGAGGACCACCTGCGCCGGATCCTGGATCTTGAGCTACAAGCTGTGCAGCATCGCATCATGGTGTCAGCCGGAACGAAATTCATTTTCGAGTGCTCCAATGCCGCTAAGAAAATGATTCTCAAAGAGGGAATTGATTTTAGGTACGGTGCGCGTCATTTGAAGCGTGCTATCGAGCGTCTTCTCGTTTATCCCCTTTCGAATTTGGTAGCCACAAATCAGATTGAACTTGGCGATTTGATCCAGGTTGATGTCAATCGCAAAGCTGGACAGCTCCTGTTTCGAAAGCGGGCGGCCGGCGCGCTCATTAGCGCGATTCAGGATTCCAGTGTCGATACTGAAACTGTTAATGATCAGTCAGAGGGTTTCGGGGCCGCTGCTCCCAGTGGGCGCCACTCAAGCAGGCAAGCTCGGGGGTGAAACCACGTAGCAGAAATTGAGGCACAGTCATGAAAAGAAGACGAGCGATAAAGACAACACTCATTAAGCATAGAAGGCTGAGTCTGAGAACTGCGCGTTCTGGTGACCGGTGACTACACCGCAACGCTCAAGAGTAGCAAAGATGAAAGACGGTCAGAGCAGCAGTCTTCTGGGGGAGAAGTTAGGCCCGAAGATGCCCTTAGAGGAAGATATCTCGGTACATATCTTCACAACTTCGGCGACCATGGTCGGCGTGTGTCTAACAGTCATCGGCCTGTTCAAACTGATCCTGCAACTAAAGTTCATAAGTACCTGGGCCGACGACCTCTTGTCTATTGATGCAATCTTATTTCTTAGCGCCTGCGGTCTTGCATACTGGGCGCTGAGGACGCGCAGCATAAAGCGCCGTCATCTGACGGAGAGGATTGCTGACCTGATCTTCCTGGCTGCCCTTACTCTCATGACCGTCATCTGCGCCTTGATTACTTACACCCTTATATGAAGAAAGATTGAAGTCAGTTTGGCCCGGAGTTCACGCCTTCAGGCATTCGTTTTCAAGCCGACCAGTGATTTACTCAATTCCGTGCGCATTCCAAGCAGCGTTAGGCCGCTACGTCTGAGCGCCCAGAAACCAAGCACCCAAATGTGGACGGACAGTAGAACGAAGACAACTAGCGAGAACCCAGTTGCGGACGTCTTATCTACCCCGAAGAGCACCAACCCGAGAACGGTAAAGAACTGGTAAGTGCCGATGCTGCCAGGTGCACTTGGCAGTGATGATCCTACGTGAACGATCACGAATACTGCCGCGGCTGACAGAAGCGATAGAGGCAATCCGTAGGCAAGCATCACCAGCCAAAAAGCAAGCCACTGCAACGACACCAGCAATAGTGAGAGCGCGAACGCAAAGAGCGACGAAGGCGAGTAGAGAATGGATCGCAATTCAACCGCTGTTCGGTCAAGTAGCCCACTAACTGAGCGCACCAGACCCCATTCAACGGGCTTCTGATTCTCTTCTATGCTTTCCAGGCTTTTCTGTCGGTTCTCCCGGACACCGCCACGCCCGCCGGTGATGAACGCCTGGAGCGACCCCCTACGCAAGCTAAGTGCTATCAGGAGGCCAATCAAGACTAGGATGAGAACACTAAGCGCATCGCCGGCCTCGACCAGTCGGTGCGGCAGTGGTACGAGAATCATGGTCACCACGAAACCGGCCATTACCCAAAAGCCGTCAAATAGGCGCTCGATTACAATCGAAGTCGCAACCGCACCAAGCTTCACGGCGGACCAACGCGAAATCAGGTAGGCCCTCAACAATTCGCCGAGTTTCAAAGGTAATACCTCGTTAACGAACATGCCAGAGTAGATCGCCTGGGTAGTTTCAAGGACCGAGATCGAGCCGAAGGAGTGGAGCAGCAACCGCCAACGCAAGCCTTGGCAAAGGTAACTTAAAACGTCGCAGATGATCGCTGCCAACACCCAGTAGGGGTTCATCGCGGCGACGCGGCGCAGCAGGTCGTTGAAATCGTAGTTATGAAAGACCCAAACGAGACACACTAATCCAAGCGTATAACTGAGAAACGTTCTCAGCCACACGCGACTGGACGGTGTGTTTGGAACTACGACGTTCTCCCCAATCACCTCGCCGTTTGATTCACCCATGCCAAACCCTCGCGTAGTGCCTGAAAAAAACCTTCCGAGTTGCCGTTAAAACCGTGATCCTGTGCCGGGACCTCCCGGTACAGTTTGGGTTGCTGCGCCGCCGCGAACAACCCCTCCGCCTCCTCCCTGGTGATGAACTCATCGCCGCTCGACTGAATCAGGCAGAGGGGCAGCGGCGCGACCTTCGATATGTAATCGTTAGTGCGAAACATCGGCTCATTAGGGTCGCGGTGGCTGAGGTACGTTACGTCGTCGCGAAGGCGCCAACCGAGGATGGCCGTACTTGAGAGGCCGAAAACGACGACGCCGTCAAACACTGCTTCATTGTCAGGAGCGGAGGCGGCCAGCACCGCCAGTCCGGCACCTTCAGACCAACCAACTATAGAAATGCGCTCGCGCCAACGTGTTTGCATCCACTTCGCGACCTGCGCCAGATCACGTTGTACATCCTCTTCCTTCAACGCACCCGCGTCCGTTGTAAAAGTCTCCAGGTAACGCTTCGTATCAAAGCCGTAAACGTCGTATCCAGCTTTCGACATTCCGGCTGCGATATCGAGGGCGCGACCCTTCCAGCCGCCATCACCGCAGAGGAACAGAACCTTCTGCGCGATCCGTGTCCCGCCTTGCGCCGGGTAGAAATAGATGTCCTGCTGCTGACCTCGAATGACGGGTGCATTCTTACCAGCGGGTGGCAGCGGGCGCGTGCAGGTCATTGTGGAAAAGGTCAGTAACGCGATGATGACAGCCTGAAGGGTCATCTTCTGGCGCAGACGGAGCTCGACCCCCAAGTTCTTCTGCGAGAGTTGGCTGATCCCACGCTTGCGATAATGTCTAAGCCTAGCGGTCATGGTTCTAATCATTCTTCGTCCACCGCAATTCCGAGACCTTGACGAGGGCCAGCGCCACCTGTGGCAGAGCCAGCACGTTCTGATAGATGAGATAGCGCGGTTCCCAGGTATCCGCAAATTTGGCCTTGAAGTGCTGCAAGCCCGAATAGCTAAAGACGAAATTCAGGTGTCTCATCAAATAGTCTATTGCCCGTTCTTCTGCAGAAGGGTGCTCGCTCTTGCGGAAGCCGTCGAAAGGGGCCATTCCCAGACTGAATTGTTGAAATCCCTTAGCTTTGCAGTCGAGAAAGAGTTTTGTGAAGAGATAGTCCATAGTGCCATTTGGCGCGTCCCCGCGGTGACGCATCAGATCAACAGTCGCTTCTCCTTGTCGAAAGGACTTGACAGCGTTTACGAAAGCGACTGTTTTTCCCGATGCATCAACAACCAGATACAGAGGCGTTGTTCGCAAGTAGTCTTCGTCGAACCTCCCCAGCGAAAACTGGCGTTCCCGCCGTCCTGGCAAATTGAGCCAGTCGTCTGATACCGACCTTGCCTGCAGCAGGATTTCATCCGGAATCGGAGGCTGATACTCGCGCATGGTGTAGCCGTTAGTTTCAAACCGCCTTACGTTTTTGCGCAGGTTCTTCCTCGCACTTCCTTCAAGATCGAAGCTTGCCAGACGGACGATTGCCTCATCCCCGATTTTGAGGTGCCTGAGACCCACCCTCTCATAGATAGGCAGGAAATCTGGCAGCACCTGGTGAAAGGCCACTCCCCAGTCATT
>JAMQPI010000571.1 GCA_023717565.1 Pyrinomonadaceae bacterium | reverse complement strand
TCATGACATCGACGTATCCGTCCCGCGGCGAGATCGCAAAGCTGGTCGCGGTCACCGGGCGTTCGTCATTGAAGGCGATCCCTCAATGAGCTTTGACACCGCCGCGAGCCGCCGCGACTTCACAATCAACGCGATCATGCAGGACCCGCTGACTGGCGAGATCGTGGATCCCTTCAACGGCCGTACAGACATTCAAAACAGATTACTGCGCGCGGTTTCCCCTGACACTTTCGGCGAAGATAGCTTGCGGGTTTTGCGGGCCGCTCAGTTCGCCGCGCGCTTTGAGTTTGCGATCGAGCCGCAAACGGTTGCACTCTGCCGCGATATCGATTTGAGCGATTTGCCGGCGGAAAGAATATGGGGAGAGATAGCAAAGCTGCTATTGCAAGCGGCGCGTCCGTCCGTTGGTCTCCAGCACTTGCGGGAACTGGGAGCGCTAGAGCAGATCTTTCCTGAGATTAGGGCCTTGATTGATGTGCCGCAGGATCCCGAATGGCATCCCGAGGGAGATGTCTTCGTACACACATTGCTGGTGGTCGATCGAGCGCGCGAGTTGATAGACGATCTTCCGTACGCAAGAAAGGTCACTGTAATGCTCGCCGCCCTCGCGCATGATTTCGGCAAACCCGCAACAACGGAATTCGTTGACGGTCGCTTACGATCGCGCGGGCATGAGGAAGCCGGCGTTGCTCCCACCGAGAGCTTTCTGAACCAGTTGAATCTCTACACGCTTGACGGCTATGACGTGCGCGCGCAAGTCGTCGCTCTGGTCCGCGAGCATTTAAAGCCCGGCGAGTTCTACAAGAAGCGCGATGAAGTCGGCGATGGGGCGTTCCGTCGTCTGGCACGCAAGTGTGAACCAGATTTGCTCTACCGAGTAGCTCGCGCGGATTCGTTAGGACGCAACGCCGAATGGGTCCCGCGAGCGCAATGGTACGGGGCCGAAGCGCAAGAGTGGTTTATTGAGCGGGTTCGCGAGTTGCAAGTTGAGCAACGTCCACCGGCGCCGTTGTTAATGGGCCGGCACCTGCTGGAGATGGGTTTGTCGCCCGGTCCGGAGATCGGCGAGATCACACAAGCGGTTTACGAAATGCAATTGGACAATCGCGTGCGTACGTTGCCGGAAGCGAAGGCAGCTGCGCAGAGGCTTATCGAACCCCAGAAAGGGACTCCTTGACATTGCCTGGGAAAGCTACTATTGAAGGACTGACACGCTTACTTACCTCGCTCGCTTTCAAAATCGACCTCGGACCCCGATGCTCGTACAGCCGAACAAAGGAGTAACTGATCAATGGCCAGTAAATCGTCAGTGAAATCAGCTAAGAAGAGCTCAAAGAAGACTCCCGTTTCCTCAGCAAAAAAGAAACCGTCCAAAAGCGCGGCCGCGAAGAGTGAAAGCGTAGCGAGCGCTACACCCGCTTCATTTCGAAAGCAGCACGTCGCCAGGAACGGTCTTCGCTCATTCGCGTTCCATCGGGGAGACAAAGGCGCAGACGACGTCCTCGGAGCCATTCGTCCGCAAGTGACCAGGCCGCTAGCCGGCTCCGCGCGCCCCACTGCGGCCGCTGAAAGGGCTAGCGTCAGCGCACTGGATGCCGAGACGGCAGCGCGTCACTATCTGACCAACGCTCTGGCAAGTGAACAGTTGCCAACGTTCACTGCGGGTGGACCGACCGACGAAAAAAGCGACTTCAAATTGATTACCGTGGAGGCCGTTCCGCTTACCGGCACCCAGATGGTCAAGTTCTGCCAGTACTATCGACGCACACCGGTCTACGGTTCGCTCGTCGCAGTCGAGTTGGATAAAAAGAACGAACTCGTTTCCATTAACTCCACTCTCACCGAGCCTACTAATGTCGACCCGGTGGCGAGCATAGCGCCGGCTGAAGTCTTGAAGACGGTGGCTGAGAGTTCGGGACAGGATGCGCGAAAACTAGAAGCAACACCGGGGGTTTACTATTACTTCGACCGCGAAGCACAACGCTGGCGCTTGGTATACATCACTCGCGACGTCCCGAAGGTAAAGGTCGCCGGAGCTCCCCTCGATTCAGAGGAAGTGACCGCCGGGGTCTCTAACCGCCGCATGCAGTCGTTTAGCGTGCCCCAGTTGTTCGACTACGTGGTTGATGCTCATACGGGTGAATTGATAGTGGAGTTGCCGCGTTCGCACAACGTTACGGTTAAGGCCCTGGATGGGCTGAAGAAAGTGCGCACCATCAACTATTCTAAAAACAGCTCCGGTAATTTTCTGCACGACACGGAACTTAACCTGCACACTCACGACTTTGGTTTTGGAAATGTCGATGTGCTCGTAAGCAAGCTACCTGGCGCATACGTCGCGAACCCGCCCGACCCCTGGGACGCGGTGGCCGTTAGTGCGCATGCCAACGCTGCTGATACGCTGAAGTTCTTCAGCACCGTGTTGCTTCGCAACAGTATCGACGATATGGGCGGACCAGTCCGCTCCAGCATTAACTGCGTCGAGCAGAACAACACGAAAGAGTGGGACAATGCGACCTGGTTCAGAAACCAGATGATGTATGGACAAAGCAAGGTCGACGGCAAGCTGCGCTCCTGGGCACTGAGTAAGGACATCGTGGCGCACGAGCTTACCCACGGCATTACCGACTTCACCGCCCGCCTTGAATACTTAGGAGAGTCTGGGGCGCTGAACGAATCCTATTCAGATATCTTTGGTGTGATCGTGGCCAATATAGGCCAGACGGATGTGAAGAAATGGAACTGGCTGGTCGGTGAGGGCCTGTTTGGACCAGGCACGGCCCTGCGCGACATGAAGAAGCCAGAGAAGTTTGAACAGCCGTCGCATATGGACGATTATAAGAATCTCCCCAAGACCGATAGAGGTGATTGGGGCGGAGTTCATACGAACAGCGGGATTCACAACAAGGCCGCCTACAACATGCTCAACGCGAAGGATACTCAAGGGCGTTACCTGTTGAAGCCCCGTGAAGTGGCCGCACTCTTCTATTTGGCGTTGACGCAGAACCTTTCGCGCACATCACGGTTTGCCGACAGCCGCCGTGGCGTCGAACTCGCTGCCCGCAGCCTTTTTGCAAGCAAGACTAACAAGCAGGCGCGGTTCACAGCGATAGCCAAGGCGTTCGACAAAGTGGGAATAGTCTAAGTTCATCAGCGTTCATCACAGCGATCCAAAGCACCGTCGGCAGGTTCGATCTGGCAGTGCACTCAAAACGGCCGGCGCACTCCAAAAGGTTGCTGCTGAGTCACGCAATGAATCGTCCCCATGCCCCAGACCAGCGGCTCGCAATTGATGCCCACAATCTGTCGTTCAGGAAACACTCGTTGAATGATTTCCAACGCGCGTCTGTCGTTGGTTTGTCCGAAGATCGGAGCCAGCACCACCTGGTTGGCGATGTAGAAATTTGCGTAGCTAGCCGGGAGCCGATCGAGTTGACGAGGAGAGGTATCGTTTGCGGCGCCGACAACACCGGGCATTGGGAGCCTGATAACCTCAAAAGGCCGCCCATTGGCGTCAGTGGCGTGTTGCAATCGATCGAGATTATCTTGTAGCAGTTTGTAATTGGCGTCGGCCGGATCCTCTTCCACCGCGCAGACAATAGTTGTAGCTGACACGAAGCGGGCGACATCATCGATGTGGCCGTCCGTGTCGTCACCAACAATTCCTTCGCCGAGCCAGAGCACCTTCTGAACGCCCAGGAACTCCCGCAAGTACTCTTCGATTTGGACCCGATTCAACTTGGGGTTGCGGTTCGTATTCAACAGACATTGTTCGGTGGTCATCACCACGCCCGCGCCGTTGACTTCAATCGAACCGCCTTCCATCACAATTCCCGGCTCAAATCGTGGCACTCCCAATAGCTTCTCCAATCGCGCGGGAATTGAGTCGTCCTTTTTCAGTTCTTCATACTTATTTCCCCAGGCGTTGAAAATCCAGTCGTTGTAAGCCAACTCACCGTTGGTATTCAGCAGAAAACTTGGACCGTAGTCGCGGATCCATGAATCGACTGTTGGGATGTGGTGAAAACGAATGTTCTCGGCGCCGGCAAAATTACTACGGCCACGTACCGACTGCTCAGCCTCCGCATCGTCGACCAACAGGTTGACGGTCTCGTGCGGCGCCAAGGCGGCCATCATTTGAAGAAAGATGTCTTCTACGAGTGGCACGCGATCGGGCCAGGTAAGAGGGTCTTTGGGCCAGGTGAGCCAGGTCGCCTGGTGCCGGCGCCACTCGGCCGGCATGTGATAACCGAGTTCAGCGGGAGTCGGGTTCTTCATCACTTGCTGGATGAGGATTCCAGAAAACGTGCGGCCAGGGGAGCGTACGCGTCGATTCGGCGGTCGCGAAGGAAGGGCCAGTTTTGCCGCGTCTCCTCGATCTTGTTGAGGTCGCAGTCGACGATCAGGACTTCTTCCTTGTCGGCGGATGCTTTGGCGATGATGCGGCCGAACGGATCCGCGACGAACGATTGGCCCCAGAAAGTGAGTTTGCCCTCGCGTCCGACGCGATTTACCACCACCACGAAAACCCCATTGGCAATTGCATGCGCGCGCTGGATAGTCTCCCAGGCAGAATGTTGTGCCTGATTCATCTCTTCCTTTTCACCAGGTAGCCAACCGATCGCTGTGGGATAGATGAGAAGCTCGGCGCCTGACAGCGCAGTCAAACGCGCTGCTTCGGGGAACCACTGGTCCCAGCACACGAGAGCGCCGACTTTGCCAAACTTTGTGTCGTGTGTTTGAAACCCAAGGTCACCCGGCGTGAAATAGAACTTCTCGTAATAGAGCGGATCATCGGGTATATGCATTTTGCGATACTTGCCGGCAATCTTGCCATCGGCATCAATAACGACTGCGGTGTTGTGATAGATGCCGGGCGTTCGTTTCTCAAAAAGCGACGCGAGAATGACAACCTTTTTCTCCCGCGCAACTTTCGCAAGGGCCTCCGTCGAAGGTCCAGGAATCGCCTCCGCCAGCTTAAAAAGTTCGGTGTCTTCAGTCTGGCAGAAGTACTGCGACCGGAAAAGCTCCTGCAGGCAGACGATCCGCGCACCACGTTTCGCGGCTTCGCCGATACGCGACACTGCCTTCTTGAAATTGAGTTCCGGCCTTTCATCGCAACTCATCTGCACCAGTCCGACGGACACTTTGTGCGACTTTGATTTTTTCGGCATGCCCGAAAGTATAACAAATTCGACTTTGGACATTGGACTTTGGACTCGGTAAGATGGCCGGTCAATTTGTTATCCCAATATTCGAAGAGAGAATTCTAATGATTGAATTTGAACTAACGGAAGACCACAAAGCCCTAACCCAAACTGTTCGTGAGTTTGCCCAAAAAGAGGTCGCACCCTTCATCAAAGAATGGGACGAGAAGCAGGAGTTTCATCCTGAGGTGCTGAAGAAAATGGGCGATCTAAATCTTCTGGGTGTTTGCGTGCCGGAAGAATACGGCGGCGCAGGCTTCGATTACATTTCGCTCGGTTTGGTCTGCGAGGAATTGGAAGCCGTCGATACTTTCATGCGGGTGGTCATGTCGGTGCACACGGGACTCAATTCCTTGACGCTCTACTCCTGGGGCACCGAGGATCAGAAGCGCAAGTACCTCGTTCCCCAAGCCAAGGGGGAGAAGTTGGCGACCTATGGTTTAACTGAACCAGGCGCTGGTTCGGATGTAGTGGGCTCGCGCTCCACCGCCCGGCGCGATGGTGACGAATACGTTTTGAATGGCGAGAAAATGTGGATCAGTCTCGCAGACGTCGCCGACAACTTTCTCTTTTTCTGTTGGACTGACGAAGAGAAGCGGCGGAAACGCGATCACAGTGGCATGTCCTGCTTCATTGTCGAACGTAGTATGAAGGGGTTTTCATCGGGAACGATTCACGGCAAGCTCGGCATTCGCGCCGGCAATACCGGATACTTTTCATTGCAGGACGTGCGGGTCCCAAAGGAAAACCTGGTGGGTGAAGAGGGCGAGGGATTCAAGATCGCGATGTTTGCCCTGGAACAGGGCCGCTACACGGTTGCTGCCGGCGCGACCGGCGTCATTCGCGCTTCGCGAGATGCTTCAGTCTCCTACGCGTTGCAGCGCGAAACCTTCGGCACGAAAATCGCGAACCACCAACTGGTCAAACAAAAAATTGCGGAGATGGAGTCGGATTACCAGATGTCGCATTTACTTTGGTTGCGAGCTGGCTATTTAAAGAACACCGGGCAAGCCAACGGTCGCGCGACGAGTCTGGCTAAGTGGCAGGCGACGGTAAGAAGCGAAAAAGCGGCATCCATGGCTATCGAGGTTCACGGAGCCAACGGCTATTCCAACGACTATCCGGTCGAACGCTACCTGCGCAATTGCAAAGCCGCGATCATCTACGAAGGCACGCGCGACATACACACACTCATGCAGGCTGACTGGGCACTGGGTCTGAAAACTGAGAAGCCAGCGCGTAAGAGCTTGCCGCCATGGAAAGCTGCCGAGAGCGAGAGGTAAATGGTTGACTCAGACCCCAGACCATTGGTTTGTTTTCCTCATCCTCAAATAGATCTCTAGTTTGAGTCTGGACAGAGTTTCGATGTACTTAGCGACGGTTGACAATTGTCAACTCCAAGAATAAAGTGCGGCCGCTCGCAATGCTCGACCGTCGGAACCTCGCCCACATTCCAGCGTTAACATTTCCCAGGGACAAGCAGGAAACATCCAACATGATTTCTGGCTGTCCACAGGAGGACCCTCATGACACATCGTCCACTCGGCGTTCGCTTCTATCTACTGTTCATCGTGGTTATTGGGTTTGTTTTCCTGATCACAGCTTGCAGACCAACCACTCAACCACCGCCGCCGCAGTCGCCGCCGCCAACGAAACCGCCGGAGACAATCTCCGACGCGGAACTGCGGGAACGGCAGGACCGCATCAGGAAGTATTTTCAAGAACGCCACCAGCGCAGAAAGATCGTCGCGACCACAGTCACTGATTCCGGGCAAATCATCGATTGGATTCGTCCTGAGTCGCAGACCGCAGATGGTGTGATTGCGCAGTCACCTGCTCTCAGATCTGAGGAGAAGGCTCCCAGTCAGGAACAAGCCACATTGCCGGTCAAAGAAGCCCCCAAGACCGGCGTTGATCAGATTTCATATACTGAAGTTCAAACGCAAGAACGTGCGCGCGGGCCACAGGGCACAGTTCCGATCGTTCGATTCAACGTGGAGGCCTATCTCGACAGTGTTGGCATCCCGCCAAAGGACGTCAGGGACGTGTTGCAGAAGATCCCTCCACCGGCACCTGCTGCGAACGATCGTTACTATGTCACGTGGCTGCGATTCGGAACTTTTTTCGGCACTGCCGGTCGAATCAACATCTGGGACACAACTGGGCCAGTGGGAAATGAGACGTCGATCGCTCAAACTGCGGTCATTCGTGGGGATCCAATGCAGGCCATCGAAGCTGGAAAGATCGAGCTACAGAGCCTGAATGGTAACCGGAGCCCACACCTGTTCACTTATTACCGAACAGATGGAACAGCAAAGGGCGATTGGGTTGCCGGCTATAACACCCTGGTGGACGGTTGGATCCAAGTTAGCCCGAGCGTGGCGCCAGGGATGTCTCTCATGCCGTGGCGGAGCAGCGAGAACGGTAGCCAGTACTCTCTGGATATTGAGGTTCGAATACACCAGGGAAACTGGTGGGTATGGGCAGCCGGTCAGTGGGCAGGTTATTACCCGGTTTGTAGAGGAGGCGACGCTCCGCCCTGCGACAGCCGCAACCTGTTTTCGGAAAATGGCATCCGTAGCCTGGCGGATAGGCTGGATTGGTATGGCGAAGTATTTGACTCTTCAGCGCCGGCCGCCACCTCTACGGATATGGGGAGCGGGGCCTTCGCCGATACCTGGTGGCAGCACGCGGCTTATTTCAGGAACGTAACATTCTTCTGGCAACCGACGACCTATTGGTGGTGGGGCTCCGGATCGATCAGTCCCACGGACACAGCGTGTTACACCGTAAACGGTCCACACTTTAGCAATGACGCTGCGTGGCGTAACTGGTTTTTCTATGGAGGACCCGGGCGGGAAGCTGACCGCTGTCGATAGAGCAAGAAAGAAAAGCCGCCGCAAGACGCTGCCTCCTGCGTCACGCGAGACAGAGAATTGCGGCGCTCGTAATGTTCATCAGCGCCCGTTTTGGTTAGCGAGCTTCACTTCCGGGCTTCGAAGATGCGATTGAAAGGAGTCTCGGTAGCGCGGCGAAACTGACTGAAACCCCCAGCCAGCACAACTTCCCGGATAGCCGATTCCGGCGCGACGGCGCCGAGTGCGGGTCCCTTTAGAGCCAGCGAGTTTGATGTGCAACACAGCGTTGAAGCGCCGGAGAATGTGCGCCCGATGATGTTGAAGTTTTCTTCGACGGTGTTGCCAGCCATCGGTTCGACAATGAGTGCACTGCCATCTGGAGCCAGGACTTCTGCCGCGCGCTTGCATGCGCCTTTTGGATCTCCCATGTCGTGCAGGCAATCAAAGAACGTCACCAGGTCGTATTGTTGATCGGGAAACTCGCTTGCGTTTGCCACTCCAAACGTAACGCGGTCGGCGACGCCGGAATCTTTGGCACGCTGCTGGGCAGTCTCAATCGACTTCTCGTGATTGTCAAAACCCCAGAAACGCGAGTTTGGGTAGGCCTGGGCCATGATGATGGTCGAAGAGCCGTGGCCGCAGCCAATATCGGCAACTTTGGCCCCAGCTTTTAGTTTCTCTTCAACGCCCGTGAGCGCGGGAATCCATGAAGCTATCAAATGAGCGGCGTAGCCTGGACGGAAAAACCGCTCCGTGCCCACGAAGAGATCTGGATCGTGTTCACCCCAGAGCATGCCGCCTCCGTTCTTAAACGCATCCTCAATTCGCGAGACTGCGGCCGTCATGGATTTAACAACGAAGAAACCGCCGCCGACAAAGAAAGGACTTGCTTCATCAGTTAGGGCCACCGCCTGCTCTGGCGAAAGCGAATAGCGGCCGCTGGCAGCGTCATAGTCAACGTATCCACCTGCTGCCTGGTTGATGAGCCACTCACGAACATAGCGTTCGTTCGTAGAAGTCTTTTGGGCGAGCTCGGCGGGGGTTACCGGCCCGTCGCCGGCTATTGCTTTGTAGAGCCCGAGCTTTTGGCCGATGTAGGCGAGCGAGGAGCTCAGGGCGGCACCAAAATCTCCGACAACTTTCCCCAGAAACGCATGCATCTTGTCTTCATTTATTGGTCTGATTGCACCTGCTGTGGCCATTAGAACCTCCTTCTGTATGAGCGGGTAATATCGGGAGAGCCTGGATAATAAAGAATTGACGGCGTTGCTTTTAAGCCAACTGACCTGACAAGTCAAGAGAGACTCGCTTTTTTCAGATCCGCGTTGATCCGCGTGAATCCGCGGCTAAATGATGTCCGTAATGAGCGAGGCCTAGGATGGCTCAGGTGACTTTTCTTGAACAGGTGCGTCAGCTGCGGCGGACGATTCGCCGTTGTTACTAACCTTCTGGGATGCAGTGCGAAGTTCCTGACGACGGGCGATTGCGCGAATAACCGTGTCTTCTACTACTTCCAATTGAAATGGCTTCGTCAGATATGCGAATGCTCCCATGGCGAGCAATTCTGATGCTGCTTCGGCGTTTGGGTCTCCGGAGATCACTATCACCGGGGTGGCCGGATGCTTTTCATGGACGCGCTTTAGAACCTCGCGGCCACTCAAGCCGGGCATGGAAATGTCAGTCAAGACTACGTCGTAGTTCTCAACCTCCAGGTAGGCCAACGCTTGCTCTGCTCGGTCCGCCGTATGACACTCGTTCGAGCTCGAAAGAAGCTCGGCGAGTGTCTCGCGAATAGTGGTGTCGTCGTCGACGATTAACAGGGTCGCCATTTAAAGTCTCTCCTGCGCTGCTCCCCCGGACCCCATACGAGCCAATAACAGCACAACTTTGGGGCGTGGAGCTTCCAGAGCATGTTGCCCCTAACGCCGTTCAGATGCAAGGCAGTTTGGAGACGCGGGGACCAGGGGGATGGGGAGACGCGGTGACACGGGGATGGGGAGACGCGGAGGACGGGGAGATGGGGAGACGGGGAGATGGGGAGAAGGGAGGACACGGAATGGGATAGAAGAAAGCATTTTCCATTACCATTTGTCATTTCTCATTTTCCATTTGGTCATTTTCCTGATCTTGTTTCGTGTCTGTTCGGTAGCGCCAGGTAAAGCCTGGCTGTTCTAGTGAACTGAAAGGAGTTCATCTTGTCAATTGTCCGTGCAACAAGTAGGGCGTGCGAGCGTGAGTGGGAGCAATCCTGCTGGCGGGGCCTCGCAGGCGCGAACACGCGA
>JAMQPI010000550.1 GCA_023717565.1 Pyrinomonadaceae bacterium | reverse complement strand
GGAGTTCACATCATGGGCGCACCCGAAGTGGAGTTGTTTGCATCCACGACGGGAACGGATAGCGACTGGGTGGTCAAACTGATCGACGTCTATCCGAACGACGTTCCAGAAGCCGCGTCGCAAGGGGCGAAGCCGTCGATGGCCGGGTATGAATTAGCGATCGGTATTGAGATCTTCCGCGGCCGCTACCTGAAAAGCTTTGCGAACCCCTCGCCTCTCCAGCCAGGCAAAGTCGAGCGCTACACATGGAAACTGCCCGACGTGGACCACGTATTTCGACCGGGCCATCGAATCATGGTCCAGGTGCAGTCGACTCTCTTCCCGTTATACGACCGCAACCCGCAAACGTACGTCGAGAATATTATGTACGCGAAAAAGAATGACTATAAAAAGGCGACGCAGAGTATCTGGTTCGGCGGCGAGAACGCCAGCTCTGTAGTGTTGCCGGTCGTTCAATAGGCGTTGGTCGTGAACGTCATCAATACTGCTTTTCAAACGTACGGAGCTCTTCTTCCAACTTCCATTGTAGTTTTGCTTTTTCGCTGCCTCCCAAAAACTGTTGGCATCTTGGCGTGGTGACCTTCGCAGCTTTCAGATCCTGAGTGCATTCAGGCGCCGGCGTGAACTTGCGGCTGTTACTCCAGAGGCTCGCGCCGGAGATGAAAGCATATTGAAGACTGTTGCGCGCCAGCGTTTTCAATTGCAAATATCCGAGTCCATGGTCCTGGGCCGCCTTCAAGAATTCACGCGAGATTTCTGAACGCGCGACACCTTCGTCATCGGTTGCGAGCGCGACGGGCACATCATATTGCAGATAAGTTGATAGCGGATGGTGCGAGCCCCTGACTCCGAGTATCAAGTCGCTGCTGGACGGGCAAATCTCGACCATTACCCTGCGGCGCGCCATTTCCTTAAGAAGATCGTAAGGATCATGATCGTGCATTATGTCTACGCCATGACCGATTCGCTCAGCCTTTGCCGTCATTACCGCCTCGCGTACGTGAAACGTCAGGTCTTCGGGACGAACCATTCCCGGGGCCAGCTCGCCGGCATGCAGAGTAAGGTGCGCTTGAGGATACATTGGCCGCAGGAATTGCAGCATCTGCATGTGCAGCGAGTAGTTCTGCAGCGATGCCACTCCGTCTTCGGCTTGTACCAGGTTCAGAGCTACGACTTTCGAGTTCGGATCATTCGCGAGGGTGAACCCGGTCACCATTTGCGCGAAAACCCGACTGAGATCACTGCCGCGCGCTACTTGCAAAATGTAGCGAATGGTTACCGCGCAACCCGGATCGGCCTGAGTAGTGCCACACCTGAGCAGCCGATCTTTCTCTGTTTCCGCGTCGATTAGATTCTTGATGGCCACTTTGGCGGCTTCCGCGATGCCAGCGCCCTTCAATTTGTTGAGAGTGCTTTCGAAGTTTCCGTCCCAACCGACTTTGTCTCCAATTTGAGTTGAGATTATGCCAGTCGGACTGATGTCAGGAGTCAGCATGAATTCGACATAGAGGACATGACCGCGGGCTGCTCTTGAGACGCCCTCGGCGAGCATCTTTCCAGTCTGGCCATAGGTGGCGGGGCCGAATTTCACAAAAGCGTCGAAGAAATGGTCGTGTCCATTCTGCCCTGATAACTCCCAGTTGCGCATCGACCAGGCGTCGATCAACTGGCGATAAAGGACGGGGTTAGTCAGAGCCGTATTCACCGGTGCCGCCTGACCCGCAAATTTATCGCAAGCGGATGGTGAGTCAGGGACAACTAACGTCATCGAAGTAAGATTCACGCAAAGACCCTTGTCCGCAGCCCATTGAATGTAGGACTCCGCGTAAATCGCCCCCGACAGGTGATTGTGAAGGTCGCCCCCTTTCGGCATCTTGAGCAAAAGCGCAAGCAACTGCGGAGGCGAGTTGCGAATTGAATCAAAGTATCGCGCTGTGCGCTCCGCCGCCGTCGAATCTTGCGCTCGCAAAGTCGCCGCGACGGAGAGAACAAGCAGGAGAGCCGCCACCAGCCGGCGAAGTTGGTCTTTCAGTGGAAGATCTTTGCGCATGTGTTTGGCTCCTGGTTTTGGGATCTCGCATTCTGTTCGATGTGATTCAGGGCAATTGTCGGGTTCAAAGACGTCTCCATTGGTTTCCCCAAAATTGATAAGCGCCGGACAGATGTCGATGCCAGTCCTATCCGAAGAGATAACCGCCCTATCTCCCGGGATAGCGATTTCAGTGGTCTGCCAACGCGGCGACACTCTTTGAAGAAAGCAATTTGCATTCGCTACGCCTAAAACGTCTTCGAAAACCCGGTCTTAGCATTATTTTCCCGGGTCGGACCGCACGCTGCAAATTCCTGGCACGCAACTAGCAGCAGGGACCATCGGCTCCCGGATCAAAAACAGTTTCAGCCGGTTGAGTCACCACCGGTAAGAAGTGATCAAAAGATCGCCAACTTACTACAAGTTATAGGTCGAGCCGCGTCGACCAAGCCCTGAGGCAAGAAGGAGAGAAAAATGAGACAGCAGATTCTAAGAAACATCACCATGTTAATACTCGTAGGTGCCGTCGCGTTAATCACCGCGGTAGACTCAGCCAATGGTCAGTCATCCCACACCACCGTAAGTGCGAAAGTTCCGTTCGAGTTTAGGGTTGGCGGCAATGCGCTTCCGGCTGGTGATTACACGGTCCGCACGATGACCGATGCCGGATCAGTGTTGGGGATTACAAATCAGGATAACGACAGGACGACGCTCCGTCTTACGAACCCAATCCAGACGGCCAAAATCTCGAAGAAAGCGAAATTGGTGTTTCATCGCTACGGGCAAACCTACTTCCTTTCCGAGGTTTGGAGTGGTCGCGAAAACACCGGTCGGCGGTTGCTCAAGTCAAAACAGGAGCGCGAGATGGAGAGCCAGCTCGCAGCGATCTCTTCAAAGAGCGAGCTGGCAAGAAACAACTACGAAACCATCGAGATCGTAGCCATGGCGCGATGAAGCACACTCACCTCACACGGGGGTCGAATGAAATCCCTGACTCGCCTCCTGATTGAAGCAAGAAAGGCAGCTACCCTTTGGGAGCTGCCGTTCTTGTTTTTGAGGGCAAAGGCTTATTTCGACGCAGACGGATCCGGCGGGACGATGGTGGCCTCTGCGTTCTTGTTTAATAGATCCCAAATCTGTTCAGCCACATCATCGCCGAACGACACTTCCGGACCGCCCATGAACTGAATATTGATGCTGGCCACTGCCTGCGTACCAGCGCCTGATATTCCTGAGCCTGACACCGCGCGCTTGAATTCGAGATGAGCGATGCCGTCAGTGTTTATTAGTTGGTCTTTGATTCTTACTAACATCCGTCTGAACCTCCTGACCGATTGGTTCTTCCCAACTCTGCGGAGCCCACCCTATATCGACGGTGCAATTCGTCACGTTTCAGCTCAGCCTTAATACGGCCTCGGTTTCTCCTGGTCGCGGCGTAGGAGTAGGCGATCCCAACCGATATGATAATGAGGACACCGCCGAATAGAAATTCGCGCACAAATTCCAAGATTCTGTGAGCCTTTCCGGGGCGAAAAGACCGGCGTATAAGGGGCGAACGTGCTTTATATCACTTGGCGGCCGCCAAAGGAAAGGACGGAAGCCGTAACAGATGGTCTCATCTGCGGCGGGTTTCGGTGCACTTCACGCACTTGCAGCCTACGGGCTTGATATGAATATCAAAATACTCTTTGCCGTAGTCATAGCTCAGTTCTTCACCGGCTTTGATTGCTCGCTTTGACCATACCCAAACGCGGCGACCAGAAACTATTGCTTCGGAATTCGGTCGGCACGAATGATTTATGTATCGGGCCAGGTTGCTGCGAGGGGTGCCGTCAATAGACCACTTCGAGTTGACGCCAAAGAAATATTTGCCGTTGGGTCTCTCGTCTACCTCTTCGTTCGAGATGAGTGGGCCAGTGTATTCGATAAGGCGTTTTCCCGGGGGGATAGGTTCTAAGGTAAACAAACCTAATCCATGCGCCGTGCGCTTGATGACGTAACTTCTCTTGTTCTTGGTCATGATCTGTTTTGTTTTTGCGGTTAAGTCGGCGTCACGAGGTTACTCATCGCGACTTGAAGGTGGGCGTTCTAATGTCTCTAACAACTCCGGCTCGTCATCCAGAATTGCGTCACGCACGGCCAGCCGGTCAGCAGCAGGCAGTTGTCGATATTCCTCGACCACGGGATGGACGACGATGTTGTTTTCGTCTTTCCGCGCGAACGCCAGTAGGACCAGGCCCGCGACGTAAAGCGTAAGCGTAAAGAAAGCGATGTAGCCGGTCGCCGGCGCAAAGCTGGGCGCGTCAAGCATACCAAGCGAGACCCCCTGTATCAGCGTTGCCGCCACGCGCTTCAGCCACCCACCCTCCTCACCATACAGACTCGCGAACAGCATATGTTTGAGAACAAAGGCTGTCCCGAACAGTACGGCGAGGCTGCGCAAAAGCCTGCGCGCGTCAAACGAAGAGAACTGGTTGTTCCAGAGCGTCCATAGAAAAAAGAACGAGAACAACCAGTGAAGTAGACCACGTTCGGGCAGCACCGAGTTGAATGCCTGCGCGGAGGCAAAGAAGAGTGTAATTAACATCGAGATGTGCGCCACGTTCGTCAGCGGCGAAAGCTCGCTTCCTACCCATTGGTGAAGTCTAACCAGATGGCCACGTACGAGGAGAAGCATCAGGAGGAGGGCGAGTAGAAGCGTGACTAGTGGCGGCGCGACGAAAATGAAGGTTCGGCTCTCACCACCCACGCGCAGCCCACCCAACAGCGCCACCGTCAGAAACAGCAGGGGAAGGACAACGAAGTCTACCAGGTCACGATTCCGGGAATGGTTGGTCATGGTCCGTTGTCAGTGGTCCGTTGTCAGTGGTCCGTTAGAGTATTTTGATTACAGATCCAAGGAAAAAGGTACAACGTACAAAGCAACAAGCACAGTACAGCAACTGACCACTGACAACTGACAATCCCCCTCACTTCCTCGTACGCAGCACCTTAAGTGGATTGACGTCGCTCCAGGTTCGCTCGGTACCTTGCTCTAATTCGGTCTTCAACTCCGCAGCGGTGTGCATGCCCAGGTTTGAGTCAGCCACGGTAAGCGGGCCGGCAGATTGCAGAGTGATGGCTCGATTGATTGCCTCGACACCTTGCTTGAACAATTCCTGGTCGTGATAGACCCGGCCCCAACCCTCCCGGTAGTACGAATAGGCGATATAGAACTGTGTCCGCGCATCGCCTTGCGCCGGGTCTGCACGCTGCCATTCGTCGCGAGCCGCGCGAAACTGTTCCCGCCGGAAGAGCTCGAGCGCAGAATTAAAGTTCTCCTGATTGATCTGGTATGTGCCGGCAGCAACCTCAGCGCCGGTCGCAACTTCTTTAAAAGTCCGCGGCTCGGTAGCGTAGATCCAGACGATGAACGCGGCATAGGCTATGGTAATGACGAGGCCTGCGAGTTGAATTATTTTGGATTGCATTCGTATGCTTTAATGCATTCTGAACGGGCCACCGTGTGGCTCCGCTACCAACTCAGGGCGGCTGGAGTCCTGTACCACTTCGTGCATCTCCAACACGTTCGACTGCGAAAATGCTTCCTTCGGCAACGTGCCGGACTGCGCGTGGCCCTTTACAAACGCATCCGAGCGCACCCAGTTGAGGAAGTCCTGGCGGCTATTCCAAATAGTAAAAACCACATACGGGTCGCCCTCGTTGACCGGCCGCAGCACCTGGTTCGCAATGAATCCAGGCATCTGGTCTACTAGTCCTGCACGTTCACGAAACCTTTGCTCAAAGGCTTCGGCATACTCCGGTGTAACGTAGATCCGATTAGCGACAGTTATCATTCGCGACTCTCCCTATTGGATTTTAGATTTGTGATTTTAGATTTTTGATTGTAACTTCGCTCGCTGGTTCATCCTGGGGACTCAAAATCAAAAATCAGCAATCAAAAATCTAGAATCCCTGGGTTCATCATAGCACCGCCTTGATTAATCATCCCCTGAAGGCTTTGCTCTCAGTCGTTTGACCTGAGAACGACGCGCCTTCTCTTCCAGCGTGCGGTTCTTGGCGCTGCGCGATTTGCGCGTGGGCACGCGCCGGGCGGGTCGATGGTTCAATCGCTCGATTTTCTTGCGCAGCTTCTCCAGGCAGTTCGCCTTGTTCCGATGTTGGCTGCGCTCCTGCTGCGACATGACGGCGATTCCCGAAGGCAGATGCCTCAGCCGCACGGCACTCTCTGTCTTGTTGACGTGCTGTCCTCCGGGTCCACTCGATCGGAAAGTGTCGACCTCGCACTCACGCAACAAATCTGCGTCTGATTCAGGCAATTTGATCACGGCGCCTCATCATACCGCAGCCATTAGTCGCAAAGAATGTTACATTGCACTCCTGAGGAGAATGCCCTGAACCCGCCACTGCCCATCGTCGAAGGAGTTGGTCCCAGCTGCCAATGGCTGCCCGCAGGTCCGTGGAAAACTGTCATGGACTTTTTTAAGGAACACTATCCTCAGGTGGACGTCGAGACCTGGACTGTGCGCATGGCAAAGGGTCAGGTTGTGGACGAAACCGGACGCCCCATAGATCCCAAAACTGCTTATCAAGGTGGGTCCTGTGTTTTTTATTATCGCGAACTTGAAAATGAAACGGTCATACCTTTCGCCGAGCACGTGCTTTACGAGGATGAGCACATCCTGATCGCGGACAAACCGCATTTCTTGCCGGTGATTCCAGCCGGAAGATTTCTCCATGAAACGCTGCTGGTCAGACTGCGAAAACAAGGGAAGCCCGAGGCCCTGGTACCCGTCCATCGTCTCGATCGGGAAACTGCCGGAGTGGTGTTGTTTTCTGTTAACCCGAAAACCCGAGGTCACTACACGTCACTCTTTCGGAATCGGAAAGTAAGAAAAGTATACGAGGCCCTGGCGCCAACTCTCGAGGATTCGAGTTTCCCTACTACTCGACGGAGTCGCATCGTGCGGGGGGAACCGTTCTTTCGCATGAAAGAAGTTGCCGGCGAGTCAAACTCCGAAACCTACATCAATCGCATCAACAATCTTGGACCAGTCACCCAGTATGAGTTAGTCCCAGTTACCGGCCGGAAGCACCAGCTCCGTCTCCACCTGGCAGCTTTAGGAATCCCGATCGTCAATGACAAACTCTATCCTGCGATGACGTATTCAACTGACGATGATTTTTCCAGCCCGATAAAGCTGCTGGCGAAGTCGATCTCGTTCCAGGACCCTTTGACCGGGCGAGAACACTATTTTGAAAGTGACACCAGACTATGAGCACACCTCTTAACATGCATGCGGCTCGCACAGCGCTCAACCGGGACCCGGATCTTCGTCAGTGGGTCGAGCAGTGGTTAAAGAGCAAAGAAAGAAACGCAGTTAACAACATGACGGATGAGGAGTTCGACAAACACTGGCTCTACGTTCGTCCTGAGAGAATGCACGACGGCGCGCTTGAAGCAGTCGCAGCATACCAACAAGAACACCAAGGTTAGGGAACGTAATGTTTCGTGTTGGTTCGTGTGATTTCGTG
>JAMQPI010000542.1 GCA_023717565.1 Pyrinomonadaceae bacterium | reverse complement strand
GTGTGATTTCGTGGATCGCGCCTTTCGTGGGCAAAACTGGATCCACGAAATCACACGAAACAACACGAAAAGAGGTACCCAAAGTGAAGACAAACCTGAGCCTGGTCTCAATTGATCCTTAACTGGCGTGCGGTGCCGTCGTCGGTGATTGTAGCAACCTTGTAAGCGCGCCCGGGTGAATTGATCACGAAATTCAGCTTTCTGCTGCCTGGATTATAACGCCCCTCTGGCTTGGTGACTGTTACGTTGAAGCCGCCAGCACCCGACTCGACGGTCACAGTTGTACGGCGCCAACCCTCCTGCTTGTAAGCCGGACTGATCCCATCGTCTTCGTACATGGTAACTGACGCTGATCCCTTTTCATCTGGATAGATGTTGAAAGTAATCGGATCGAACGGTTTCTCGCCCACATACTTCAGATCCGGCCCCATCGGGATAATCGCACCGGCCCGGACAAACATTGGCACCGTTTCGAGAGGAGCTTCGACCGAGATTGTGGTCTCCCCCTGGTACTTCTTGTTGGTCCAGTAGTCGTACCAGGTGCCCTTGGGCAGGTAGACAAGCCGGCGAGTTACATCGGGTTTGACCACCGGCGCCACCAACAGATCGGCTCCGACCATGAACTGATCATCCAGATTGTAAGTGCTCGGATCGTTCTGATAATTGAGCAACAACGGGCGAAACAATGGAACGCCGGTGCTGTGGGCCTCCTCCAGAGTCGTGTAGAGAAATGGCAGCAACTGATAGCGAAGCTTTAGATATTTACGAATGATGTCTTCGTAGTGCTTCCCGAAACGCCATGGCTCCTGATCGTATCCATCAATGGTCTTGTGATTGCGACAGAACGGAGCAAGAAAACTGATCTGGTACGAACGAGTAAGCAACTCACCGTTACCGCGCCCGATAAACCCACCGACGTCGCTGCCCACGAAAGGTTGCCCCGACAGTCCCAGCGAAGTGAACATCGGTATATTGAGCGCCAGCGAGTCCCAGGTACTGTTCGTGTCGCCGGTCCACATGGTTGAGTAGCGCTGAATTCCGGCATAGGCAGCGCGCGTGATCACGTAAGGCCGTTGATCAGGCTTGAGTCGTTGGAGCCCTTCATAGGTTGCGCGTGCCATCAGCAGCGCAAACACATTTCGGTTCTTGGCGTGCGTCGACTTCTCGCCTTCGTCATGGCTGACGACGTCAATCTGGTTCTTGCCGGTTTGGTCCACAAAGTCAGCGGGCTCATTCATGTCGGTCCAGATTCCGGCGACGCCAAAATCGGTATAGGCGCGGTGTAGATCGCCCCACCACTGACGTGCCTCCGGCAGAGTGTAATCTACGAAGACACTATCACCCGGCCAGACCCTGGGAACGAAGAGTTGCCCGTTCTTGCGCTTTTGGAAGAAGTTCTTCGCGACCCCCTGGTCGAAAACGTAGTAGGACCTGCTCTGGTTGCGTAACGGCTCCAGTCCACCTGACATCAGAGATTCACCAGACAGTTCCGGCCCCATCTCGCCCGGACGCGGCGCCGGTTCTACCACCGGTGGCTGGTACTTCACTCCGGGGTCCACGATGGTGACTACTCGCACGCCCTGCTGTGCTAGTTTCTTCGTCAGCTCCTGTGGGTTAGTGAAGCGCCTGGTATCCCACGTGAACACGCGATAGCCTTGCATGTAGTCAATGTCGAGATGCACTACATCGAGCGGCAGATCGCGCTCGCGATACTGTTTCACTACCTCCTCAACCATCGTGTCCGGATAGTAACTCCAACGGCTTTGCTGATTGCCCAACGCCCACAGCGGTGGCAGCGGCATGTGTCCCGTGAGTTCGGCGTAGCGACCGAGGATCTTCTTGATGGAAGGACCGTGGAAGAAGTAGTAGTTGACCTCGCCACCCTCCGCTCCAAACCACACGCGCTGTTGAGAGGACCTTCCGAAATCAAAATAGCTGCGGTAGCTGTTGTCAAAAAAGACTCCATACGCGTTGCCCTTATCCAGGCCAAGATAAAATGGCACGGTTTGATAGATGGGATCTTTGCCTTCGCTGTAACCCGGAGTATCGGAATTCCAGTTAACGAACGAGCCCCGTCGCTTCTCCAGTCGCGCCGCCTTCTCACCCAGACCGTAATAATGTTCGTCGAACCCCAACTTCTTTGATACGGCGACAAACCGTCCGGCATCCGGGTCGAACATCATTCCTTTGAGTAGACCTTTGGCATCGTGAGCCATCGGTTGCTCGTCGGCATTGATAACTCTCCCGGTTTTCAAATCGCGGAACTCGATGAGCAGTGGATTGCGACGAACCACTACCTCAAGCTCATCCGTCTTGATGGAAATGGAATCGTCTGTGGATGAGAAATTCCAGGGCGTACCCGACCAGTCTGTTTTATTAATAGCCCAGGAATGATCCCTTGAAGGAATCGGCTTGCCAAACGAGGCACGGACGCGAACCAGATCCGGGGCGAGGACGGTTAACTGGACCTGAGAGTCGTCCTGGCAGGTTAGTGTGACTGCGTTCTGAGTTCTGGTGAAACTGGTGACTGGGCCGATCTTCTCGAGAGTCGTGATGTCCTGGGCTGTAACAGCAGCAACCGATCCCAGCAGGTAACAAAGAGCTGCGATGTATTCTTTCATTTTGAGTTTGAACCCTAACCTTGCGCCGGTGTGGGCTTCGCCATCCCCAGTGCGGTATGGCTCCGCCTTACCGTTGACTACTCCATTTTGCTGAGGCTGTGCCTCCGGTCGGGCGCCAGAGAGGAACAGCTTCAGATTCTGATTGAATGCTTTCCGGTAAGGCGGAGCCTTACCGTGGACTACTCGATTCTACTGAGGCTATGCCTCGGTCGGACACCAAAGAGGCACAGCCTCGGATTCTGATTGAATGCTTTCCGGTAGGGCAGGAGCCTTACCGTGGACTACTCGATTCTACTGAGGCTATGCCTCGGTCGGACACCAGAGAGGCACAGCCTCGGATTCTGATTGAATGCTTTCCGGTAAGGCAGGAGCCTTACCGCACTGGGGACGGCAGAGCCGCAAGCAATCTCACTTAACCTTTGGTCACTTAACCTTTGGTCACTTAACCTTTGGTCACTTAACCTTTGCTCACTTAGCCTTTGGTTACTTAGCCTTTGGTTACTTAACCTTCGCGGAGGGGCGTGGGCCCGCAAACGCCAACTTTGCAGCACCGAGGAAGCCCGCATCGTCGCCACACTCGGCCCGGGTTATTTTTACCGTGCGTGCTGGCAGCGGAAACGCTCGCTCCATCACTTGTTGGCGCATGTGCTGTTCGAAGAGTTCCCAACCATTTGATAGCCCGCCGCCAATGATAATGATTTCGGGATTGAGTAGATTAACCAAACTCGCCAGGCCAATCCCCAAATACACTCCCATTCGTCTGAAGACTTCCAGAGCCAACTCATCGCCTTTCAAGCCAGCCTGGTACACAGTTTCCGAAGTGAGATCTTCACTCGTATGAAGAATAGAGTCGGGATAACGGGGCCGCGCTTCTCGCGTCATTCGGACAATTGCCGTAGCCGAGGCGTAGACTTCCAAACAGCCGCGACTGCCGCACGCGCAAGGAACACCGCCAAAAGGATCAACGCCGAGGTGTCCTATTTCCGCCGCCGAACCATTTACGCCCCGCCACAGTTGTCCATCGAGAATAATACCGCCGCCGACGCCGGTTCCGAGGGTCACGCAGACGATGGAGCTATAGCCTCGGCCTGCACCCTGCCACATCTCACCTATGGCGGCAGCATTCGCGTCGTTTTCCAG
>JAMQPI010000466.1 GCA_023717565.1 Pyrinomonadaceae bacterium | reverse complement strand
GATCTGCTGACGCATCGGTGAGGCGCCGACAAGCTGGCCGGTTTTCAGATCTTGCAGGTTATCGTTTGAGATCGTCGCGCAGGCGAAGACGATTGCCGTCACGAAGAGTGCGAAGGCGACCAATGCGGGCCGGGTCTCGGTTGTCGGCGACACTGCGAAGATGAGTACCGATGCGCATAACACGATCGACAGAATGCCGACCCCCGAGATTGGGCTGTTCGACGCTCCGATCAGCCCGGCCATATAGCCGCAAATTCCGGCAATGAGAAAGCCGCCGATCAGCACGAACGGCACTGCGATCAAAGTGAGCTGCACGGCGCTTGGCGCAAGGACGGTCGACCGCGCGAATGTAAATGACAGCCATCCAGTGATGAGAAGGCATGCGATAGTGAGCGCGAGAATCCAACCTGGTGAGAGATCGCGATCGAGATCGTCGCGTTCGCCCTCGAAGCGAGAACTGGCGAGCGTGCTCACCAGTCCGCCGACAACTGGTTTCGCTAGCTTTGCCAGGGTGAACACAGCGGCCACGGCAATCGCTCCGGCGCCGATGAACCGGACCTTAAGGCTCCAGATCGCGAGCGTGTGAGCGCCGAGGGTCACACCCTCGGCGGCGGGCTGCATTGACGTCAAGATCGGCACGGCTATGACCCAAGCGATCACCAGACCGGTTAGCATGGCCATGCCGACCGACAATCCGACGAGATGACCTGCACCGACGAGAGCGAGCGACCAAGCGATGTTGTATCCGCTCGATGCCATGGTTCCGAGTTTGACGAAGCCGGTGACGTCAGCGGCTGCGATGCGGGTCGCCGTTAAGATGGCCAGCCCCCCCGAGGCAACCGAGCCGAAGATCACGGCGACAAGTCCTTCTCTCGCTTCGCCCGTATCGTCCTTCGTTTCGCCGCGCGTGCCTGATCCAACTTTCAACACTTCAGCCGCGGCGACGCCTTCCGGATAGGGCAGGTCGGAGTTCGTTACCAGTGCGCGTCGGAGCGGGATCGTGAACAACACTCCGAGCACGCCACCGCTCACGCAGATGAGGAAGGATTGCCAGAACGGGAATCCCGTCCACCAGCCGACGATAACCAGTCCCGGCAGAACAAAGATGATCGCGGAGAGCGTGCCGGCTGCGGAGGCAACGGTCTGAACGATGTTGTTCTCGAGGATCGACGAGTCCTTCACGAAGCTCAGGATGGCCATCGAGATCACCGCCGCCGGAATCGACGACGCGAAGGTAAGGCCGACCTTGAGGCCAAGGTAGACGTTGGCCGCAGTGAAGATCGTCGTAATGAGCGCGCCCAGGATCAGGCCGCGTATGGTAAGTTCTTTTGGTTTCATAAGCGTCATCCTTACAAGGTACTGTTGTTTCGTGGATCGTTTCTCTAGATTTGCTTAGTAATTCCAAATAGCTCCGAGTCCAACTTCCCACAACCGTTTATTAAGCGACGGAAGATCCTTTTCGAGAATTTCACTGGCCCGCGCTTTCAACACCGACCATTCTGTATTCAGTTGCTTCATGCGATCCAGCGATGGCTGATTCACTCTCGGAATGTCACTCTCTGTCTGGTTAATCAGAAACATATAGTTTGCTGTGAACTTGTTCGGAAAGTTCTCAACATCGTCGTATGCCTTTGATTTACGCTGCACCATATCCTCATCCCAGGCTTTCATTTTCTTTAACAGCGCGTCGCCTTCTTTCTTAACGGCACTAAACTTATCCCCGGTGGGTAATGAGCTGAGCAGCGATTCTAACTGCTTCTGTTTTTCGTACAGACTGTTTATCTTGCGGTGCATAGAAGTCAATTCGTTTTCCATGCCTAACATGGTCTGGTGATATTCCATGTATGTTGAGGTGTTTGTTGGGTAGAGAGGATTGGCAAGGATCTCAGTCTCAGTTGACACAGCCTGTTCACCCATTTTTACCGTCATGCTGTATTTTCCCGGCGGTGCTTTGTGTCCGACGTAGCTGCCTTCGATGCGAACCCCGGGCACGCCCGGCATCGTTGAATAACGCATATCCCATACAAATCTGTTCAGACCTTTGCCTTTGGGCAATAGCGGCTCTGGCCTTGGCGCGCCATCGTATTTAACGTACTTTTCATCGGCTTTCGAAGAAAAGCTGCGAACGGTATTTCCCGCCGCGTCTTTGATCTCCATACTAATCTCATCTGTCTTCTTCAGCTCTGGCAGTTGGTAATAAAGCACCACACCGGTTGCGGGATTCACGCCCCTGAAATTGTTAGCTCCGGTAAACTCCTCCGGCGGCTGATCCATCTCGCTGGACCCATTTACGAGGTAAGCATTCTCGGGTCGATAGATGGCGAACGAAGCCGAATCCTTCTTGTACTGCCGAATGACATTCAAATCATCCAACACCCAAAACGATCGTCCCGAAGTGGCTGCGATCAGGTTTCCCTTGTGTACCCGAAGATCAGTTATTGGAGTTACGGGCAAGTTCAATTGAAATGGCAACCACTCCTGGCCACCATTCCAGGAGACAAATAGACCGAGCTCAGTGCCCGCAAACAGAAGATCCTTTCGCACCTCATCCTCTCGCACAACGCGGGTAAATGCATTGACAGGTAAACCATTGCCGATTTTTGTCCAAGTGCCTCCATAGTCGGTGGTCTTATATAGACCCGGAGTGTGGTCGTTGAACTTATATCGGGTGGTGGCGATATAAACAGTGGCTTTGTCGTGCGGTGATATTTCAATGGCATTGATCAAACATTCTGCCAGACCTTGTGGCGTTACGTTTTTCCAGTTGGCGCCACCGTCTCGAGTCAAATAGACAAGTCCGTCGTCACTGCCGGTTAAGATCACTCCTCTTTCGTGAGGCGACTCAATGACGTAACTCAGCGTGCCATAATTTTCCGCGCCGACCGCTTCGTTTGTGTATGGCCCGCCGCCTCTGCCCTGTTTTTCCTTGTCATTGCGAGTCAGATCAGGTGAGACTTCCTTCCACGACTTACCCATATCGCTTGTCTTCAGCAATTGTTGAGCTCCATGGTAATAAGTACTGGGTTCGTGTTTGCTCCAGATGATCGGAGCATTCCAGTTAAATCGATACTTAATGTCTTTCGCGTCCATCCCCAAGTATTGAATGGGTGCAGCCATAATATTCGTGCCGGCCTTCGCGTTTACATCAAGTACCTCGATCGTTCCCTGATAACTGTCACCCAATACATACTTGGGATCATTGGGATCAAATGCGAGAAAAGCACTCTCACCGCCAGCAGAATACGTCCAGCTTGCGGTACTAATCCCGCCACCCCCCAACTCACGACTGGCAATCGAAACAGAAGTATTGTCTTGTTGTCCTCCATAAATGCGATAGGGAAACTGATTGTCTACGTTGATGCGATAAAACTGCGCAGTCGGCATGTTGCTTTGCGTGCTCCAGCTCTTTCCGCTGTTGAAAGTAACTGCGGAACCGCCATCGTTGGAGATGATGAAGTTGCTCGGATTGTCAGGATTGATCCACAGATCGTGAAAATCACCATGGGTGCCGGACAAGGTCTCCCATGTCTTACCGCTATCCGTTGAACGCAGTGCAGAGGCGCTTAGAACATAAATGGTGTTTTCATTTTTCGGATCAATGAACAGCTCAATGTAATACCAGGCTCTCTGCACCAGCCGGTGATCATTGGTAATCCGGCTCCACTTCTTACCGGCATCATCCGAGACAAACAATCCACCGGCTTCTTTATCAGAATCGCTTTCGATCAGTGCATATACTTTTTCAGGGTTCGAACGGCTTACAGCGATCGACATCTTCCCCATTTCTTCCGGCAATCCCTCTTTCAGTTTTACCCATGTGTCGCCGGTGTCGGTGGATTTATACAGGCCGCTGCCTGGACCGCCACTGATCACCTTCCAGGGAAGACGGCCGTGTTCCCACATGGCTGCATACATTATTCGTGGATTAGTCATGTCCATTGATAGTTCGGCTGCGCCGGTCTTATTGTCGACGAATAAAACGTTCTTCCAGGTCGCTCCGCCGTCGATGGATTTGTAGACACCTCTTTGCGGTGAGTGGCTGTATAAGGCGCCCTGCGCCGCAACCAGAACGACATGGGGATCTTTCGGATCGATGACGATCCGTGAAATATGCTGAGTTAATTCCAGTCCAATTCTTTTCCATGTCTTCCCGGCGTCAGTTGATTTGTAGACGCCGTCGCCATGATGGGTCATCACACCCCGAACTGCGTGTTCTCCCATACCAACATAAACAACGTTTGGATCGCTTTCGGCCACGGCGATGGCACCAACGGAACCGGTCTTAAAATAGCCATCGGAGACATTCCGCCAGGTGATTCCCATGTCATCTGTTTTCCAAAGACCGCCACCGGTGGTCCCCATATAATAAGTCTTGGGATCGCCCACAACTCCGCAGCCGGCAACTGAACGCCCGCCACGAAACGGACCTATCGATCGCCATTTGACTGTTTTGAAAATGCTGTTGTAATCATCCGCAACAGTGGTTGGAGGTACTTGCGCGGACAGTTGGCCCACAAGGAAGCAAAACACAACTATAGATATCAGGGGTTTCGACATGGAGGCATCCTCACCAAAGAATTTGCGAGATAATACACGACCACGACGTTTTTAGACTGATATCCGCAGATTACGCAGATTATAAAACAAGGAATCAACACTGTTGCGCGGAGAGAAACGCGTATTATGAACTCGCTTTCAATCCAAGCCCCCAACTCTCGTTGGTGGATTCCCTTCTGACTAACCTGTCACATTCGCTCAACTTAAAGTAAGATCGCCCGGTCCCCTAATTAATCACGGTGGAGGTAATCAGATGAGCGACCGCAAATACGGTCAGCGCGGTTACATGGAAAGCGATCGAGAGCCGCAGCGACGAAAGCCGCAATCCAAGCCTCAGGATCGTGAAGGACCGCGCTCGCCAAAAATGATGGCATTTGGCGAGACGTCGAAGTGCGCTTCGTGCGGAGCAAAGGTTCCACCGAACATCAACGTCGACAGCTCTTGTCCAAACTGCAAAGCTGATCTCCATTGCTGCCGCCAATGCACGTATTTCGATCCGGGCGCGCGCTTTGAATGCCGTAAACCAATCGCCGCGCGGATAGTGAACAAACAGGCGCGCAATACATGCGAACTGTTCGCCGCTCGAATTGTTGTCGAGCGTGAAACGTCGTCAGGCCCCCCGACCGATGCTCGCCAGGCGTTCGCAAATCTGTTTAAGAAGTGATGAATCCTACCAACGGAAGTTGGTGGGATTTGGCAGTTTCGGGTTACTGCTCTCTTG
>JAMQPI010000449.1 GCA_023717565.1 Pyrinomonadaceae bacterium | reverse complement strand
ACCGGAATAGAAAAGATAGCCAGGCATCTAGAACAACTCACCGACTATCTTTGCGAACAACTACGAGGGCGTGACTATCAGGTCGTCAGCTCTCGCGAAGCGTCCGAAAAGTCTCAGATTGTCTGTATCAGGCATCGGGCCGGGCTTAGCTCAATGGCCCTTTACGCTCACCTCAAAAGCAGAAGCATCATTACTGCTCCCCGCGGTGATCGACTCCGAATAGCGCCGCACCTCTACAACACGCTCGATGACATTGACGAGCTCGTCAAAGCACTCCCGTAATAGGGCCGTAAGCGAGTGATTATAGTTCGCTGTCCTATTTCCAATGTACGGAAGGTGTACGTCGAAGAGGTGTTTCCTGCATTCGACGATTACTGCCGGCAGCGTTTTCTTTGGGAAATGGGGCCAAAGCTTAAGGTAAACGGTTTGAACTTACAGTGGCACGCTCATTGCCAAAAGACCAAACAGACAAAAGGGTAGGCTAAGAGTAAATCGGGTATGCCCGGCGGCTGTGGTGAGTGGAAGCTTTGGGGGAGGCGTCCTCTCGCGGTTTTAAAAAGGCAGGCGGTGGCTCCTTCGGGGGAACGGAGTTAACGCAAGCAAACAGTCAAAGGGCAATAGTTGCGGGGCTGCTGATCGACGTCCTGACGAGGCTTGGGGGAGCTTCCCGGGTAGATCAGCAGCTCGCAAATTTTCTGATTGGGAAGAAAACAAAAAGCGCGATGGACGTTTGTCGTCATCGCGCTTTTCCATGTCGATTCGGGCTTAGGCTCTGGTTCCCGGTCCTACCAACTTTCCGGGATCAGTCTGGGGATTTATCTCGTCGATGTTAAGACGTAGCATTCCCCCGGCGTCGGAAAACGCTTCAGCATGTCGCTGTTGAGCCCGCCTCCGGTTAAAGAGAAGCGCGCCAAGAAACCCACCCGCAGCCAAACAAACCAGGAGTGAAAGTCCGGAGGCTTTTACAACCGCAACCAGGACTCCCGCAGTGGTCTCGTAATACTCCCGCTGTGCCTTTTCCAGCATATAGGGATTGTCGCCAAGCCACTGGACGATCTGCTCATACTCAACCTGGTCGATGAGAACTTTCGCAGCCTGTTCATCGGCGGCATTAAACACAAAGACTGAATAATTCCCGACGCGCCGGTACGCTGAAGGCACTGGTTGTCCCTGCGCTCGCAGCTCCCCAATCTTCGCGAGAATCGTCCGATCGTTGTCTCCCGCTAACTGAGGAGTGTTGTACTCAACAAGGATGAATTGTGTCGGGCCGTAGTGAGCAGCAACCGCATCTGCGTCTCCCTCTGAGCTTACGCTGTCGAGTATTGGCTGATCCTGAAGAACAGCCCTTAATGAGCGAAAGCCGGCCAGGTAGACCACGCGTCCCTGAGCTTCCTCCCATTGGGGAAGGTGCTTGACGAGAACAGGTATGTCAGCTTCGCCCTTCTCAATTCGGTCCGAGATGAGACGCGCCAGCGTCGTCAGGTTGTTTGGGTCTTGATCGGCTGGCTCCCTGGCGGTAACTCGCACGAATACTCGGCCCTTAAAGAAGGCGATGCGGCCCGGCGAGATTACGGAGGCTGTTCCTACCTCTTTGGTGATCTGGCCGACCTCGTTCCGCGCCTGATCTCGAGCACTCCTGGCAGTAACGGTCAATATCGAATAAGCGTCTGAGTCTCGAGGAAATCGGACAACTTCTACTAGAAAGCGAGAATTCTGACCAGAAACGTAATCGGCTTCAGCTACAGAATAATCGCGATCGCCTTCCAGCGTCTGGCCCGCGGCTGTAGGCCCAAGTACTCCCTCTCGGGCAAGTACGTCACTGGGCCGAACTACCCCGTCAAGGCGAAATCCGCCGAGTTCCTTAGGTAAGAGCTGGATAACCTCCTCTGACGGCGGTTTGGCCAGCGCGGTAGAGCTCAACGCCAGCAAGAACACTATCGCCAGGCAGAAGGACGAATAAACTGAATTACGCAAACAGGTACCCCCAACAGACTTCCATCAGCAGTTTCTCTTAGAACCCGACGCTGCGCCGGATGTTCCCCGGAAACTATTCAGGTGTGTTCCAGGTTTCGGCCAACAGTAGTTTAATGCCACCGGCGCAACTCGCGCAAAAGCAGGTCTGCATAGTGCCTCGGCTTACTAATGTTGTGCAGCACCGTGCTACCGCCTGTCTCGCTGGCATTGTCTACAATCAAATCACCAAAGCCGAGAATTCGTTGGGGGATACTCGCGGAGACGGTGACGTCCTGAATCTTGCTGAGGGGAATATTTCGAGTGGTTCGGGCCACCAGGCCGGTGTCGATTTCAATCTTGGAATCCGTCAACGTGTAACGAATCATATTTCGTCTGATGTGGAAGAACGCCGGAATCAGTAACAAAGCCAGCGCCAGTGGAATCGAAATGTATGCCGGGACAGGGATCAGAGCGAGTAGAAAAACCATCGCAACAGCGCCAATCACTGCTAATGCGTAACCCAGCTTAATAAAGATCAAGGTCGGCCTTACAGTAAAGACAGTATGCTCAAGGTCATCCATGTCTCCCGTCTGGCGAATCGGAACACCACTCTGCGTGCGTGCCAGACGTGTTGCTTCAGGATCAATGGCTGGCGTACCGCATCCCGAACAGAAACGCACGCCCGGTGGAACGTAAGACCCGCAGTTTGAACAATGCATCCGCTTTTTACCTCACCCATTTGAAGCGCCGAGTTCGCTCGCCTCAATCATACCGAAAGAAACTCGCTCGCCGAAATACAAAACGAGGCGAAACCCAGTAAAGGTTCCACCTCGTTCTTTCTAACCGGGTGAATCTGGCTTACTGACTGACTAGCTGACGTCGGCCATTGGGTGTCTGCACTGCGAAAACGGTCTGTTCATATATCGTGAGTGGGGCAGGCGATTTCTGTCGGGTTGCCGCAAGTTGCTCCTCGGTCATCAGATTAGCGCTGCGTGCCGCGAGGGGATCGCGAATCAGGTTGTAACGCATGCTAATCCTTCTTACATATTCCTGAGTCTCTCGGTACGGAGGCACCCGGTTACCGTATTTCATTACGGCGCCTTCACCAGCGTTGTAGCCGGCAAGTGCGAGGTTAACATCCTTAAAGAGATCCAACAGAAAGCGCATATAGCGTGCGCCGCCTTCAATGTTTTGCTTGGGGTTGAAGATGTTTGTGACACCAAACCTGCGCGCCGTTGGAGGCATTAACTGCATCAAGCCGCGGGCGCCCTTGGGTGAAATTGCTCCCTGCTTGAACGTTGATTCCTGATGCATGATTGAATAGAGCAGCACCGGATCAACTGAATTTCGTTTGCCTGACTCGACGATCAAGCTATCAACCTCAGAATTGCCGGTGGTAAAGCCTTCGAGCGCGGTGCCGACATTCATGTTCGTTAAGCGGATGAGCTGCGGGTTGGAGCGAGTATAGTTGAGATTGCTGGAGGTCGTGAGTTTACGGGAGCGCAGGCCCTTCCTGGACACAACCGGGGGAGGAGGGGTCACGACTCGGACTCCGTTGACAAAATCGAAGTTGTCGATTCGATACCTGGTATCAGTCTTAGAGGTTTGTGCGGATATCAGTATCGGGCAGGCAAGCAGTAACGCAGCAGCTAAGGGGAACGGTTTCATATTATCGAATCCTATTTGCTTGATATGGCAGTTGAGCCTCCCCTAACTAGATCCTTGAGGGTTGTGGGGCAGGAGTGGCCGGCTCTTTCGAGCCTTATCCCAGTGACTTCGGGACGCAGAGATACTAACACACTGGTTGAACATGTGCCAACAGTGTTGCGCCCCGGCCAAGAATCGTGGTTTTGCTCAGTTCTCTTGGTTTCTTCGTTGCTCAGGCTCGCTTACGGGATGTAAGTGCTAAATGTCATGAGGCTGACACTGGGCGTACAGTAAGTGTCTAGAGGCGTGTTAAACTCCACTTAGCTGTTTACTAAGTGGCGTGGAGGGCTGTTAGTGAAGGAGAAGGATTTTACAGAGAGTCAAACAGGGCGATTGGTTGAAATCCCAGAAGGGCCGAAGGGGGTCAAGGCGTTCATACCTGATCCTCTACCGCCAAAAGGCCTGTTACCGACTTGGGAATTATCTCGCCTAAATTCTGAGGCTGATCGTGCGCTGAGTGAATTATCAGGTCTAGCGAGGGTTTTACCAAACGCCCATCTACTATCCGGTTCTTTTCGTCGCAGAGAAGCGGTGCTATCAAGCAAGATCGAGGGAACCGTAACCACGATGAATGAGTTGTTTCTTTTCGAGGCCGGAGGTGCTGCTAATGACGCCGACACCGATGTTAGGGAAGTGCACAACTATGTTCACGCTCTAAATCACGGGTTGGAGCGACTTGATAAGCTTCCCGTGTGTAACAGACTAATAAAGGAAATTCACCGCATCTTGATGACCGGCGTACGCGGCGGCGATAAAACCCCCGGCGAGTTCCGTAAAGTTCAAAATCATATTGGGCCGAGAAAAACGACTCCGATTCAGGACGCGACTTACGTTCCGCCACCAGCGACTGAGATGCTCACGTGTATGAATCAGCTAGAAGAATTTATCAACGGAAGGGGGGAATTGCCTCCGTTAGTCAGAGAGGCGTTAATCCATTATCAATTTGAAGCGATCCATCCTTTCGTTGACGGCAATGGCAGGGTTGGACGTTTATTACTAACGCTCAACCTATGCTCGGAGCATATTATCGATCACCCGTTGCTATACCTCAGCGAGTACATCGAAAAAAGAAAGGAGGAATACTACTCACTTATGTTTGACGTGAGTGCAAGTGGTGCGTGGCAACCGTGGATCGAGTTTTTCCTTCGGGCGGTGGCAGAACAGGCTCGGGACGCACAGCAACGTGCTAAGGATTTGCACGATCTTATGCAACGATTGAAAGACAGGCTACTGGGAATCAAAGCCCCTTCGTACACTCTTCGCGTGCTCGAAGAATTGTTCTTTATACCGGTAATCAGTTCTACGCACGTTACCCAACTGGTTGGGGGTCAAGTTAAAACCGGACAACGTGCACTAGAGAAGTTACGAAGCGCCGGTATTCTTAGGGAATTGGATACAGGTAGACAGCGAAACAAGCTTTACGCGTCAGATGAAATACATAAGCTCGTGACGAGTTAGGATTTGTCTTTCCAGCGGGCGAGGGCCGCCTTCTTTGCGGACTGTTTACGTTGGCTGGTTGTGAGAGTTTCCGCCCTAGCCTTACCGCCTTTGAGGCCTCCCAAGCGTCCTAAGGCTTGTGCGTGGGGATTCTTAACTGGCGGTTCAATCGTCTCAGCCTCACCCGTCGTCACTTCCAAAATATACTTCGCTAATTGGTTAGTATCTTTGGGTGGTCGTTTAGCTGGCATGGAGCGATCCTACTACAGGCCAGATCGAGCGCGACAGGTTTCTCGGCAGGGCTCTTCGTCGATACCCTCTTGACAGCGGTAGTATGATACCGACGCTTTACGAAAAGTCCTCACTTCTTTTTAACCCGCGCGCTTCTGCGCGCCTCACACAAAGGAAAAGAAAATGAAAAAGCTACTCACACTCACACTCTCGCTGTCTCTGCTTTGCCTCTGTTCATTCGCAGCGTCAGCTCAAGACTCGTCTTCCACTTCAAAAACCACTTCCAGTTCCACCAGTACCAAGAAACGAGGGCCGATATTCCGGGCGAACAAGGAACAGGTAAATCAAGCCCAGGCAATTCTCAAAACTCGAGGGTTGTACAGCGGAGATACCACCGGCAAACTTGATGAGCCAACCAGAGCCGGCCTCAGGGAGTATCAGAAAGCTGAGGGTCTCAAGGTGACCGGCACTCTGAACAAGTTGACGCTGGAAAAGATGTCCATCCAGCTGACTGACAAGCAGAAGGCGATGTAGTTGGAAGTTCGGCCAGTGACAACAAAAGCGCGAGTGCATGTTTCAAACACACACTCGCGCTTTTTGAACACGTCGTCCGCCTTCTAGCCGAGCAGTCGCTCTACAACCTTGAAGCTGGCTTCTAGCGCTTCCGCGAGTTTCTCCGGCTGATTCCCGCCACCCTCAGCCATGTCAGGCTTTCCACCTCCGCGGCCGCCGACGATGGGCGCCAGTTCCTTGATCACTTGTCCGGCAGGTACGCGATTTGAAACGTCTGATGACGTTCGCACGATCAGGGAGACCTTGCCGTCGCCCGTTCGGCCCAGAACAACGACGCCTGATTTAATACGGGCGAGCAGCGTGTCGGAAAGCTGGCGCATTCCCGCGGCGTCGAGACCGCTGGCTTCCTGGGCTATTACGCGCACGCCGCCAACGTCACGCGACTCGTCGCCATTCGCAGAGGAGGCCGCGGCGCCCGTAGCTATTTTCATGCGCAGGTCGTCTGCTTCACGTCGGGCCTTCTTCAGCTCTTCCTGCAACCTTTCAACCTGAGCTGGAAGTTCGGTCCGCGAAGTGCGCAAGCCGCTTGTCACTCGGTCGACAATCGCCTCGGCTTCTCGAAATCGCTCGAACGCGTCGACGCCGGTAAGCGCCCGAATACGACGGACTCCGGATGCGATAGATTCGTCACTAACGATTTTGAAGAGTCCGATGTCTCCGGTTGCCCGGACGTGCGTACCGCCACAAAGCTCCCGGGAAAAAATGTCTTCGGCCCCTTTGATGGAAAGCACGCGCACTTTCTCGCCATACTTCTCGCCAAAGAGGGCCATCGCTCCCGAGCGCATCGCCTCTTCAATAGCCATCTCATTCGTTTCGACTGGCTCATTGCGCAGGATGTGATAGTTGACGAGGTTCTCGATCTCTTCGATCTCGCTTTTAGTCAAAGGCTGATAGTGAGAGAAGTCGAAACGCAGATAATTCGGCGCTACCACTGAGCCTGCCTGTTTGACGTGCGTTCCGAGAACTTCGCGCAGTGCGGCGTGCATCAAGTGCGTCGCGGTGTGATTGCGGCGCGTGGCGTCACGTTTCTCAGCGTCGACTTCAGCCGAAACTGTATCGCCAACTTTCAGGGTGCCCTTTTCGCCCTTGATCTTGTGAACAATCAGTCCCTGCGCGGGCGAGTAAGCATCAACAACCGAAGCAATGAAGTCGGTACCACCTGCAGCAGCGGGTAGGTTGCTTAGTCTGCCGACATCGCCAACTTGTCCGCCGCTTTCTGCATAGAACGGAGTGTGATCCAAAATAACTTCACCTTCATCGCCTGCGCTCAACTCCGGAACTTCACTGCCGCCCTTAAGCACAGCGACAACTCGCGCATCATCCACTCGCGTTGTTTCATAGCCTTTGAACTGGGACCGCTCGTTCCGGCTAACGACCTCAGCGTAGACGGGGTTTGTTTTCGCCTTACCCTCAGCCTTTTCCGTGGTCCCCGTCTGTTGCAGCGCCTGCAAAGCGGCATCGAACGATTGGTTGAACTGTTCTTCATCGATAGCGAAGCCGTGCTCAGCCAGGCTCACGCGTATCAAGTCACGCGGCGTGCCAAATGTATCGTAGAGTACCGCTAGTTCTCGCCAATCCTCGGAGGTAAGAGTTTTATCGGCAGTCTTAGCCCCGTCGTTAAAGCGACTGCTCGCGTAAAAAGCATCAAGTTTTTGTATTCCTACACTTAACGCCGTTGCGAACCTTTGCTCCTCAAGCGTAACCATGCGGACAATGAAATCGCGCTGGGTTTCCAGCTCCGGGTAGGCGTCTTTCATCTGGTCAATTACAAAATTGACTACTTGGTTGAAAAACAAACCTTCATGCCCGTCGGCCTGAGCGAATAGAACATGACGTCCTTGATAGATCGCGCGCCGCATGATCTTGCGCAACACGTAGTTGCGACCTTCGTTGGCGGGAAGAATTCCATCCGCAATCGAAAAGGCGGTGGCGCGCGCATGGTCAGCGATCACGCGCATCGCAAAGCCCTCGTTGGAATCATGTTCGTACCGGCGGCCCGCCAACTCTGCTGTGAAATCGATGATCGGCCGGATCAAATCCGTCAGGTAGTTTGAGGTTACGCCCTGCTTGATGGCGGCTATGCGTTCTAAACCTGCCCCCGTGTCAACCGAAGGCTTTGGCAGTGGTATCAGAGTGCCGTCGGCGCTGCGGTCAAACTGCATAAAGACGAGATTCCAAAACTCCAGAAAACGTCCAGCGTCGGAACCGATAATGAAGGCCTCGCGGGAAAACTCTTCCCGATCGAGTTCAGTCCACTCGCCCGTCGCACCTTCGGGAAAACGCCAGTCTTTCGTTACGTGGGCCAGATCGATGAAGATCTCGGAGCAGGGACCACATGGCCCCGTGTCGGCCATTTGCCAGAAGTTGTCCTTCTCATCAAGTCCGTAAATGCGCGAATCTGAGAGGCCGGCGACTTCTTTCCAGAGGGCGCGCGCTTCGTCGTCTTCGCGGAACACGGAAACTCGCAGGTATTGCGGATCCAGACCCAGTACTTCGGTTACGAACTCCCACGCATACTCGATTGCCTCGCGCTTGAAGTAATCACCGAAAGAAAAATTACCGAGCATCTCGAAAAACGTGTGATGCCTGGCGGTCTTTCCGACCTCATCAAGGTCGTTGTGCTTGCCGCCTGCGCGCAGGCACTTCTGCGACGAACAGGCGCGCAGGTAGTCACGCTTCTCTAGACCGAGAAAGACGTCCTTGAACTGATTCATGCCGGCGTTGGTGAACAATAACGTCGGGTCGTTGGCGGGCAACAAAGGCGACGACCGTACGCGGGTATGCCCGTTGCGCTCAAAATAGCTTAGAAAGGTCTCGCGAATTTCGTTTCCAGTCATAATTGTTTGGTCGGCAGTTTTGTTAGTCGCTCAATTGCTTATCACCGCAAGCGACATCCGTTGATCGAAAACTGTGCCGGCGAAACCGAAAGTCTAGCATGCGTTTGTTGAGCCGGCGAAATGGGGGCCGGCGCGGGTCCGAGAGTGACTGGATTCTAACGCAGCTGAAGAAAACTAGAGACGGAGTGCATATACCTTGACTTCCCTTTTGACCAAGTCGTATAAAGCGCCCTATTCACAAGGCTCCTCTGCCGGCGTCAAGCGATGTCCTCGCAATCAGCCTATGAGACTCGCTGGCATTTGTGACCTCATGAATCCTCAACCAAATCACAGCTGCCGAATTGAACTGGGATCTCCGCGAACACACGCGGGCGGGTGCTTTGTGCGCGTCTGGGAATTTCTCGATGGACAGAAGATCTCAAATCGTTAAATCGGCGCTCGAAGCAGACTTTCGACGAGCTTGGGACAACCTGTCGTTGGCCCGGTTGGTGAATTTGTCAGAGTCGAGATTCCGTCACTTGTTTAAGGCCGAGATGGGCCAGACACCTGCACAGTACTTGAGGGCGATAAGAATGCTGGAGGCGGAAAGGCTTCTGCGAACTACGTTGCTAAGTGTAAAAGAGATCATGAATCGAGTAGGCATTTCGAACGAGAGTCATTTCGTAAGGGCGTTCAAAAGGGCCCACGGCCTATCGCCCTCAGTATATCGAAGGGCGTCACTGGTTCAGACGAATAAGAAGCGGAATCAGGCTTCGGCCAAGTGATTATTTGGCCAAAAAATAGCCATCTCGGACAAGAGTTTAGTATTGACTGTATTCCGGTTCTGACGACAATGAGGGTTAGCTGATGAGTCCTCGTGACCACTGCAACGGTTAGGCCGTTTAACAGGCCCTCAGCGCCACATACCTTATGCCGACGGAGGTTTCTCACAATGCTAGGCTCTAATCAACTTCATGCCGAGGAAACCCAGCGAGAGAGAGTTAGCCTATGGGACTGGTTTGCCCTGCGAACAGCTAATCTCTGGCGCATTGGCTTAACTTATACGCTGCTCTGGGTCGCCTTGCTGCTGTGGGCGGGTCTGGCGCCAGGTTCATTCTGGTTCGCAAGCAACAGTGCGGCTTCACCCGCATCACAGCTTATGTGTGCGTGCGCCATCCTTACATCCTTGTTCATCCCTTTCGTTGTTTATTTTCCGGTTACACAGAACGAAGGGCAAACGGATTCTTCCACTCCTACACAATTGTGGTTTTCCAGATCCAACAAGTACTGGAAGCAGGTGGCAGCTTGTTGGTTACTCACATTAATTTCCCTGTTGAGCGTGTATGTGTTGTTTGCTTTGATGAATCTCTTGGGGTTCTTAACGAAGGATCTCGTCGCTCCCATCATGTTAGGACTCACCTTCTTGATGTTTGTCGCGTTTTTGACACTGCTTACATCAACAACCGCAATTGGTTTTGCGATGAGCGGCTCGCGGACGTTGCATCTTGTAGCTACAACAATTGCGCTTGCGACCGTAATTCTGCCCTTCATTCTTTCGGAGCTGGTGACCGGTACCAGGTTTGAAAGCCATCTAGTTAGTTTCGTACTAAGGCTCGGTCAGTCACCTGCAATCCTCATTGTTCCACTGCTTTCGTCACTACTGCTGGGAAGCGTTTTCTCCTGGCACTACCGACACAAGAAATCGTAAGAACACCAGGGCTTTCGGCATTGTAATGTAGCGTCACGCTGATTCGATCAGCGACCACTCTTTTTCCTCACAATCCAAATCCGAAGGAGTAGACCATGCGTAAACTTGCCGTAGGACTGCTTTCAGCGTCCGTCTTCAGTGCTCAACTCACACAATTCATGGCCTCCGCTCAGCGCAATGGTAACGCTGTCGGTCAAAGGCGTCCTATTACCGTCTCAAAGAGTGACAACAGACAGGAACGGCGTACCGCTGTTCCGAGTTCGTCACAACCCCAGCGCCACCTGGCTTTTCAGGAACTTGCGAGCATCATCGTGGAGGCGCAGGACCTTCAAAACAAGACCGATGCTTTCAAGGTCCTGGCCAAGAGTGCGAACCTATTGTGGCTCGATTCTCCGACAAAATCCCGGTTGATGTTTCGGCAACTTTGGCAGCTAGCGAACGAACAATTAGGAGAAAGCGATGAGCGCGAAGAAGCGCGAACTGACATTCTGCGCTATCTAGCTCGAAGGGACTCGAAGTTGGCAGCCAGGTTGTTGGAAGAGGCATCGGCGGATTCTGCCAGCCCGCGGGAAGTACCTTTTAGTCAACGAATCAAAGGCACAGACCCTACCTCGCAAAGACTAAATAATCTGGCTTCAAAGCTGGTTCAGCAGCAAGACAACATTCAGGCTGCTAACGTGCTGGAACGAGCTCTCACTGTTGCTGTCACTCCTGCAAACCTTTCAACTCTCACAAAACTCAGACAAACGAGCGCCGGCCTTACCGACGCTGTCGTATCACGCACTCTTGAAAGAATGGAAACACGACCAACCGTAGTATCGCTTCCTGGCCTTTACTTGCTGGTCGACTATGTTTTCCCGGCAAGTAATGTGGACCCGAATGCCGCTACGTTGAACGCTCCACGTCAGTCCCTTCGGGTGCAGTATTTCTCGACGTCTTACAACGTACTCAGGAAGTCGCTTAAGGAATCAGAAGCATTGCTTTCGAAGGAGCAAGGCTATTCAGCAAACGATCTTCGCTTCCGATCGATGTTTCAAAATCATCTTGCGGGCGTACTTGAGACGCTGGCTCCTAAATTTGCCCCCGAACTCATACCTGAGTTGAGGGCTTTAGCGACGGAGCAGTTTGCGGCACTTCCTGAGGAGGCCGCAGTAATGTCGCGCTTTACTCGTTTGCGCCTCAGTGATAATGAAGCAGGTTCCGGAGACAGGGTTACGGACATTGCCGTCGCACTCACAAAGGGCGACCTCCATGAAGCCGAACAATTGCTCAGCGGAGTCGAGGATGAGAAGGTTAGAAAGGCCGTGGCACAGGCAATTGCCAAAGTCGCATTTGACTTGTATTTGGCTAAGTCCGAGTTGGACTACGCGCTTTCCGAAGCGCGCAAATTAGAAGATCATGGAGCCAGAGCAATTGCATTCGCACAGTTGGCACGTGTCGCTCGGGCAAAACGCGATACAAACTTTTCGAAGCTGGTCGTCGCGGAATCACTAAGCTTCTTTAGCCAGATCAAGTCGAGTGGCCTACAAGCGCTAGCCTTGCTTATGCTGGCGCCCGAGGCTGCGGCTGATTCTATTGACCTGCTTCGTCGTGCTGTAACGATTATCAACGACCTGCCTGAGGTGAGCACAGGAGACTCAGGCGGCTTCGACTCATATAATCTCGACAACTCTCTCAGTTTCAAAGACGCGCCGGAGCTACAACGGGCCTTCTCGACCATTGCTTCCGACGACTTCGAAGGAACCCTCGCAGTAGCCAGGCAGATTGAACCGAAACTGATTGGATTGCTTGCCAGGTTAGCTGCTTTGGAGCCCGTACTAAAAGAAACTAACAACAAAACCAGGCTGTCAGAGACTGACAAGAAACAGGTCAGAAATTCGATCGAACTGGGGCCAGCCTTTTTGCAGAGTGGTAAGGGGAAACCCGCAGGCAACTCGGCAATCAAGTTCGCTCACAAGACGTCGCCAAAGCCAAACCAACCTTCAGGCTGTTCGTGCAGCCCTTGCATGATTAAGACATCCCTATCTCCTCCAACTCCCGGTCCCTGGTGGGACTGTGCGAGTCAGTGCTTGAGAACCGCGGGAGTAAGCCCGATACAAGTCACCGCTTGTGGCGCAACCTGCGTATTTGGAGTTGTACCCCTATGCGCTATCTGTTTCGCGCTTAATGCCACGGCATTTCTCTTCTGCTCGACCTACTGCGCCGCATATGCGGTTCCACCACCAACGCCGCACTACTGTCCGTTATTAGACCGGGTAGGAATAGGGAAGGAGGGCGTAAATACTGGAGGAGACATCGTTCCCCTCCTTCCCGACTGTAGCGACTACGAGGACCCGTGCTTATGCCCGCCTCGATCGCCAATCATTATTGATGTGGCCGGAGATGGTTTTGAACTGACAAATGTCGCTAACGGAGTGATGTTCAACATAACTGGCTTCGGCCGCGAACCGATTGGTTGGACTCAAGCCGACTCAGATGATGCCTTCCTGGCGTTAGATCTTAATGCCAACGGAATGATTGATAACGGCACTGAATTGTTCGGAAACTTCAGCTTCCAACCAGAACCTGCGCCCGGCGCGGAGCGTAACGGGTTCGCGGCGCTGGCCCTCTTTGACTACAACGCTGACGGTAAGATCGACAGCTCCGACACGGTCTATTCACAGTTACGGCTTTGGCAGGACAGAAATCACAACGGAGTATCGGAGCCCGAAGAATTACAGCCGGCCCACAAGCTTGGGTTAAAGACTCTGTTCCTCGACTACCGGCGCTCTAAACGCGTGGATAAATTTGGCAATGAATTCCGCTATCGCGCCAGAGTGAATGACTTCGGCGATAGACAACTAGGACGCTGGGCCTGGGATGTGTTCCTGGTTAGTACAAGACCTCGAGGCACATCAATTGGAGATCCACCAGGGCAGCAGAAATAACCCGCCAACTGTTCAGGCCCAGAATGAGTCCTGGATGTGCGGGGGCAATAGGACCTTGGTCCTGGATGTGCACGTACCACGAATTCAGTAAACAACCTCGCTTCAAGTGAACACCCGCGGGCTCTGCCTGCGGGTGTTCGTTCTGTCTCTGGCCAGTTGTCACCCACCCTGGTCATCGTCCACTTCAACTTGTGCCACTGCTCGTACTTTATCGGCGACCAGTTCGTACGGAAAACCCTGGCGCATCAAATGATCGAACAGACTCTTCGCCTGAACCCGATTTGTCGGTCGACCTCGCAATCGAGTGCGCTTCTCAATTGCCCGGTCGATTTGTTCGGCTTCGGAAACTTCTGCAAAAACCTGATCCAGAGCCTCATCAATTACGGACTTATCAACCTTCTTCATCGCGAGGTCGCGTTTCAGTCGCAGGCGCCCCAGCGGTCTCTGCCGAAGCTTCAAAGAAGCGAAGCCCAACGCAAAGCGTTCATCATCCAGATACCCATACTCCCGCAATCTGGCCAA
>JAMQPI010000442.1 GCA_023717565.1 Pyrinomonadaceae bacterium | reverse complement strand
GCTGCCTTCTGTTTCCGTGGGAGAAGAAAGAAGAGGAAGCCGCCGATCACCAGGCCGATGACTCCCATCCCTAGCCAAAACTGTTTCCACCCGAGGCCGCTAGTGATCATTGGCCCAACCGCAAACTGGCCGGCTGATCCGCCAGCCATACCAAACATTTGCGTTGCGCCAATCAGCGTTGCCGCTCGAGAAGCTGGAAAATTCTGCGTGGCAATGTAAATTGCTCCGACCAGTGCAAAGACTCCGCCGGCACCCTGGAGAAACCTACCGACACTTGCCGTTCCCTGGTTCCCGGTCGCAAACATAAGCGCCCCGACGCCGACCGTCGCAGCAGCGAACGGCATCAGGCGCTTTGGTCCCACGCGATCCATTGCAGCACCGGCAACCAGACTAAATGGAGAGTATCCGTAGTAGAACAGCCCTACTATTGACGCAACCCCCACCGCGCTGAGACTAAACGCTTCTGACAACTGCGGCATCATCACAGCTGGGGCTGAACGAAGGGAGTACTGGTAGAAATAGAAGACCGCCGCTACCAGCCAGGCAACGACGGCCACAGTAGTGCTCTTACGCGAATCATTTGTTCCTATCTTCACTACTGTGGCTGGCGTTTCCATTGAATCCGAGTCCTCTTGCTCTCAAGGAGCGTTGACCGATCGATCCAGTCAATCAACAGAGCACCACGGATAAAGCAAGTCCGGCCTCGCTTGTTTCCTTGTACTTACTGTTCATGTCTTTGGCGGTCTGTGCCAGGGCCTGCACGGTTTCGTCGAGGCCCACGCGATGACGGTTTGCGATCTCGTTGCTGGCGATCGCAAAGGCTGTCCAGGCCTTGACGGCGCCGAACGCACATCTTTCAATGCACGGGACCTGCACGTACCCGGCCACCGGGTCGCACGTTAAGCCAAGGTGATGCTCGAGGGCCGATTCGGCGGCGTTCTCGACTACCCGCGACTCAGCTCCGCGCGCCGTGGCGACCAATGCCGCAGCCATGGCGGAAGCCACACCGATCTCGGCCTGGCAGCCACCCTCAGCAGCAGCCAGCGTCGCATGATGCTTGCAGAGATAGCCCACCGCGAGGGCGGCGAGCATGCCTTCACGGATCTTCTCCCGCGAGATCTTGCGGGCTTCCATCAGACCGTAGACAATGGACGGCATGACTCCGGCTGACCCGCCCGTGGGAGCGGTGATGACCAAGTGGCCGCGAGCGTTCTCCTCAGAAGCGGCTATCGCACATGCGGACAGCAGGCCGATTCCGCGGTCTGCCAAATTCTGCTCGTCCTGCGCGCGCTTATAAACCGTTGCTGCTTTGCTGTGTAATTTGATCGGGCCTGGAAGGACATCATCCTCCGGCATGCTCAGTCCCGACTTTACCGTCGCGAGCATCGCGTTGATGATCTTGTCGATGAACGCATTTACCTCCGCCTCGGTCTTGCCGGCGATCGACATTTCATTCGCCAGCATTACCTGTCCGATGGTCAACTTGTTCTTGTCCGCATGGGCACGAAGCTCCTTCATTGTCTCGAACGGGTACTTCGGAGCATTCTTCTTCGGCGGTGTATAGCCTTTCCACTCAATGAATCCGCCGCCGACGGAGTAGTACTCCAGCTGATACACATCTTTGTCGCCTGCCAGGAGATGGCAGACCATTGTGTTTTGGTGATGGAACTCGCCTTTCGGAGCGTCGTAGATGACGTCCTTGAGCGTGACCGGGATTTCTTTTCCGCCGAGCTTAACTTTGAACGACTGGTCAGGCTTGTCGCGCAGGCTGTCAAGAAACAAGGGATCGACAGTGGCTGGTTCCATACCGATCAAGCCTGCCAGAGTAGCTCGTTCCGTGCCGTGTCCCTTGCCTGTGGCACTGAGACTGCCGAACAGGTTGACTCTAAGCGCGGTTGCCTTCGCGAGTTGGTCTGCCGGCAGCTTCGTGCAGCGCTGGTAGAAATCATAGGTAATGCGCATCGGGCCGATCGTATGTGAGCTTGAGGGGCCGGGTCCCACTTTGTAGAACTCGTCACCCGTTATCACGATGGGCCCTTTCGCCGCCATATGGACATACAGTCCGCTGGAGAGCGGGCGCATGATCGGCATCGATTTGACGGCCTCGGCTGTTCGGTCCGCAGCCAGGAGGTTCTTGCCCGTCATTATCGCTGCCGCGCCGACCACAGCGCTTCTCATCAAAAACTTCCGGCGATCTACGCCGGGGGGGATCTCCTGCGAGAGCAACTCGTCAGGGTTGCAAAGTGGATCGTAATCCACTTCATGTGGTTTCTTTTCTTTGGTCATGTCGTTTCTCCTTATCTTGTGCTGGCGGCGGGTTGCGCCGCGCCGCCGCTGATGGTTTTGAGTTCTAGCCATTCGTCCCCGCTTTCGCGGCCATTCACAAAACGGAAAACGACAGGCATTTCAGGCCAACTGGGTCACGAATACTTTCTTCACAGCCGCTGATTTACCGCCCTCCGCAGGGTTACTAATCCAACACCGGAGCCCAACTTTGTCCGGACTAAAGCGCTCGATCCAAGAACTAAACTACTTCTTTATGTACTTGCTCTTATCAAGGCCGGTGAGCTTTACCGGATCCAGCAACTCCTTGATCTGTTGTTCCGAGAGAATCTTCTTCTCTCGGATGATTTCCAGAATTCCTTTGCCGCTCTTATAGGCTTCGGCGGCCAGCTCCGTCGCTTTCTCGTAACCCAGAACCGGATTGAGGGCAGTCACAATACCCACTGTGGTTTCCAGGTAGTGCGCCAGCACTTTTTCATTGAGCGTGATGCCGTCTATGCACTTAGTGCGGAAGACGATTGAGGTGCTGAAGAGCAGAGCCTGCGATTCAATCACCGCCAGACCGGCAAGCGGCTCGTAAGCGTTCAGCTGCAACTGACCGCTATGTGCGGCCAGGTTGACGCTATAGTCGTTGCCCATCACCCTGAAGGCGACGATGTTCATAACCTCGGGAATAACGGGATTGACTTTGCCCGGCATGATTGAAGAACCGGGTTGTAGCGCCGGCAAATTGATTTCCGACAGGCCGGCACGCGGTCCGGACGTAAGCAGAATCAGATCGCCCGAGATCTTCGAGAGCTTTATGGCCAGACTCTTGAGCGCCGAGGAGTAGACGACAAATCCCTGCTGGTCCCAGGTGGCAGCAAGCATGTCCGCTGCCGGGACAATTGGCTTCCGAGTGAGCTTGGCGATGTGGGCCGCGCAACTCTCCGCATATCCCTTGGGAGCGTTGAGGCCGGTTCCGATCGCGGTTGCGCCCATGTTTACCGGGTATAAGTATTTCTCGGAGTCGCGCAGCAATTGGATTTCACTTTCCAACGAGGCCGCGAAGGCATGGAACTCCTGACCGACAGTCATGGGCACTGCGTCTTGCATTTCGGTCCGGCCCATCTTGACGATCTCAAGATAAGCGTCCCCCTTCTTGCGGAAAGACGCGACGAGCTTTTGCAGCTCTTCGATCAGTTTGTCATTCCGCAGCAGGAAGGCGACCTTGATTGCGGTGGGATATGAGTCGTTGGTCGACTGCGACATGTTCAGATCGTCGTGAGGATCAAGGAATTGATATTCGCCTTTCTTGTGTCCGGTAAGTTCGAGGCCAATATTTGCCAGCACTTCGTTGGCGTTCATGTTCGTTGAAGTGCCCGCGCCGCCCTGATACCAATCGACTTTGAACTGATCGTGGTATTTGCCGGCGAGCACGGCCTGACAGGCCTTCTCAATCGCCGCCAGCCTGTCTGGCTTCATCGCGCCCACTTCAGTGTTGGCTCGGGCCGCCGCGAGTTTGACGATCGCCCAGGCTTCAACAAACCCGGGATAGTGGTTAATCAGCACGCCGGAGAGCGGAAAATTTTCGATCGCCCGCGCGGTCTGCACTCCGTAATAAGCATCTGCCGGAATCTCCTTTTCGCCGAGCAGATCCTTTTCCACTCTGATCTTTTGCTGGCCGAATGCTGAGGAGCCGAGCAAAGCTGTCGTAATCACGAAGCTCATCACGCTCCTGGTTCTGGTTTTCATCGCGGCCTCCGTGGACTCAGTGGCTTTGGCGAAAACGTGCTCCGCCAACCCGGGGCCAACGTGATGTCCAGTGGTTCCGAGACGGGAGTCCAGGTCTTGTCAGGATTGAAGCGGTCAATTGTCTGAAAGATCTCCAGTGTCGTGGGGCCGAGATCTTTTTGATAGACCACTCCGTCATGACTCACCATGAAGGTCTTCACTCCGGTATTTCGGTACTGCGCCGGCGCCGCGATTAACGCAAAGCCGCCGATCATCACGTCCTTGACCAGGAAATCCATTTCGCCCAGCGGCGCAGCGGGGCCCTGACCTTTGAGGACTTTGAAAAAGTAACCGTGATACGGCTCAGTGCGACTGCTGTAACCGCGGGCAATCGCTTGCGCAATTTTCTCGCCGATGGGTCCGCCCCAGGTTCCGTCCATGTTTTGCCAGGCCAGGCCATCTTGCATGCCGGCAGTGCTGATGATCCGCTGCGCATACTGATTGACTCCTGAGTTGTCGTGCTTTAGCAGGGCATAATCATGTTGCGCCTCGACATACCCGCGGCAGATTTGGATCGCGTCCAGCTCGTTACGCCCGACGCGCCGGAGCAACAGTTCCTCGCGGCCGGCCTTCGTATCGAAGTACCAGCTCTTGCCGTCTTTCACTATTGGCATCGGAAGCGGCCAATCCTCGTTGCCGACATTAAGGATCGCGCGAGTCTTTGTCTTATTGAGCTTCAGGCTCATCTTGGTGCGGGCCTGAGCTGCAAAAGCGGCGGCGTTTTCCTTGTCGCGAGCCGGTTCGCCGGAATGAATGATGTCAAAGCTATCCGGCCCAAGAATTTCTGTCAGGGCCGCCTCGTCATACGTTTCGGTTGCATCAATCAATGAATCAGCAGCTTGTTGCGCGGTCTCAAAGGCCTTGCCTCTTGCCGCCGCCGTTGTTGTTTGTGGGCTCACCGTTGACGCCGTGCTCATGACGAGCAGACCGAGAAGCGTGACAGTGCCGACTCCGGAAAGAAGTCTTTGCGAACCTGAATTTGAAAACATTGTGTGCATCCTCTTTTGATCTTTTTTCATGATTTCACCTCCGGCCACCGCCGCCGCCTCGACCGCCGCCACCGCCGCCGCCGCGGCCCCCACCGCCCCCACCGCCAAAACCACCGCCACCACCGCCACGACTGCCACCACCCATGCTCGAAGCGCCACGGCTGCTGCTGGCACGACTGCTCGCCCCATTGAAGCCACCGGAACCTCCGCTAAAGCCGCCGTGATTTCCAGACCCCGAGCTGACACTGCGATTGCCGACACGATCGCCGCCACCACCAGCACCGCCGCTGCCTCCGCCGCGGTTTGAAATACCGGACGAGCGATCACTTACTCCGGCACCGCCGCGATTTCCGGCGCCACCGCGATCGCCGACACCGCCACGATCACCGACACCACCGCGGTCTCCGACACCGCCGCGATCACCAACTCCCCCCGGGCGGTTGGTGCTGCCGAGATTGCCACCCTGCCGGCCGATATCCCGTTGTGCAGCTCGCTGGCGGTTACCTAATGAATCCCCGCGCGCCGTCCCTCCGAATTTGTTGGCTGTGCCCCGGTCCCCGTAAGGAGCACCGCCACGATGCTGCGGGTTGTGCTGCCAGGTGTTGCCGCCGCGATTGCCGCTGATGTTGTTGATGTTGGTATTGCGATTGAAATTGTTGTTTCGGTTGATGTTGATGTCGCCGCCGCCCCAGCCGCAGCCCCAACCCCAACCACCGCCCCAGGCAGCTCCGATTGCCATGCCGACGCCGAATGAAATCGCGCTGGCCGCAATCACCGCGCCCGTCGAGTAGGGCGGATAATAAATCGGTGGATACGGGTAAACCGGCGGACCGTAAACATACGCAGGGTTGTACGAAGGCACGTAAACAACCTGGGGGTTCGCTTGTTCGATCACAATGACCTGTTTGCTCTCGACTACCTGCGTTTCCACTTTCTGTTGCTCGTTCGACTGCAGGGCCCCTTTTTCCTGAGCTTTCCCGCGCATGCGCTGGATGGAGTCCATTACGTCTTTCTGCTGTGCGAGAAAGACGTTACCCAGATCCGTGGTCCATTGAATGTCGTCGGCCAGACGCTTCACCACGTCGGGGAGCGCAGCCATCGCCTGAATGCTCGGATCCCACTTCTGTTTCTTGACCTCTTCCGCCAACTTCTTTTGGTCCTTTGAAAGATCCTTGTGCTTTTCCAGCCACTGCTGAAGCTGGATGATCTCCAGGGGATACGTGGAAGCGACCAGCGTCTGGCTGAGCAGGTTGTCGGGATAGAGCGCAATTGGCGCCACCAGGGCATCGATCTGGTCGGCCGGAACCTTTACTGCCTGGGTCGTGGCCGGGTCTTGCTGCGGCCCGGGCGACGCCGAAAGGACTGCGTGGCCGGGCAGCAGCAAAGCAGCGCAGGTAAGGGCGACGCAACCTCGAATCAGCTTTGCAAGAATTCTTGTTCGCATTACTTTCGGTCTCATCTCGAGCCTCCTGATTCGGCTTTGAATCTTCTTGATGTGGCGCGGGCATCCCGGCCGTGAGTTCACGGCCGGGAT
>JAMQPI010000436.1 GCA_023717565.1 Pyrinomonadaceae bacterium | reverse complement strand
TGTGGACATCCAATCCAACGTAGTACTTTCGCATGGGGCTCTCCTTTTCAGTGGAACACTTAGAGTCGGAACAACTCCAAGCTACCACCTTAGGGGCGCCCTTTCATATATCAGTTCGGCGCGGCCTCGCTGTAAAGAGCTAGTTCGAGTATTTGCCCGGGCAATGAAACGACGAAATGCCCTGTGACTCAGGTTGGTTTCGGATGGTTGTCCAATATTCAGCTCTCACGTCGTCATCGATTTCAACCCTGGTTGAATAGAGCGCGTCGCGCCCATCTTTCTTGCAGCCCGAGATCCAATAGTGTTCGCGGGTCTCAACGTCAAAGAAATTGGCCTTGAAACCGTAACCACGCAACGTCTCAAACGTGCGACCGCCATAGTGTATCGAGCTTCCAGTTTTCGAGTAGGTGACGCGACCAATCTTGGCCGGACCAACAATTCCGTCGCCCTTGTATTCGATATACATTATCCGAGTTCTGTGTGACATAGAATTTAGCGCCGAACGCTGCGGTTGAGCGGCCGCCTGCATGTCTAATCTTTAGGAGTCATGCTGATGGGCGGTCCGCTCCAACCGCTTGTTGGATTGCGGCTGGGCACACCGGATTGAGCTATCGCTGTGCTTTCCACACACTGCCATCGTCAAACAGCACTTCAATGATTGCGGTCTTCGCCCTTCCGTTACACCGCTCGGCCGTGAAGCCCGATCCCTCGAGAAGAGAATGGGTTTCATATGGGGTACGGCTCAGGTTGATGGGCTTCATAGAAACCGGAGTGTATCTGAGCGGTCCCCGTTTCGTGATTTCTAATTTCTCCTTTTTCCAAACCACACAACCGGTTCGGTAACGAACCACGCTTCCTTCAGAGAAATTGCTGAGTCCATAGCCTTGGCCAACAACCAGATCGATCTTTAACGGAGACGACGGCAAATTAACCCACCAGTTTGGTTTTACTGGGGCCGCAGTCTGTGATTCTGCCAACTCAGTTGCGCCCAGAATCAAAGACATTACCGTTGATAATATAAGTTTCATCGGTCATCCAAGGAGATGCTAAGCAATCCAACGTTGCGCTTCAGATGCGCGCTCGTTCAACATACATAAGAGGCATCGTGGCAGCGCGTCAGCTGCAAGCGCTTGTTATGCTTCGCCCTTAATCGGAAGCGGGAGCCTCTTTTCCCTGACTCGCTTTACCCAGAAACTCTTCAATGAACTTCACATGCTCTTCTTTTGAGAGGTGATACTCGAATAGTTCTTTCAAGCCGAGAAAATCTTTCACGCTCAGGTGGCTATGCAGATTGGTTCGAACGCGAGCATTCGTTGGCAGCATTTCATAGAAGCTTATAATTGCCGCGTTCTGGCACTTTTCATCGTCAGACAAGAGACACCAAGAAGCATAACCAAACAGGCTTGATATTGCCTCTTCGGTAAGGGGCTCATCGCGAATGCCCTCAACTTCACAGTCCCACAGCTCATTCCATAACATCCCTACATCTTCAGCGTTGTCGACCCGATCTCGAAACATCGGAAGGAATTCATAAGCTGCTTGTCTCCATCGTCCATCAGACATCTTTTTCTAGAAACATCATCACTAGAAGCACAACGCCCGGCATCACCCGCGCCCTCATTCAACTTTCATGAGAGGTCGCGTGGCAGGGCGTCGGGTGCATGCCGCAGTTAGACCTCGGCTTGACGAACAACTCTCTCTTTTTCATTCTTACTCAACGAAGCTTTACCGTTTTCAAAGGACTGCGCGGTTCGTTCGTCCGGTAGTCGAACTTCTCAAAATCGCTATCGCGCGTGTAAAACGCCTCCGGCAGAGGGAAATCAAATCCTATACACGGTGGCAGAATATACTCCGCTTCTTCAGGCGTCATTACGTTCTCCATATTCGTATAAACGCTTACGCGTAGATCATCGGGACCAGGGAACCTCTTGGAAATTAAGCCAAACAGTGTCCTAAGATTTACTTCGGAAAACGATTTTGCATCAAGCAGAACATCAACTCCGCGAAATCTGACTAATTTCCCACTGGGGTAAGACGTAAGCCCCACCATTTCATTCCTGATAATGATATAGCGAAACGGAGACTGAGGTGTCGCTGCACATGGTGCTTGAGAGAGACTGCTGCGGGCGAATCCGCTATCAGAAGATAGACAACATCCTACGGTCACCAGAAATTGCTATGAAAGTCCGTCTCGACATGAATCTCCTTTCGTAACCCCAAGAGGTCTAACGCCGGCCTTCAGCTGCGGCGCGCGATCAGCAACCGAGCTGAGCTGAAAAAGTTACTTGAGAAACATGCTGTCGCGCCGTCAGCTGCAAGGCCTTGTTAGATTTTGAGCGCGGTCATCCAACGAATCCTAGAGAAGGGTTTTAGCCTCCGACATCTGCGGGTGCATCGGTTGGGGGCGGACCATCGCTTGTTCTGACTCTCACCGCCGACACTTTGCCGTCGGCAAACTCTACCCACAGAACCCAATCGCGAGCCGCGAATTCACCGGGCATAGACACCGTCCAGGTTTTGGAACTCCCCGCGTCAAGCCTCAGATCCTTCGGAGCGTGCAACCAATAACTTCTGAGCGCGCTTTCATAACTATACCCAAGGTGAATCTCTTCTCTTATTTTGAGCATACCTCTCGGTTTTGGGTATTTGCCGAGTGCCAGATGATCCAGTCGCCAGAACCAAAGATCAACCAGGAATAGTAAGCCACTAGCAAAAAGCCAACTAAGCTGAAGATAAGTTTATGGTTTTTCATCCTGAAGAATTGTCACTCATGTTAGAGCCACAAGTTCCGAAAAATCTAACGCTGCGCTTAAGCGGCGCGCGAATTTGCACAATTCTGATTTCAAGATTACTGCCAATCAATACTCACTCGCGTCCGCATCAAGCGTTTGTTATGCTGCCGGTCGATAACACTCACTGACTCTTTGGCTTCGGAACTATTACTGATTTGCCGTTCCGTATCGCAAATAAAACTGAGCCTCCATTAGCACCGTACGCGGGTCCGCCGGCTTCATACAGCCTACCTTCGACAAGTGGAGGAGGTGTACCATCCTGCGGTAGTTCTTGCCTAAATTTATTGGGAATGCTGCCATAAGTAATCGGCGGATAATCCCAAGCTCTAGGAGGCGTTTGCTCTATTGGCACAATCTTCCAAAGAGCAATGTCCTTGTCTGAGTCATGTTGTGCAGGAGGTACGTAGTTATCAGGAGATACCTCAGCTACACTAAAATACTGCTGATTGCCGCTACCGTGGAGCTTAAATGTAGGCGGATTTTCCCCGTCTATTGAGACCTCGGTATTTTCTTCGTAAGTACACGCGACCATTGAAAGAAGTAGAGCGGACGCCGCCGAGAGGATGCACCAAGTAATTAGTATCTTAAGCCTACCCAATGTGTTTATCCCCTGAGACGCGAAGCAGCATAACGCCCGGCATCAGCGGCGCGCACGGGACCTGATGGTAAAAGCCTGCTGGGTGCGCGTCCGCTGCATGCCGTTGTTAGATTGCAGCGATCAGATTCAATACTCCCGATCATCCTCTCGCTCAAGGTTCTTCCTGATTTCAATACTTTTCAGGAAGCCAACCGGGTCTGACAAAAAATGAAATGCTCCCGACCCCCTAATCTCACCATGCAGAATATCCAATTCCGGTTCGATCAGCTTTTCATTTTCAGGTAACCACATCAAACAATTACACTTGACCGCCAAATCTATTAGGACCCCCGTGAATTTATCGCCCCCACGTCGGAGATCTATCCGGGCAAATACCTCCCCGTCTTCCGAGATGTCGACATGGTCAGACTCAATATCACCCCACATCAAGGTCTCTTTGTGCCAATGAGTGCCCCTCCCCAAAAATGAATCAAGGAAGGGTTCGGCTTCTTCGGATAACTTCTTGCCTCGCCACCATTCGAGCGTATCAAATGTATCCCAGTCTACTTTGCTGGGAATAGCACCGTACAATTCAAGTAGGCGTGAGCGTGGGAGCAAATAGAGTGCAAATTGCCAGGTTGCCATGCCGTCATCCTACCTCACTCAATCCGCAATCTAACGCCGGCCTTCAGCTGCGGCGCGCGATCAGCACTCAGGCTGAAGGAAAGAAGTTACTTGAGAAGCATGCTATCGCGCCGGCAGCTGCAAGGCTTTGTTTTATGAAAGGGCGTCAAGTGAAAAAACAGTCCTACTTGCTGGCCGTCCTTTCTTTGGTCGCCAGCCCTACAACGTACCCGTAAGCCCTTCAACTCCCGCCGCCAGGGTTCTTTTCTTCCATCC
>JAMQPI010000435.1 GCA_023717565.1 Pyrinomonadaceae bacterium | reverse complement strand
GGAAGGGGACGCTGGCCTGCGTATCACGTGGGCTGACGATCATGTCTCCCAGTTTTCAGCCGCTGGGCTGAGACGTGCTTGTCCATGCGCGCAGTGCGTCAACGAGTGGACCGGTCAGCGCGTTTTGAAGCCAGAGACGATATCGTCGGAGCTGACTATTGCGGACCTGAGTATAGTCGGCCGCTATGCACTAAATTTTCGCTGGAGCGATGGGCACGAGACCGGTATTTACAGTTTTCGGTATCTGCGTGAACTGGGTGAGCAAGATAACATCAACGGAGCGATAGAGATTTAGGATGGATGACCTCCTCCCATTTTTGGATCCTGTGGCAGAATAACCCTATGAACGAACAAGATTTCTTTAACGAGAAGCAGGAAGTCAAAAAAGCGACCTTCAGTTGTCCTCACTGTCGGACCCGCGGCGAATTTGATGTGCGTTGGCTAAAGCGCACCCGAAAGCCAGCGCCTCCACGCGGTGCGAACGAGCAGGATCGTGCGCGTTTCCAAAAATCCCGGGATTACATGGTGCGCATTGACGATATGCTTGCGTGCAAGAATTGCCGGCGGCGCTTCGAGATTCCGAGCTCACAGTCGGTGGTTTTCATCTGACTCCGCCACCTGTTGGACTCAGCGCCGCGAGCCAGGGTTCATTCACAAAACAGTCAGAAAAATGCTGCACCTGTAAGGCCCGTCCAGAGTCTCGGTGTGCCTGCTCTTCGGCTAAAACCATCAAAAACAACCGAACGCCTGTCCGTTCATGCCTGGCTTGGAGTTTGCTCAAGCAGTATTGGAAGACTGAAGCTCAGGACATAAAAAGTGCAAAATCAACAATTCGGTGGAGCCAACAAAACCAACACATCATTTCTTTCGCCACTCGAGCGGCGGCTATCACCAATCGTCGTACCAAAAATACCTTCGTGGTTGCAGACTCATCATCTTACGATGCTGACGCTGATTTGGTCGCTGCTGATCCTGGGATTCAGCTATCTCGCCGCTACTGACGTTCGTTGGTTGTGGGGTGTCTCATTGATGATCTTCTTTCAGTACTTGACTGATCACTACGACGGAAAGGTGGGAAAATATCGCAACACAGGCCTACTCAGGTGGGGTTACTACATGGATCACCTGCTCGACTACGTTTTCCTGTGCTCCGTGATAATTGGCTACGCATTCATCCTTCCAGAAAAATCGCGTTACCAGTTGCTGTTTTTGCTGGCGGTGTTCGCCGCTTTTGCTGTGAGTGCGTTTTTGGCTTTCTCGGCCACAGACAGGCTGACCATCAGCTATCTTAAACTCGGTCCGACCGAATTCAGACTCGCTCTCATCGTCATTAATACGCTGCTGATTCTATTCGGCACGAGATACATGATTAGCGGCCTAAAATACGTCAACGCTGGAGCCGTTGCCGCCCTCTGCTTCGTCGTCTATCAGACCCAGAAGAATATTTGGCAGATTGATATGCGAGAGAAGGAGCGCGAAAAGAGCCGCCAGGTGGCTGTCGCAAAAACCTACGCGACTCCCAAGGAGGTGTACGTATTTACTAGCGTTTCGGAACCAATGATCTCTGTCAACCAATCCAAAGGGTTTCCAGTTTCGTAAATATTCTCTTGTAATCGTTTTCAGAGGATTACAAAACTCTTCGGCCCGATCTTTGCAAGATAACCAAGCAACCGCGTTCTGGAAATACGGATCAAAGGGAATTACGGAACTTCAGAAAGGGAAAAGCGTTCTTTAGGAGCAAGAAGCGAAGGTAAACAAACAATGTCAGGAAAGAAAACAGTTCGGGTTATCAAGAAGGGCCAGCTAAAGCATCAGCAAACCGCTGAACGGAAGCCAAATTCGCCGCGGGAAACTGCACGCGAAATGGTCAAAACAGTAACCAATTGGGTTAATGAGTTACAGCAAAAGCGTAGCGCTGAGACCGCAAACGCCCTCAAGTTTTTGTCAGATACGCCTCGACCGAGCGAAATTTAGCACCTACCGGAGGGTCGTCCTGGCTCTCCGGCTTAGCACAAGATCAATCTAAGAGATTCAGCGTCCAACCCGGCGAGCACGGCTGCGTACTCCCGCAGTTATCCGTCAATTGACACCCGGGCTGTTGGGGAATAGCATCCACAAAAAGCCTCAGTGAGTGAACATTTGCACACACAGGGAGCTGTTGAAATGACTACGATAGAAGCCAGGCGGAAAAGAACTACGAGGAAAGAGCGTCCGATTTTTGAGAGCATCAGAAAACCTTCAGCTCCACCCGGACACCCGATGAGTCACGCAAAGCCTGAGGAGAAGGCCAGACCTGCCGGTCGGAAAGCAAAACACAAACGAAAGCCAGAACCCGTTGGCTCGGAAGACCAGGCTGATTGATGTCGGGCCCGATTATTTCTAATTCCAGTGAATAGTCAGAATACTGTCAAGGAAGACGTAGTCGCCCGAGCTTTCGTGCAGCAGGCTCGCCAATTTCTATGTAGCGAATACCTGCCGAAGCTTGAAAGGTGTTTGAACACTCTATCTGACGAGCAGGTCTGGTGGCGGGCAAATCCGGAATCAAACAGTATCGGTAACCTCTGCTTACACCTCGCAGGTAACGCCAGGCAGTGGATTATCAGTGGCCTGGGCGGGGAGATCGACGCCCGGCAGCGGCAACACGAGTTCGATGAGCGGGCAATGATTCCGCGAACTGAGCTAATCGCCTCGCTCCGCAAAACGCTGGGTGAGGTGGACAGGGTACTCGCGGGATTTGAGATTGAGCGATGCCTCGAGCAGTATCAGATTCAAGGAACCAAAGTCACAGCGCTCGCAGCTATCTTCCATGTGACCGAGCATTTCTCGATGCACACGGGCCAGATTATTCTGCTCACCAAAATGCTGTCCCAGAGAGATCTTGGCTTCTACGACTTTTCAACTGAGGCTCCCGTTCGCTCCTGGTTGGAACAAAGATCGGAATAGGGGTCGGTCAGTGCAACGAGCGAAGGACTCAAAGGCAAATGACATCTTTCAAAACTTCCCGATTCGTGCTTAATTATAGGTGAGTTTAACTTAGTCGGCCGTGGGAAATTGCCCCAATCGCCCTTCAGCGAATCCCGTGGATGCAATGTTGCCCATTCACCAGAGTCGACACTTAATCTTTCGTATATCAGGAGGCTACATCTGAATGACCTACGTCGTTGCAGAACCATGCGTCAACTGCCGGTACACTGACTGCGCGCTGGTTTGTCCTGTTGAGGCTTTTCATCTCGATGACGATATGCTTGTGATTCATCCCGAGACCTGTATCGACTGCGACGCATGCGTTCCAGAGTGTCCGGTGGAAGCAGTCTTCGCGGAAGACAAGGTGCCGGCCGAGTGGGTTCACTTTACCCAGATGAACGCGGATCGGGCCCTGAGCGGTTTGCCAACGATCACTGCCCGGCTCGACCCGCTTTGCGAGTAGTAAGTTTAGGAAGGTAATGAAGAAGGGAACTAAGCGTCTGATCGGCGGTATGGCACTGGCGGCTGGCGCATTTGGTGCCGCCAGCGCGTTTCTGGTAGCCAGAAAGAAGAGCATGGGAGCGAGAGAGGAACTTTACCGGAACCATGACCTTGACGTATGGGCGCGGCCCGGGATGATGGTTACCTTTCGCGCCGAAGTGATGCCAGGCCGCGATCGGCAGGAACGGACGTTCCGCGTCAAAGAATTACTTCCCAGTGGCCGAGTTACACTCGATGGCGCAATAGGTGAACATTCAGAGACTGAGTTCCTCCCGTTTCGCTGAGGGCGTGGGATTCGAATTAGGGGTATCTACCAGCTATAGGTCCTGCCAGGTTCCATCACATTCAAATTTGGAAGATTAAGAGCGTCCAGCTGCTCAATTATCAGGTCGCGGTATGCGGGTTTGAGGTGCACCGCGAGAATGTCCATGCCGTTATGGTCAAGTTTCTTTAGTTCCTGACCCAGGGAAGCAGGCGTGAAATGCCGCGAAACCTCCGCAAGCTCGGTCATTGAGTTGGGAAACGACGCTTCAATCAAGAGAGCATCAATGCGCGGAGTCCTGTTTACCGCCTCCCAAAACTCCTCTGTTTCAGCAGTATCAGAACTGAATGCAACAGTACTTTTGCCGTCGGAAATGATCAGGCCAACGGTCGGCACGATGTGATTAACCGGCAAGGCGATCACCGTTAGATGGGCCAACTTGAACTCCTTACCTTCTGGAATGGGAACGTACTTCATTACCGGCCCAAACTCGTTTTTAAGCTCAGAAAACCGGGGATAAACATTCCAGTTAAAGACATCGCGTTCAAGCAGCGCGATTACTTCGGCGGTGGCGTGAACGCGGACTGGCTCTTCTAATGTCGAATAAAGATCGTCGATAAAGATCGGCAGGCTGGCGATGTGGTCCATGTGAGGGTGCGTAACAATTATGTCCCGCACTGCCCCGCGTTGTTCCGCGGTGAGAGCTATGGCAAGGCTTCCTGCATCTATCGCAACACAATCGTCGATGAGATAACAGGTTAGGCGCTGCTCTAGGGTCGCGTGGCCCTGGCCGTCAAAGGTGCTGGGTAGAAGTTGAACTTTCACGTGGTCTGCTTGGGTGAAAAGGACCGTACGTTGGCCTGACTAGTATAAGCGAACAGGAACAAAACTCGCGAACTTTTGTCTTCGAACTCGATATCAGGTCTGGCGCAGACGCGTCAGCAGATCTTGCAAGGCGGTCTGGTAGGCTGCCTCACGTTCGTGCGCATTCTGACTGTGAAGACCTCGGGCCACGCGACTGCGATGAAAGGCGAGTTCGCTGGCCAGCTGGTTTGCTTGTCGGCAGGCGCGCCAATGGCCAACCCCGCCGCGCGAGAAGGCATTGAATGAAGCTCCCATGCGCCCTCGAATCGTGCACATTCGCTCGTACTCCTGTTGCGTCAGCCTACCCCCCTGAAAGTCGGGAATAAGAAACTCTTTCACAACTCGTCCCTCCCGGCGTAGAGCGACTGCTATTACTGCCAGAATGATGACAAAAGCAGGAACCATGATGAGCAGGTACGTGAACAGAAAACCCAGGCCGCCAAAAAGCACAGCTGAGCCGTTCCAGATAGCGTGCAACGAAATAGCCATGAACAACCCGAGGACAGGCATGCTCAGTTTGACGAAGGTGTTGCGCGATTGTCGCGCCAGGCCCAGTCCGATGCCAGTCATGCTGGTGAAAAGTGGATGCGCGAAAGGAGACAATGTTCCGCGCAGAATTAGGACCGCAGTCAATCCACCGCCACCTGCCTCCATGACCGCGCGCCCGTAGTATTGAATGTTCTCGGTCATGGCAAATCCCAAACCAGCCATGGCAGCATAAACAATGCCATCCACGACGCCGTCAAACTCATCCTTCTTGAAGAACAGGACAAAAAGAATAAATGCCTTTGCGCTTTCCTCCACGATAGGTGCGGATACAACTGCGCCAAAGGCCTGGCCCGCCTCCATGCTTTCTGTGATGACGGCAACTCCCAGGCTAGATACGGTATTGAGGATCAACGCAATAAAAACTGCGACCAGCGCCCCCCAGAAAAATGCGGTGGCTAGCATCCACAGAGGCTCGGATTCGTACCGATCGATCCAAAGCACGAGCATCAAGTAAAGCGGGACCGGGATGGTAGCGCAGACGAGTCCGATGAGCAGAGCAACTGGACCAGTCTCAATGCCGATCATCAGTAGAACGATCAGACCTAGCAGTAGTGCTACAAGTGCGGCCGCCACGGCGACCACTATTCGCAAGGCGCTCTGGTGACCTGATGCCTTGATCAAGGGTGCCGGATTTGAATATTGGGGATTCATTCTGCGTCCCTCGCCCGAGTAGCGTTTGGAGATTTTGGCCGCTTGCACCTGCTCGCACCGGACCGCCAGCGTTGGCGGGCGGGCAGAGTATATCCAGATTCCCGTTTCCAGGGCCAATCTTTTGCGGAGAGATACAAATGCTCACTGAGGTCTAAGGGCTACCTGGCGCAGGTTTGAGCACGGCCACCATCGATGGAATAGGTTGCCCCGGTGATCCATGAGGCTCGGTCTGACGCTAAAAAGAACACCAGTTCGGCGATCTCCTTCGTCTGTCCGACCCGACCGAGCGGATGAGTTTGTTTTGAACGTTCCAGAAAAGAATCGTATTGCTCGTCGGTCATACCCCCGCGTTTGTGTATCTCAGTAACGACGACCCCCGGGTTAACGGCATTCACTCGAACGCCTTGTGCAGCCAACTCCAGCGCCGCGCAACGTGTTAGTTGGTCGACCCCAGCTTTTGAGACGCAGTAAGCCAGGACACCCGGAAAAGAACGCAAACCTGTAACGCTTGAAACGTTGACGACATTTCCGCGGCGGTCAATCAGACTTGGCATGGCCTTTTGCATAAGGTGAAACACCGCGCGTAGATTGATGTTGAGCATCTCATCCCACGCTTCCAGGGACGTATCCTCGATAGTTCCCGTAGCAATATGGCCGGCTGCATTAACCAGCACATCAATGCCACCCGCATGTTCGACGGTTTGCTGAACCACGCGTTCACCTTCCTCTGCCCGCGACAAATCGGCTGTCAGCAAAAGGGGCTTACCGCCGGCCTCCCCGATCTCCTTAGAGAGAGTTGCCAGGGCCTTTTCATTGCGCCCAACCGCCGCTATGCGGGCGCCGGCGTTCGCGAACCTTAATGCGCATGCCCGGCCAATGCCTGATGTCGCTCCGGTTACGAGTACGACCTTTTCCGCGAAGTCTGCGTCCATCTCCTTAGCCCTTTCTCCATTTCGAGTCTGAGAATTGCGAACGGGTCATATATTGACAGGTAAAGCCTAAAAAGTTGACTATGTGCCGAGCATGCTTGTGTGGGAGGGGCACAGGCGTGAACCCCCGACCTCGAGTGCCAACTTCGGATTGCAACGATCGCGGCTAGATCCTGAACCAGCTCCACCGAGGGAATCGTTTGGCCAATAACTCAGCGGATCAGTTTTTTCCGAGAGAGTCGCGTTCAAGTGTGCGCAACTCAGGGGATGCCGCGCGCCGACGTTCATCCAGGGCCCGCATGCCTTCGAGCACAGGATACATGATCGCGGCAGTCGCAGCCGCGATCGCACTGTTCTTTGCTTTGTGGTGGATGTTAGTTGTGGGAGGCGACGAAGCACCCTGGGTTCCAGCCGGTCTGGCGGCAAGCGTGGTGCTACTCGTAGCGCTTTCGGCCCGCGAAGTCGTCATGCGGCGCGCCTGGACCCGTTATCTTCTGGAGAACAGCGTTCCGGAAGGCGGGCCACGGGTCAGTGGTGACAAGCCAAACTCCTCGAAGAAAGTCTATTCCACTTCACTGCATGAGGCGACGCTGGCGACAATTCAAAAACAATCGGCGGAAGCTGAGACAGCCTCAACTCCGGATTCCCATTTGGATGTCTTTCATCTCTGCCAGAATTATCTTGAGAGTGCCCAAGAAGCTTTGCGGTCAACAAGTCTGTCGCCGGAAAAGCGGAATGCCATACGCGTGGGGCAGGATCGGGTTCGTGGACTTGAGAAGCATCACCTGCTTACCTGGGCCAGAGACTCTTCACGAATCCTTACCCACGAAGCTCAGAAGCGCGTTCGAGTGTCAGATAAGATCGAAACTGCCAATCGCGCCGTTGAGTGTTTGGACACTGCCCTCAAAGTGTTTCCGGAGGAGCATGAGCTAGACGACTCGAAGCTGGCCATTACGGAGTTCATCGCTTCGGTGAAAGTCGCCCATTGGGTGGAGCTAGCTGAGCGTGCTGCGTTCAAGGGCCACTACCGGCGGGCCATTGATCGATACAAGGATGCGCTGTTTTATCTGGAGCGCGAATCGGTCAAAGAGGAGGTTAAAATCGCTGGCGCGGAGAGAATTGGCCGAGAAATCGAGATACTTCGAGTTAGTCTAAAGTCACCGCACAAGGCACCGGAGTGAGAGATCGAGCGACCCAGATGACCGAGAGCAGGCCCCACAGATGATTTCACAAAGATGTCCCAAGTGTGGTCGATCGCGTATCCGGAGAGGTTATAAGCCAACGTCACTACTTTTACGCATGGTTGGCATCTACAACCTTTTGTGCGATCATTGCAACTTGCTTTTTACCGGCTTTGCGTTGCCGGGCACGGTGCGAAAGCGTGGAAGAAGCCCGGTCCGACACCAGTTAAAGGGCGCTGGCAAGATGAAACCGAACCCTACTCCTTCGGAGGATCGTTAGTTTAAGGTTTCTCGTCCGGTCAAAGTAATCAATTATCGAGGCGCGGGCTCTCTGATTTCTGAGGTTCTTTTATGAAAAGATTTATCTTGTTTGCGGCAATTCTTGCTTGTCTTTTTCTGAGCGTACCCGTGCACGCCCAAGACCAGGCACCGCCACCACCAACACAGTCTTCATCCTCGGTAGATAACCAGGGAATCAGGAATTATCTGCTCGGGCCTGGTGACATCTTGGACGTCAGAGTTTTTGGACAACCGGACCTCAACTCTACCCCCGAGATAGACAGCGATGGGAACATCAGTTCTCTCCCATTTATTGAGACTCCAATACCCGCAAAGTGTCGCACCGAAAAACAGGTCCAAAAAGACATTGCGGATGCCTACGGAAAGTACCTCAAGAAGCCTCAAATCAGTGTTCGCATAACGCAACGAAATAGTCGACAGCCGGCCACTGTGTTTGGTGCGGTCAGGCAACCTACCCGGGTTCAGATGCAGCGGAAGGTGCGTCTCAACGAGTTGATGGCAGCTTCGGGTGGATTCACCGAGCGGGCGTCGGGAACGATTCAGATTCTTCACACGGAACCGGTGATGTGTCCGGAGCCTGGTGAGGAAGCCGAGGCGGCTCCGATTCAAGCGACCGATATTCCGCTGGTACTGGTAAGGATTTCCGAACTTCGCGCTGGCAAGCGCGAGGCTAATCCGGTGATTCGTCCTGGCGACTACATACTGGTAACCGAGGCGGAACCTGTGTACATCACCGGAAGTGTGATTGCTCCTCAGGGTGTTTACATGCGTGACCAACTTACTCTCGGTCGAGCGCTGGCCATGGTCGGCGGCGCAAGGAAAGAGGCGAAGACTTCAGACATCAGGATCTATCGGCAAAAACCGGGATCTCCGGAACAAGACACGATTCACGTAGACTATTCGGCGATTAAGAAGAATCAGCAACCAGATGTGCTACTGGAGCCTTTCGATATTGTTGAAGTGCCTGAAGCGTCAATGTTTTCTGCGAGCCGTCTCCCGACTACATTGATGGGAGCGGTGTCTGGAGCTTTCAACAGCGCTATTTCGGCCAGCGGCCAGATCCTGCCCACGCGCGTTCTGTATTGATCCAGGAGCTAGGTTGGAGAATGCAGCTACCAACGGAGATGGGCCGATTTGAATTCTGAAGCACAAAGCTACGAGGTCATGGCTAAATGAGTCGAAAAGCAAACAGCGCTCGCAACAGGAAATTCATAACCTTCGCGTGGATAACCGCGCTCGGCATTCTTACCATCTTTTTAATTTATCGAGAGCTGACTGCTGTCCTTTATATTCTCGCCACTCTTGGTGTGACAGCGCTGCTGATCATCGTCGCGCTCGCGGATCTTTCTAGGCACGAGAAGTTCTCCACAGAATCACCTCACGCAGGCGAGACAGCAGCTCTTGGAAGTGGTCTAAGCTCTTCGAACCGAACCGGTAAAGGCTGAGAGAGTTGCTTTCATAGGCTCCTGCTTAATATAGCCTCACGTTGCCTTTCGTTGGTTTCCACTGACCGAGAATCCCACGACTATTAACTCCTCCAAGTTGTTGAAAGTTTAAGAAGACTGTTGCATAATCCGGCTGCGTTCACCTCCCCGGTGGACGAAGTGGTCGCGTGGGGTGAGGACACGTGGCCTTAGGGTGGGGGCTGTGGGAGGCCCCCGCCCGCTTTTTTGCTCAGGCGAAATCGCTTTGCAGAGCGTGGAATTGCATGGCGTCCCGCGGAATTGCCGATGAAGCAGGGTAGAGTGGGGACTTATTCAGTAGGCAGGAGACGTTCACGTCATCTGCATGTGGGAACTTCGGACGGGCCGAGGAATTCAGAAAGCAGCTCGGGATTGGGAAGCGAACTCTGCTTAGCCCGCGGTTTCCCCGTTGCGAGCAGCCAGGAAGCAGGAGCGGCAATAAACCGGTCGTCCCTGGGATGGATAAAATGGAACGGTCGTTTGTTGCCCGCATTGGGCGCACTGCACCGACACTTCAATGCGCTGTCGAATTCCCGACGACTGAGCGGCCGCGATTGCTGCGAGCCGTTCATTCTTCGCTTGTTTGCAAGGTTTGCAACGCTTAGGTTCGTTCTTCAAACCCTTGTCGTGAAAAAAGACCTGCTCGCCGCCGGTCCAAATAAAATTTTCGCCGCAATCTACGCATTTGATAGCGCGATCGGGATACTCGCCGTCAGCACTAGGTCGAGCTTCGCTGGCGAATTCCATTTGTGACATGATCTTGCTCCCTGGGATCGCTCAACTTCCGGCACGTTGGTGGGATCGATTTAGCTATCCAATTGACTCTCAAAGAAGGGGGAGCTGACTTGGTTCTCCGCTGCCGAATGCAGAGGCTGGAGCCTCCCCTGGTGAATGACGGTGTTGGGAAAGTATAACTATGGCGAAACTGTGTCAAGACCTGCGGCGTGAGGCTTTTACCTATCTTGACAGGCCAGTGACTGCATGTAAGCATCGCGGACTGCTAAAGTGAGCAGTTGGAACATTTCACTATGAAGACCCAACTCTTGCTCTGCTCCCCCGGCCCCTTGATGCGGAGTTTTATTCCCTGCTGGACCAGGATCAAATGAAGCTATTGGTGCTGGGCTCGGGTGGCCGTGAACATGCGATTCTCTGGTCGCTCAATCAGACCTCAGACGATGCGCTCGATCTCTATTGCGTTCCCGGGAACGCTGGGATTGCTGAGATTGCTCAGTGTGAGCCGATTTCCCTGACTGACCACTCGGCCCTGACTAGTTTTGTAAAGACAGAGGAAATAGACCTCACGATTGTAGGCCCGGAAGGACCTCTGGCCGATGGCATCGTGGACGAGTTTGAGCGTCACCGTCTAGCGATTGTCGGACCCAGCCTGGCTGCTTCGCGTCTTGAGTCGAGCAAAGCGTTCGCCAAGGATTTCATGGCTCGCCACAAGATACCGACGGCTGACTATCGCGTCGTATCATCGGCCGGGGAAGCCGAAGAGATCCTGCGCAGTGGAGCTTTTGGTCCTGCCGCTTCGCGCGCCGTAGTTAAGGCGGATGGACTCGCTGCCGGTAAGGGTGTGATTGTTGCCAGTTCGCGGGCAGAGGCAGAAGAATCTGCGCGTCTCCTCATGAGCGGCGAAGTTGTTGGTGCCGAAGCGGTAAGGCAATTGTTGATCGAAGAAGCTCTGGACGGTACGGAAGCCTCGCTGCTGCTGTTCGCTGATGGACGGGATTATGCCCTAATGCCGCCTGCCCGCGACCACAAGCGCATCGGTGAGAATGATACAGGCCCGAATACTGGTGGCATGGGCGCCGTTACCGGACCTTTTGTTCTAGAAGCAGAGACGCTGCGAAGGGTTGTTCGCGAGATTGTTGAACCCACTCTCGCGGGTGCTCGGGCAGATGGCTTTCCCTTTCGCGGCGTACTCTTTCTCGGATTGATGTTAACCGCAGAGGGACCGAAGCTTCTTGAGTACAACGTGCGCATGGGAGACCCTGAAACTCAGGCGATACTAGTAAGATTGAAGACCAGCCTCGTTGATGTTTTTGAGGCGATTCGATCGGAAAGACTCCGAGACATCAAAGTAGAGTGGACTAACGACTGCTCAGCCTGCGTTGTGCTGGCAAGCCAGGGCTATCCAACTCAATACCATAAGGACGTCCCCATCGGAGGTTTAGACGGTCTTGCTTCGCTCGAACACGTGACAGTTTTCCATGCGGGCACGAAAAGGTCTGGAACAGGGGAGTTGGTAACGGCAGGCGGACGAATTCTGGGAGTGACGGCCAGGGGCGAGACATTGGAAAAGGCACTAGCCCTTTGCTACAGCTCTGTTGCGCAAATCAACTGGGAAGGCATGCAGTACCGACGCGATATTGGCAAATTTGCCGAACGCCCGTCCCGAACCACCAACTAAGCACAGGATGGGGATCCAGGCCCAGAGGAAAAGCCCTAAATCCTTCGATCTACCCCGTCCCATTAAAGACAGGGACCGTCCTTTCTGGAGCCTGTCGTTAAGTGCTGTTATACTCCGGATCCGTTTCCGTTGGTAATTTGAACCGCCTGCGGTCAAGCATCGTACAGAAACATATGTGGCCGGACAGAATTTTGGTTGGTACCGGCAAGCGCGAAGGGCCACGCCGGAGATCTGACACCTTATTGCTGGAGGATGGCTGACAAATGGGACTTTGGAGCAGAGTTAAGCGCTCAATGCGCGCACTATTCGGTGGCATTATCGAGGCGACAGAAAATCCCGAACTAGTACTTCAGCAGACCATCAGAGACATGCGTGACCGTGTCCCGGAGTTGAACAACTCTGTGGCGCAGGTGATGGCTACCGAAAAGCTTCTGGGCAAGAGCAAAGAACGCCTTGAGACTCAGGTTGTCGATCTCGATTCGAAGATTCGCGCCTCGGTGAAGCTAGGGCGTGACGATATTGCAACGGCTTACATCGGCCAGCTTCAGCAGGCGCAAATGGATTTGCAAAAAACGTCGCAGCAACTGGAGCATGCCACTCTGGCGTCCAAACAGGCGCTCAAGGCCCGAGATAATTACGTCTTGCAAATGCAGCGGCGAACCGCCGAGGCTATGCAGCTGATTAATCAGTCGAAGCAAGCAAAACTCCAGGAACAGTTGGCGCAGACGATGGAGTCGTTCCAGATCGGCGATGACGCTTCGACATTTAACGAGATGAGGGACAAAATTGATCGTCGGGCAGCCGCAGCTGAGGCCAAAATGCAACTGGGCGCAGCATCCGTCGACAATCAAATGCAGGACATCGAACGTGAAGCTATGGATATGCAGCTACAGGATAAGTTGCTTTCGTACAAGCGTGATATGGGACTTTTGCCGTCCTCTACCTCCGGGGGTGAGCCCCAAGCTTTGCCGGCGGCCGGTGAGACTACGACAAACGATCAGAAGAGCGCCGTGTTGAGTAACGGCGGTCGCAATAACTGAGCTTAACAATTTCTCAGGTGGATCCAGAATGGTCCTGCTTGGCTCTTTAAGTCTATGCCCGAGTTTCCGAAGTTTGATGTTAAGTATCTGAAAGAGGCTTTTAAAGAACCCCTTAATTTCTGGGGGATGGCCGGGTTTGCCGTCGCCGCCGCCTACGTTCAAGATGTCACTCCGCTCGCCGCAGCGCTCGCCGTCGAAACTGCCTATCTGGTTACCGTGCCTGCCACATCACTCTACCGACGCTTGGTCGACCGCCGCGAGAAGCAACGGCTCAACAAGCTACGCGAGCAGCAGCGCGAGGCTCAAATAAAAGGGTTCGATCCGCGTGAGCGCGAAGCCGTGGAATACCTTCGTTGGATGAAGAATCAGATTTATTCCAATTACAAGAAGTTCACCGGCACAAAACAGATTCCCTCGAACATTCAGAGCTTGGATCAGCGCTGGGAAGATTTCGTGGACCTGTTGGATGTCTATCGCCGGCGCAAGCAACATCTTAGATCGATCAACCGGCAGGCGGTGCAAAATCAACTGGTGCAGGCTGAGCGATCAGTGGAAGCTTCACGAGATGATCGCGAGAAGCGCATCCAGCAATCAAATGTCGAGATCCTCCGGAGAAGGGTGGCTGCTTTTAAGGATATAGAGCGGTCAGTGAAGCTCGTTGAAGGCCAGTTGCAATCCATTGAAAACTTCTTTGGATTGGTAAACGATCAGGTGGTCACACTGCCGACGCCGGAAAGGGTCTCTTCGCTCGATTTCGAGCAGCTTAGTGACTCGATTGCCATGACCAAGCAGATGCTTGAAGAAACCTCTGACACTTTTGCTGCACTTGATACGCATAACCGCGACATCGGCAATTACGAACTTCTGCTCTCAAATAGCTCCTCTTCAAAATAAGCCCGGGAGCTCCGGTTCCGGCGATCGTTTTTTTGCCTTGCGTCTCTCAGAACGGAGATCTGGGCACAAATTAGCCGCTAGATATTACCTGTCCGCGAGCGTCTGCTGACCACTTAGCATCTCCTCAAACTTGGACTATAATTTCTCGTGAGTTGCTCCCCCCACTAACAGGCCGAAACGCGAACCCGGGAGGCGGGATCCGAGTAAGAAAAAGACCCTGAAACTGCGGCGTATCAGTAATTTAGTTGTTAAGGTAGAGTCTTAATTAACACACTCTATTGCATTGAGAAAAAAGATGACCACAACATATTGACATGGGTGTTACAAAGATGTATATTGCGCTCCGCTTGAGGCGAGGTGGGTTGATTTGAGCAGTGGCAGGCCCCCCGAATTGCTGTTCGGCAAGAGTTTTATCGCTTCGAAACAAAAGCCCAGCCGCAGTATCCGCTACCACATCTAGATCGGCGTTTTAGTACTTTTGCGCCGAGGTGTTTTTGAATTAGCTACATGGCTCCCGTGTCCCCGCGAGCTTGAAAGGTAAAGAAGATGAGCGCAGTCATCGGCAAGCAAACCTCCGACATAAATCCTTCCACATCAATTCCCGGAACCAGGCGCAAAAGCCAACCACTCGGGCTTAATGCCAAGCGGGTAATTAACAAACGATATTCATTGAAGGACGCCAAAGCCCGCCCATTAGAGGAGTGGCCTGACATCGTGCGCCGAGTAGTGGGTCATGTGTCGGCTGCTGAAAGAGATCCTGCGAAGCGCGATCAATTCTTCGAAACTATGAGTCAGGTAATGCTCGCGCGTGAGTTTGTTCCCAACACGCCCTGCCTGGTTAATGCCGGCAAAGCTAATGGACAACTGGCGGCCTGCTTTGTGCTTGATGTTCCTGACTCGATCACCGGCATCATGGATCACGCCAAGGCGGCAGCTACTATTCATCAAACCGGCGGCGGTACCGGGATGACCTATGAATTCCTGCGCCCCTCAGGCGCGTTGGTTGGTTCCACCCGCGGAGTCGCCTCGGGCCCGGTCTCTTTCATGAATATCGTCAACCAGGTGACTGACGTCGTGAAGCAGGGCGGAGTGCGTCGCGGTGCAAATATGGGAATGATACGAGTCACCCATCCTGACGTGCTGCGTTTTATTCATGCCAAGAATGATCAGCACTCGCTGACCAACTTCAACATCTCCGTCAATGTCACTGACAAGTTCCTGAGAGCGGTCGATAACAATGAGTGGTTTCAGCTCGAATTCAACGGCGAATCATGGAATGACTCGATCTACGATCCCGTGCGAGACGGCGACTATATTGTCTACCGGAGCACTGATGGCTCAACCCTGACTTTTCCGGACAAGCAATCGTATGTGAATGCGGATCTCTCTAAGTGCACTATTGAAGAACCGCCGCGGCCGGGGATGGTGTTCGCGCCCGACATCTGGAATCGTATCGTTGCCAGCGCGCACAAGTATGCCGAACCCGGAATTGCCTTCATCGACGAGGTGAATCGTCATAACCATATGATGAAGTCGATGGGGCCGATTTATTCCTGCAATCCCTGCGGTGAACAGTTTTTGCATTTCTCCAACTCCTGCAATCTGGGTTCAATTGACCTGGCGAAGTTTTATAACGAAGAGGATCGAGTTGATTGGGACCGACTCCGTGAAGTTACTCATCTTTGCACCAGGTTTCTGGATAATGTGATCGATACCTGCGCCTGGCCGCTACCGGAGATTAACGATGTGGTCACTCGCACGCGGCCCGTCGGCCTGGGAATCATGGGCTTTGCCGACCTCTGTTTGAGTCTAAAAGTTACTTACGGTTCGCCGGAGTCCATTGACCTGATGAATGAGATGATGAGCTTCATTCGCCGCGAGTCGTGGATCGCGAGCATCAGAATCGGAGCCGAGAAGGGGACGTTCCCCGAGTTTGAGCCGAACCGTGAGGCTTACGAGGATTTTCTCTACAACCAGATTGGCATTCCTCGCGATGTCCCGCTAACTCCGCGCAATTACGAAGTCACTACTATCGCGCCGACCGGAACGATTTCCCTCGTCGCCGAAACCTCTTCAGGCATTGAGCCCAATTTCTCATGGGCCTATGTGCGCAAAGACACGTTAGGTACCCGCACTTATGTCCACACGCTCGCGGCGCAGGCGCTGGGAATCAATGTCGACCAAACCGAGCAGGAGTCGATCGATGCCGCGGCCGCTTACGTTTGTGAGCACGAAAACGAACTGCCGCCGTACTTTATCTCGGCGATGAATATCAGCGCCGAACAACACATCCATGTGCTGGCCGCGGCCCAACGCAATGTCGATAACAGCGTCTCGAAGACCTGCAACGGCGCGGTTGATGATACCGTCGAGTCGGTGGACAGACTCTATCGGTTAGGACGTCAGCTGGGTTGCAAAGCGGTTAGCTATTATCGCGATGGCTCACGCGAAAACCAGGTGCTTACGTCGATGAAAGCCCCCCCAGATGTAGCCCCGAAGAGCGCAACAGCCAGCACCGAAGCGACTGCGGAAGTGCTTGACTCACCGCCGGCAAGCCATGCTGATGCGGCCCACGTTGTGGCCATCGATCCGGAAACCGAAGGACTAGCTCGAGCAGAAGCCGGGGCGCTGGTAAGAGAACAAGCTGACGATGAAGCGAAGGCGGAAGCCCAAAGCAGACAGCGGTCCGACGATGGAATTACGGCGCCGGAACTGACAGCGATTCGGATTGAGCGACCGCGCGAGCTGAGCGGCGCCACCTGGCAGATTCCCTTTGACGGTCAAAATCTGTACGTTACCGTCAATCACGACAACCACATGATCCAGGAAGTGTTCGCCACCGGTCCCATCAGTGGCGGTGTGGGACTGCTGGCTTCGAAGATGTTACGAGGTGGCTTTGACGCAGCGGAAGTGGCTTACAGCCTTAATAAGGTTACGGGTACACACGCCGTCTGGTTCAACGAGCGTCTACTAACCTCGCCTGAACAAGCAGTGGCCGAGTGCATCATGATCACCAATCGCCGTTTGCAGACCCTCCCCGACTCGGCGCGTGCCCTGGGCAAGCAGCAGGCGCAGGCCAACGCTCAAGTCTCACCTACGCCGGTCACCGGAGCCATCATGTCCACAATGATTGGCATCTGCCCCGAGTGTAAGGGTCAGCTCGAACATGCGAGTGGCTGTGACTTCTGTCGCGATTGTGGTTATTCAAAGTGTAAGTAAGTTGTAAGGCCGATGTGCTCTGAGGAAACCGCTGCGCGTGCTTCGCAGCGGTTTCTTTTGCGTTAGAGCTAGTGACGTACTTGACGGTGGACACTACCGCGCAACATCTGGCGCGACCTCACAGACGCAAGCCAGAAATCACCAACAAAGCCACACTACTTTCAGAGCATCGAATCGCACCTTTAGGGGTGTCAATCAAGAGTGGAAATCGCAATAAATATGGCGGCCAGGAGGGCGCCCACACCGATGCCGACACCAATGGCGATATTTCTCGCCGTCGAGTGACCCTGGTTTTCCTCGACCTTCGCTACGTCCGAGTACCGAATTGTAGTTGGCGCATCAGTCTTCCGATCGCGAATCAAGAAGTCGTCCTCTCCGGCCTGGGCGATGTAGCCTTTTGTCTTAGAACCATTCTTGAGTTTGATAGTGGCCTTCGCCTTGGCGCCAACCCCGAGCTTAGCTATCTTGATTTTGACCTTTTCGGTCTGCGGATCTGTCTGGCGAGTCTCCGCTGGCTTAGTAGCAGATGCCACTTCCACGGCGGGCGCGGGCGGGTCGGCCTGTTGCGCATTTACCGGCTGCGTAATAGTAACCAACACGAGCAGGCATGAGAGGAGTAAACAACATGGGTTTGTCTTCTGCATGATAAGTTTCCTCGAGTCGTCAATTTGACGCTCAGTTGCTGCCCCACGTGAATCGAAGTTTCGTCTCCTTCTCACGTTAGGGTTCTAGTCCATGTGGGTGAGTGCAACGATGGTGCCACGGTCGCGATGAAATGTGGGGTGAGAATAAGGGAGAAACGGTAAGTCGACCTAATCCATGAGTGGCGAAAATCTTTCGGATGCAACAAGCATCTGACACATCAGTGAGAAATGCGTAGGAGCCAGCGAACAGAAACGCAAAATTCAGGCAGTAAGGATCGATGCTAGGAGTCGGTAGGCTAGTGGCTCACACGGACTAAACATCCAACTGCCTAAGTGGTAACGTATTTTGATTCACGCAGTAGTCATTCAGTCAGGAGAGGTCTTAACCGTGAATAGACGCTCATTTCTTTCTACAACCATCGCCGTGGCCGGACTGGCAGCACTCTCCGACCTACGTGTTGTCTCGTCTGCTTTCGGGCAAGGTAAGAAGAAAACGAAGGGTTCCAAAGGAGTCAGCAAAGTGTCTAAAACAGATGCCGAGTGGAAAAACATACTTACGCCCGAGGAGTATTACGTCATGCGCCAGAAGGGGACTGAAAGGCCGTACACAAGTCCGCTCAATGAAAACCACGAGCAGGGTACCTTTGTGTGCGCGAGCTGCGGGTTGCCCCTATTTAGCTCCGACGCTAAGTTTGATTCGGGCACCGGATGGCCCAGTTTCTGGGAGCCGATTGCCAGGGAAAACGTTCTCAAGGAGGTGGATAATAGTTTGTCAGCCACCCGCACGGAAGTGTTGTGTGCTAGATGCGATGGGCATCTGGGGCACGTTTTTGAGGATGGCCCTGAACCAACCGGCTTGCGCTACTGCATGAACGGGGTGGCCCTTAAGTTTGTGAAGAAATAATTCGTCAGCTCATCTCGAGACCGAACAAGGCATTCTCATGATGGCTGCCATGGCTTACCAGGTTCGCGAGGTAAATGAAGCTCAGTTATTCGTGAAAAGGCGAGCAGCCGAAGCATACAAGATATATCCTACATTTGACATATAGCACTCCTTGGCGTAAGGTTATTTCCGAACCGAGTCCAGCTCACTCCCTTCTCAGCTCCTCTGGCATCTTCCAGATCACCTGAAACCCACAGCTCAATAACTAAGAAAATCAAAACCAATGACTATGAAACTTTATGTCGGCAACCTCGCGTTCGAAACTTCCAGCAGTGATCTACAAACACTCTTCGCACAGGCGGGTACGGTCGAGAGTGTTTCCTTGATCGAAGACCGCGAAACAGGTCGCTCACGCGGTTTCGGCTTTGTGGAAATGTCGACCAAGGAAGAAGGCGCAGCAGCTATCCAACAGTTCAACGGTAAGGAGTTGGGTGGTCGCGCTTTGAACGTTAACGAAGCCAAGCCTCGCGAAGATCGCGGTGGTGGCGGCGGCGGCGGTGGTCGTCAGCGATACTAGTTCGCCATTCCCCCGAGTCCTTGAGGCCCAGGCCTCTGTTACGACCAATTCGGCGGAGGCTTTCAGCCTCCTGGGAAGCTGGGTCCTGCTTTGTAGGCAGGCAATGCCGATTCCAGAAGAGGAACCATGAGCGTTAGCAACCACACAGAAAAGCCTTTTACCCTGCGACTTTTCGATTCGGGATCGACAGTTGTCTTAGAGTTGACGAATCGGGGCGACCAAACGCTCAAATCGGTAGAGATTCTCAGCATCTTTTTGAAAGATATCGAAACTCTAGGTGGCGGCCCCTCACAGGCCCACATTAGATTTGCGACGATAGACTCGATCCAACCAAGAGGGACGGCGGTGCTGTCTCCAAAGACCTGGATTGAGGGAAAACCGGTAGACGCAGATGGCGACCACCTGGCACGCCTCAAAGAGATTGAAGGTCAAGTCAAACCCTACGTGCTGGACATTTCGTGGCAGGACCCGCACGAGAAGATGCGCTTTCAACGAATTCCGCTGGGACATTGATTCTATGAGTCGAGCAAAGCTTGTCAGTCGAGACACGAGACACTATCTCGTCAAGCGCCCAAACCAGATCCTCGGTAGCGGGTTGAGCTGGAATCAGGTGCAGGCCGAACTGTTGGCAAAAGGTAGTGAGGCTGATGAAGCCATGCTGTTCAGAGGCATAACGACAGAGGATGGCACTGAGTACCGCGATAAGTATGCGGATAGTCGAACTCAGATCACCGAGCACCGTGACTAGGAAGATGCTCAGCTTCTCCCTTGAAATCCAGAAACGGCCGCCGCAAGTTGTGTTCTTTCTGTGTTCGATTGCCTATGCTGGCTGCCCGAGCTTTGAGGCGCGCCCAGGCGGGTGAATTGTCAGGCAATCTTTTTGGGTTTGCGGTCCCGGCCGGCAGATAAGTGGCCTACCGTTACAATTGCTTGCTTCCTGGTGCTGCGGTTCTTACGGCTCGACGTTTCGTTGATGAACGTGAGGAGGTCGCCGGGTTGGCAGCCAAGCACCTGGCACATTTTCTCCAGGGTCTCGAAATTGATTCCGAGCGCTTTCCCTTTCTTAAAACGCCATAGCGTAGTGTGGCTGATGCCTGTTTCCTTGGCCAACCAGTAGAAGGTTCGCCCCTGCGCCTCCAATAGCTGGTCGACTCGAATTTCAATCATAGTCTAACCCTCCGTGGAAACTATTTACCATATGCGAGCAATATTGTCTATACAAGATATATTCTGCACTTGACATATAATGGCAGCTGGCGTAGGGTAGGCCTTGCAAATCATGCGGCAGCGGTGCTGACGCAGAGAGATAGCAGGCCATTTTATTTACCGGGGAGGGATGGGCGGATTGTGGGGTCCGCCCTTCACGTCATCAGGAGAACCCCCGGGTTTTGTGCAATTCATGGTATACTTTCCGCGTTTACTGGCTGTTCTCAAGAAACGTACTCTCGACATCAGGATTAGCGCGAAACGCACCTCTCCTTGTGCCGTCTGTTGTTACTGCAAAACACGCGACTACGCCAAGGAATCCTGATGCTTGCACGCACACCAACACAATTCGACTTGGGCGAGCCGCAGCGACCGCGCTGTAGTGCGCTTAGGGTCTTTCCGCAAGGTGCGTTGGGCAACGAAGAGAGTGCTCCCGGAAATGGCAATTAACGCTTTATATGCCATGCAACGGGCCAATGGTGACTGGTTTGCGCTTGATGATCACGGGAAGTTTCGAGTGCCAATCTTTCATAGCACTCGCGAGGCCATGATAGCGAGGTCCCGCGACAGCGGAATGGAATGCTTTAAACCGGTGGCGCTTGATGAGGCTGCGTTTGTGAATCTTACGACTACGGATGAAGGCAAGGCTTGCTTCTGGTTGGTAGGCGACCCTTCTATCAATCTGAGCCGCGGTCGCGAGTTAGATCATACTCAGCTTAAGCAGATCTTGCGCAATGGTAGCGAATGACGGAAGGTGACTGGATGTCCCGGCATTGTATTTACTGCTCGGGCTAACGACTTTGACGGCGTGGGCCCAAACAAATTTGATAAGGACCGGGAACTGAAAACATTATGGCTGTAACACACAAAGCAACGAGAAACGATTTCAGCGATGTGGCCAACGAAGGCGTCTGGCCAGGAATAGATTCAAGGTTTAGGTTGATCATCGTAGCCGGCTTGCGAACGAAGCAACTGCTACATGGCTCAGCGCCGCGCATCGAGACTGACCCGCTGAGACGAAGAAACACTACTATTGCGCTCGAAGAAGTGAAGCGAGGCCTGGTGCCCTTTACCGTCCCGGCTATGAAGGACAACGACGGAGGCTTTGATCGGCCTCTGAGTGGCAAATCACAATCGATTGCGTAAACACGCTGGATAGCGCCCACATGACGATGAACGGATTACGAGTCTACATCAAGCCCAATGGGACAGAACTGCATACCGGCCCAGAGGTTTTTTATAGCCGCCGCGGGAATGGCCCCTTCTATCGTTGGCTATATGAGGAGAAGGCGGCCCAGTGGCGCGTCTCGCGCGTTATCGCGGCAGACTTCACACCACAATCACTTGCTATGGCCAGTTGGAAGGCCGTGCCCGTTGCGCTGCAAACGAGGTTGGGTGAACACTACCTCGAATAAGGCCGAAGTCTAACAATCATCGTCGAGTATCTAAACGAGCGAATCTACGAACTGAAGGAAAACGATTATCGGTGATCGAGTCCACAATCAATCCCGCCATTGAACAAAACCCGCCAAGACTTTCTCAGCTGAATTGGACCCACAGCTTTCTGGTTGTGAGCTTACACGCTGTCGGTCTGTTAGGGCTGTGGTTCTGGCCTCGCCCAGTTGATCTGATCCTGTTTGTTGGCTTGTACCTCGCGACGACGTTCGCGATAGGTATCGGCTATCACCGCCTGCTCACTCATAGAGGGTGTGTGTCGCCTCGGTGGATGAGGCGCGTGCTCACGTGGATGGGCGCCGCCGCCTTGCAGGGGGGGCCGGCGCGTTGGGCGGCAATTCACCGTCGTCACCATCAGATGGCTGACAAACACGGCGATCCTCATTCACCACTGATGGGATTTCTGCATGCGCACGTAGGCTGGGTATTGCTTCGTGACGCAAAAGAGGGCAGCGATTACCGAGAGATTGTCCCTGACGTTTCTGGAGACGATCCCTGGTTGCGCGTCCTG
>JAMQPI010000434.1 GCA_023717565.1 Pyrinomonadaceae bacterium | reverse complement strand
ACGGAGGGACGCCCCTACAATGTCTCCCCGTCACCGTTTCTCCCCGTCACCCCGTCTCTTCGTCCCCGCCTCTTTCTTTTGTTCCTCCAGATATCGCTTGCTGTCGCGTTCCAGCCATGCATCCAACTCCTCGGCCGCCTTCTCCAACTCATCGTTGTTCAGCAACCCACGTCGCAGGGCCTCGAAGAATGCGCGGGTGCGGACGTTATAGGCGAGCTTGTCATACGCCTCACGGTCGGTCCCTTCCGCTACTGACAGGAAAAGCTTTTCGTAAAGCGTGGCCAGCCGGCTCTCGACACCGCGCAGACTCAGACTGCATTTGCGCGCGATGGCCCAGTTGGAGAGTCCCAGCGCGAGGTAATAGAGCGCTTCGGCTTCAAACTCGGTTAGCAATGGCCGTTTGAAAGAATCTTTGAACGCGGGATCGATCATGTCCGCGCCATCTTCAAGGACCGCGGCCACGAAACGCAGAAAGCGCGACTCCGGATTGTTCTTGTGAATGAAGCCGTATGCCGGTGGCGGATCGACTGACTTTACGATCTTGCGAATCTCGTTGATGTAGATCTCATGAGGAAACTGGGTCCAGAAGATGATCCGCGCGGCGGGGAAGTCGCGCCAGATAGCTCGCGCCGCTTTTACGCCCGAGAGCTTGGGCATCTGAATGTCCAGAATACAAACTTCGGGTCGGTGCTCGAGCGCCAGCTTAACGGTCTCCTCGCCATCACCGGCTTCAAGTACGGGGGTGTGTTTCTGAAACTCACGCTCCAGAATCTCGCGCAGGTAATTGCGCTGGGCCACATTGTCTTCGGCGATCAGGATTGACATAGTTGAATCATGACTTGCGTCCGCGATGATTGTAAATGAATTTGTAGACGGGTTGGTTGCGTAAGAGTGCTTTAATCCTTCGCCTCATCTCTTTCTTGTCGTCGAGACTGTAGGTCCTGTCGTAGAGGTTCCACCCTGTTTTCTCGTCATCTGCATAGACATGAATCAATAGATTGGATATGACAGCCGAGCGATGTTGAAAGTCCTGGGCCTTACTGTCGGCTACTTTCGGAACCGTGACCAGTTGCTGGAATACATAGTCTCTGAAAAGTGAATTGGCTGGTCGATACATTTTCTTTCGAGGATCAAACTTAAAGATAATATCCGGAAGTGGGATAGCAGAAATGCTCATCTTGTCCTGCAGATCGTAAAAATCTGTGATTGGTGCAATCACCTCGTATACACCGTCGCCGTCGAGATCCTTCGTCGCCAGATCATAACCTTCTCTCCCAACGCCGTACTTACTACCGTCAAATATGATCCGATAGCGGGGTGATAGGCTGACGATCCATTGGCATCCTCCTCTAGGCACATCCTGCGAAATGAATAGTTGCTGGGTTTTGCCCCCAAGAAATGGAAAGAGGGCGAAGTCGGCTGAATTCCCAAGCCCGAAGTAAACATTAGCATCGAATCTACCCAGGACCTTTCCTGCTTTCTTAACAACGACGTAGTGAACGTCTGCCCGTGCAGGCGTTGCGGTAGGGCCATCGCCGTCATCCCTCGGAGCCTTTCTGGAATTTTTCTCAATCGTGTAACCGTCGTGCATCCACGGGTTTTCGGCGATAAAGAAATCAGCGGGCCGCTCGGGGTCAACGGTTGATGGTGGCGGGTTTGCTTTCACCGCTCCCTCAGTATCCGCAGCCATCGACGAAGTGTTTACTGAGAATAGACTTCTCTTGAGCTGTGTGACAGCGATGCCGCCGACAAGGGTCAGCAGAAGGCAGATTAGCTTGTAGCTTAATCGACTCATCAAGTGCAGTTTGAGCCCCCCACATAGTTTGAGCAATGTGGCCTGCCACAGTTGCACTTGCGGCTTTGCCTCCCGTGCGAGGAGGCTAGCTGTTAGATCAGCGATTCCTTAGCTCCCACCTTCCTGACCTGCAAAGTGAGGTTACTTGACGATTAGCGCTGATCATCTGCACTATGGCGTTGCTATTCAAACCGCATTAATCAATCCCTGAAAGGTCTCAAAGATGTACTTTCGCAAAATCTTTTCGTTGATTCTCGCTGGCCTGATGATTTTGTCTGCAGTCGGCGCGAGCGGCCAACAGCCTGCGACTTCGAGTCAACCCGGCGCTCCGCGCGACGAGAAACTCTGGAAGAGGGCGTTGGAAATTCAGCGGAAGGCCATCGTGGTCGATACCCACAACGACATTCTCTCGATGATGACCGACGACAGCTACGACATCGGCGTCTCGTCTGTCGGCAAGTACCACACGGACATTGCCAGAATGAAACAGGGCGGTCTGACGGCGGAGTTCTTTTCCGTTTACGTCGATCGCAGTTTCGTCCGTGACGGCGGTTCTGCCCGTCGCGCGCTTGACATGATCGACTATGTCTACAGCGCAGCCGAGCGTTATCCGAACGACCTCATGATGGCCTACTCGACGGACGACATCCGCCGCGCGAAGAAGCAGAACAAGATCGCCGCCCTGATGGGCATCGAAGGCGGGCACGCAATTGAAGACTCTTTGATGGCCCTGCGCGACTTCTACCGGCTCGGCATTCGCTACATGACGCTGACCCACAACAATACCAACAACTGGGCCGATTCCTGCTGCGACGAAGCAAAGCACAACGGGTTGTCGGATTTTGGCAAAGAAGTTGTGCGAGAGATGAATCGTATCGGCATGCTGGTCGATGTCTCACACGTGTCGGATAAGACTATGAGCGATGTGCTGGATGTTTCGACTGCGCCAGTGATCGCCTCCCATTCGTCGGCGCGTGCGCTGGCGGATCGTACCCGCAACATCCCTGACGACCTCCTGCGCCGGTTTGCCAAGAATGGCGGTGTGGTGATGGTGAATTTCTATCCCGGCTTCATCGATAAGAACGCCGCCGCGGCCTCCAAAGAAAGAGATGACCGCCTCAAAGCGCAATTTGATGAACTGCGAGCGACTTACAAAGATGACTCGAAGCGGTTGGGTGAGGAACTAAACAAGCTGCTGGCTGCCAACCCGCTGCCGGCCACGCCGCTTTCAGTGTTGATAGATCATTTCGATCACATTGCTAAAGTCGCCGGAATAGATCACGTAGGCATTGGCTCCGACTTCGATGGCGTACCTAGTTTGCCCGTAGGCATGGAAGATATTTCGAAACTGCCAAGCATAACCTACGAGCTGTTGAAGCGTGGGTACAGCGAGAAGGACATCAAGAAGATCCTGGGAGATAATTTCATGCGGGCATTCGCGCAGGCGGAGCACGTAGCGCAAACGTCGAGTAAGAGGCTTAGCGGAGACGGGAGCGTCAGGCGCATAAGTCTGAAGAAATAGATGAGCTCTGCTGGAATTTACATTCACATTCCCTTCTGTCGGTCGCGCTGCTCCTACTGCGACTTTGCGACCGGGATTTATGAGGGCACGCTGGCCACGAGTTACGTCGATGCGCTGGTTAAAGAAATTGTGGCCTGGCGCGATGTTGAGTCTCCGGCTGCAATCGACACCATATACTTTGGCGGTGGCACACCTTCGCTGCTTTCAGCTTCACAGATCCAAATCATACTTGCCGCAATACACACGCGTTTCGTAGTCAAAGCTGAGGCAGACCTGGAAGTCACGATGGAGATGAATCCCGGGACGGTGACGCCTGCGCTGCTCGAAGAGTTTCGCCGAGTCGGAGTCAATCGCGCGAGTTTTGGCGCGCAAACCTTTGACGATCGTGAACTCGCGCGCCTCGGCCGCTCCCACACTGCCCAGGAAACCCGAGAAACCTTTACCCACTTGCGAGCCGCCGGATTCGATAATGTCAGCTTCGATCTGATCGCCGGATTGCCAGGCCAGACTCTCGACGGATGGAAACGAAACCTCGATGAAGCGCTCGGACTAAGGCCCGAACATCTGTCGTTCTACCTGCTCGAGGTCCATGAAGGCACCCCTCTGGCCGAGCACATCAGGAAAGGTATGCAACCGCAGCCTGATGACGACCTGGCCGCGCAAATGTATGAATTGATGCTTGATCGCGCCGGCGCGGCAGGATACGAGCATTATGAGATATCAAATCTTTGTTTACCCGGATTCGAGTCGCGGCACAACACGAAGTATTGGACTGGCGCGCCTTACTATGGCTTCGGTTGTTCCGCACATTCATATGACGGGAGCTTACGACGCTGGTCCAATGAGCGCGATGTCGCTCGCTACACTGCTTTAGTTCAGAGAGACTCCTCGCCGATCGTGGAGCGAATTGAATTAAGCGATCATCAGGCAGGCGCCGAAGCTCTGTTCCTTGGTCTGCGCATGATGCAGGGAGTAGATCTGAAGCGGCACCACTCGCAATTCGGCGATGATCCAAGAGAGTCACACCAGGCAGACCTGGCGCGTTTTCAGGAAGCCGGATTGATTGAGTTTGACGGTGATCTGATCAAGTTAACTCGTTCGGGTACGCTGCTCTCGAATGAAGTCTTCTCGGCGTTTGTCTAAAGGGCTCAATACATTGGATCCCTACGGGATGAAGTCGGCAGCTTGCGATCTCTTACGTGATCTCTAGAGTTCACCCGACCGTTTTCGGCGAAGATGCCCGGTTTGCTACAGACTGCCATCGAGTTCCTGCGTCTACGCGGTTCGCCATCGCTCTTTGACAGAGGCTACTCGATTCAATTTGAACTGGATGGTCTGCGTCGTCCGATCCCGATTAGTCCCGCCGGGCTGCTGATCAAGAAAGACATTTGTTACCACCCCGAGCCCGGAAAGAACCGATCGTTGCAGTCACTGGATGTTTACGCGCCCGCGTCTACGCTGCCGAGTCCGCATCCGGTGGTTCTGTTCATGCATGGTGGTGGTTGGCGTGCCTCGGATAAGGACGACCAGCTGGGAGTGCACGCTAACGTCTGCAAAGCACTGGCGGCGCGTGGCTTGGTTGCTGTCAATGTCAATTATCGTCTCGCGCCTCGGGTCAAGCATCCCGAACCCGCGCGCGACGCCGCCCATGCCTTCCGTTGGATCAGGGAAAACATTGATCAGTACCATGGAGATCCAAAGAAAGTGTTTGTCAGCGGACACTCGGCCGGTGGGCATCTGGCGGCTTTGATCGCGCTCGACCCGGATTATCTCGACGAAGTAGGTTTGTCGGTTACGGCAATCAGCGGAGTGATCGGAATCTGCGGAATCTACAACCTGGCCCATTTCGCGAGGCGTAATTGGATGGCCGAGCATCTGATGACCAGAGCAGCATTTGGGAAAGACTCTACGTTCCGGGCTCAGGCGTCACCGGTAAATCACGTTCGCGCGGATGCACCACCTTTTCTTTTGCTCAACGCTCAGCAAGACGAGAAGCTGGAAGAGGAAGCTGACGAGCTTTCGTGTCTCTTGCGTACCAACGGAGTTTCGGCTGAAACCGGGATCATTACTGGTACTAATCACTTTACTCTTCTTAGTCTCGTGGGCAATGGAGATGATAGGCTGATTGACCGGATAGTTGAGTTCGCGAAATAGTCAGTGGCCAGTGGCCAGTGGCCAACGGACAACGGACAAACAATTTATGTCCCATCCTTTAATCATCGCAATTGACGGCCCGTCGGGTTCGGGCAAGTCGACGCTTGGTCGTATGCTGGCGCGCGAGTTGAACCTGCTTTACATCGACACCGGCTCGATGTATCGCGCGGTGGCACTGGCGGTGATGGAATCAAGCATCAATTCCAACGACGACGTCGCAGTGGGTTCGCTGGCCTCCCGAGTTAGTATCGATTTACGAGGTGAACCCGATTCGATGGAGGTCACTCTCGAGGGTCGCGACGTTACCGAGGAGATCCGCAGTGAAGAAGTCACACATCTGTCATCGGTCATCTCCGCAATTCCCGCAGTACGCCGGGCAATGGTCGCGCGTCAAAGAGAAATGGGTGAGCGGGGTGCGGTGTTGAATGGACGAGACATTGGAACCGTGGTCTTTCCTAATGCGGACGTAAAGTTCTTCCTGACCGCAGTTCCGGAGGAGCGCGCGAAGCGACGTTTCGTCGAGGAACACACTCATGACAGCAGCGTCAGTTTTGATGAGACCTTTGCGGACATGGCTGAACGTGATCAACGCGACGCGACCCGGATCGATTCGCCGCTCACGGTCGCTGAGGATGCGATAGTTCTTGATTCCACAGGATTGTCTATTGACGAAGTTTTGCAACGGATGATAGTTGCGATTCGGGAGAGGTCAGAGAAAAGGAAGTCATGAAGCTGCTGCGTCGACTTGGCTAAGCCCCGAGAAAGAAGAACCGATCCACGAAATCACACGAACCGACACGAAATAGGAAGTCATTGATGTCAAATTTCAAGATGGAAAATGAGCATCAAATCCGCAATCTAAAATCTAAAATCTAAAATTCCCTACGTGTTCACCGGCATCATTGAAGAACTTGGAAGCGTGCACTCGATAGACAGGCGCGGTGAAGACGCGCGGATTGTAATCACGGCACACACAGTTACCGAGGATGCGCACGATGGCGATTCGATTGCGGTCAATGGCGTCTGCCTCACGTCGCTTGATGTGCACGAAGATTCTTTCGCCGCCGATGTCTCGCGCGAGACCCTGCAGCGGTCAACATTGGGAAGACTGCTGCCGGGAGCACCGGTCAATCTCGAGCGCGCAGTGACTCCAACAACCCGCCTGGGAGGCCACATTGTGCAGGGTCACGTTGATGCGCGCGGGACATTCCTGGGAGCGACAGATCACGGCGGCTCCTGGACAGTGCGCATCGCTTATCCCGAAGAGATCGGCCAGTACCTGGTGTTCAAAGGCTCGGTCGCCGTCGAGGGTATCAGCCTCACGATCGCCGGGCTAATGGACGACTATTTCGAGATCGCCGTGATTCCCAAGACCTGGGAAGTGACCAACTTCTCGCACCTCCAACCAAACGACGAAGTGAACCTCGAAGCTGACGTGATCGCGAAGTACGTCGAACGAATACTGGCCTACCGGGCCGCGTCAAAGTAGTTACCTCAGTCCCCTCAGCTATAAGTTCCTCGTCAGCTTTGGTTAGCCTGTGCCTGCGAAAACCGCAAGGCGCGATTACGCTCGCCTCTCATTCACACCCGTGGCCTCAGCTCGGTGACAGAGCCTAGACCCTTGGTTTTCTTAACCGTTTTAACGGTTTTCCCCGGGCCAGGTGAACGGTGGCGCTGATAAAAACCGTTAAAACGGTTCGAGGTCTCAGAGCGAACTTTGACACCGGGCTGAAGCCGCGGTGTGAATGAGACACAGACTAAAGGCAATTGAGCCATGTCGAGCAGGAGGCGCGGTTCGAAAAAATCGAAGCTTTCAGGTAACATGGCTGCGACATCTGATTCTTGATTTTCGATTGCCCATCCGTTGCCAGGAAGAGCGTTCATCGCTCAGAGGAGCACAAATCGAAAATCAAAAATCCAAAATCGAAAATATCCATTATGCCATTTGCTTCCATTGAAGACGCCGCCGCCGATATCCGCGATGGGCGCATGATTATCATCGTCGATGACGAGGATCGCGAGAACGAGGGCGACCTGGTCTGTGCGGCAGAGAAGGTCACCCCCGAGGTCATCAACTTTATGGCCCGCTACGCCCGCGGCCTCATCTGTTTGCCGCTCACCGAGGAGCGTTGCGACGAGCTTCATCTGACTACGCAGGTGGCCGACAATACTTCGTTCCTGGGCACCGCCTTTACCGTTTCGATTGATGGCCGCAAAGGCGTCTCCACCGGTATCTCTGCTTCCGATCGTGCAACCACCGTTCTGACTGCCGTTGATCCACAGACCAGACCTTCTGACCTGGCCCGTCCCGGACACATCTTCCCTCTGCGCGCCAAGAACGGTGGCGTGCTCATGCGACCCGGACAGACTGAAGCCAGCGTCGATATCGCCCGCATCGCCGGGTTGTATCCAGCCGGCGTCATCTGCGAGATCATGAACGAAGATGGAACCATGGCTCGACTTCCGGAGCTCCGGGAGTTTGCCTCGCTGCATCATCTCAAGATGATCACAGTCGCCGATCTGGTCAGGTATCGAATTAGTAAGGAGGCCCTGGTACGGCGCATTGTGGAAACCGACTTACCGACCATCCACGGACTGTTTCGCGCCATTGCCTATGAGAACGTAATCAATGGTGATGTTCACCTGGCGATGGTGATGGGAAATGTCGGTACCGCCGAGCCCGTATTGGTACGAGTGCACACTGAGAACGTGACTTGCGATATGTTCGGCTCACTGATCGACGACACGGGATTCCAACTTCACGCGGCGTTGGAGAAGATTTCCGCCGCCGGACAGGGAGTCATCCTCTACTTGCGCCAGCGCGAGCACAGTCTGGATCTGGTGAATCAGTTGCGAACTTACGCAGTGATGCAGGAACGTGGTCTGACCAAGCAGGAAGCCAGCCTGGAAACAAATTATGGAATTGAACGCGATTACGGCGTGGGAGCTCAAATCCTGCACGATCTGGGCCTGCGTCGCATACTATTGCTAACTAATCATCCCCCCAAAGTGGCGGCCCTCGTCGGTTTTGAACTCGAGGTTGCCGGCAATGTCCCTCTAGGTGAACCCGGGCCCCTCAGGCAACCGTTGGCGGAGAGTAAATTGCCCTCCGCCGAAAAGAAAGAGCAACGGACCTGAAGGCCTGGGCCATCTGTCAACTTGAGTTGTGGACCATGAGTTTGATTGAATGCTCTGGTTCGCCCTAGACTCTGTTTTAGCTTTCGGCTCTCCCTCTAGAATTTGATTCTCCCTTCGGGCCGTGTCGACGGCTGTGCGCTATGAGTGTAGACGACCGAGACAAACGTGCGGACCAGAAGCCTTCAGAGTCACTTCCGGAGCAGGAAGCGATTGCCGAAGCGCTGCAATCCGAGACAGACGAACCCTTACCGCCACGCGCTGAGGCGATAGCTGAACGAGACGCCGCCAGCCCGCATCCGGTTACGCCACAAGGCAAACGCCGTCGTTACCTGACGCGCCGTAACTTCTTCATTGCCTCCGTCGCCGCCTCCATCGGCGCCGTCGTGCTCATCCTGTTGCTCCTGCTGGTCTACCGGCTCGGCTACGTAGATCGATACGTGGCTGGCCAGATCAAAGATACGTTTGCAAAGTATGGGATTCGAGCTGAGATCAAAGACTTTCACGCAAACTTCCCACCTGACTCTGTCGAGATGCTCAATCTTGAACTTTATGACGCGCAGAGCGGTGACATGCTGGGAAAAGTCGATCGAGTGCTCGTCTCGATCGAGGTCAAAGATCTCTACGCGCTCAGCTTCAATCGTAATATCGAACTCGAGGACATCAGGATAGAAGGACTTGAAGCCTGGGTGACTTTTGATGAGCAGGGCCGCTCGAATTTCCGTAACATTAGCATTCCGCCTCCCGACACCAATCGCCGCATTCTTTTGTCGTACACGGCCGCCCATATCGAGATCATAGGCGGGATTATTCATTACGGGGATGAACGTCACGCAATCTCGGGTGAAGCGCGCAATCTGAAGGCGACAATTGAGCCTAAGGACCCAACCGTGCCTCTCGAGAGCCAGTTGCATCCGATTGCCTTCTCACTCACTGACTCCACGTTTACTTACGATGGCCGCCTGGTTAACAACATCGACATCCAGGCGCGAGCCCGGGCAAACGAGACCCGCCTCGAAGTGGATGAACTCGTGCTGAGTTCGCCGGTAGCCGAGGCCCGTTTGCAGGGCACAATGGATGATTGGCGCGCGCTGCGTTATCAAATGAACATCACTTCGACCGTTGACCTCACCCAGCTTTCGGAAGTCCTGCAGCCAGGTGCTGCCCTGCGCGGATCGGGGAACTTTGTTGGCACGGTAACGGGCGAGGGTGATCAATACAAAGTTGACGGCTCGATTACGTCCGACGCCCTCGCGGCAGACAATGTTCGACTCAAGGGTCTGAATGTCACGGCCAAGGGCTCGGGCCAGGGCGAGAGCTACAACGTCAATGGACGGGCAGTGGCCGAACTGCTCAACGTCGGCGATTTCCAATTGAATACTGTGCAACTGGTTGGCGGCGTGATGGGCACTGGCTCTGACTTTCGCTGGGTTGGCGAGTTGCGTGCCGCCGCTGCCAAAGCTTACGGCACCAACATTGCCGGGCTGATTCTCATGGACGCGCGGGCGGAATTGAAAGATGGATTGCTTACGGCGTCCTCCAGCCAGCTGCGTGCGAACAGCCTTGGCTCGTCAGGCGCCAGGGTGAACGGGATCACAGCTTCTGACTTGCGCGTCCGCAATCAGGACGACGTAACGACTGCAACAGTATCGAGTGTGAAGGCAGGCACCGTGGTGGCTTCGGGAACGAAGGTCGACGGTGTCACGGCCAAGAATGTTGATATCGCAAGCAAAGGCGGAGTTACGAGTGTTGTAATCAAGGAAGTGGAAGTCGGAGCAACCAGCGCAGCTGGCGCCGAAATAGGCAGCATTAATATCGCCGGTGTGCGTCTTTCCGTGAGGGGTGGAAAGATCGAAGGATCTACCGCTGATATCAACGCCGGTACGGTCAAGTTTGCGGACGGGCAGGCCGAGAATGTCAGTTTGGCGCGTCCGGTGTTTGTGGTCGAGCCTTCGGGACGTTATCGGGCGAGCGCCGATTTGAGCATAGGGGGTGGAGTACTGGGACGAATGAACCTGGGCCAGGTACAGGCGAAGCTTGTCGCTTCCAGTGCCGAGATCCAACTCAACGATTTCAAGGCCGATGTTTTCAAAGGGCAGGCATCGGGTAGCGCCAGAATTGCGATTGGTCGTGGCGGCACGTCTCGCATCGCGGCGACTTTTACTCGAGTCGATATAGCCGGTCCTCTCACGGCGTTCGCCGGCGGTGCTGTCCCATTGGCCGGCCAAGCCAGCGGCAAAGTAGATCTGGCGTTTCCGGGGACCGACTTCAAACAAGCATCCGGCACACTCAACACGCAATTAACGGCGGCGGCGGGCGACAACGAGGGCGGGCGCATCCCGATCAACGGGGAGTTGGCAATTACTGCGGATCGCGGTCTGTTTCAGATTCAACGTGTCGATCTCCAAACCCCGGCGACTAAGCTAAAGGCTTCAGGTCAATTCTCATTCGAAGGCGATTCCAACCTCCTGGTCGATCTTGATTCTTCCGATGCATCGGAGCTGCAGGCGGTTCTCATTTCGTCAGGTCTACTGCCCGATGTTGAGGAGCAGATGCGGAGCTACGGCCTCGAGCTAGCGGGTCAGTTGTCATTCAACGGCACATTAAAAGGCGCGCTCAGCTCCCCGGACATCAACGGCCGCGTGTCGCTCGGTTCTGTGATGGTTAACGGAAACGATCTGGGTTCGCTGTCCGCTTCGATCGTGACGACTCCCGATGAACTTCGGGTTTCAGATGGGCGGTTAACCGAAAAAGACGGCGGCGGCATGCAGTTTACGCTCAACGCTCCGCGCACAGGCGTGAACAACACAACGTTCCAAGCAACCATCGATCGAGTTAATGCCCGGACTCTGCTGGCTACGCTCCCGTTGGACAAAGCGATGCGCGAGCAACTTGGCGATACCCAGGCGGACGTTTCGGGTCAGGTACAAATCGCCGGAATACCCGACGCTATGAGCGGCAGCGCGGAGTTGCGATTCGGTCCGGGCCGCCTTGCAGGCGAACCACTTGAAAGCCTGGTGGCCCGCGCCACCTTCAGTGGTTCCAACATCAATATTGAAAACATCGATGCGAAGCTCGGTGCCGGACATATCGTTGCCCGTGGAACGTACAGCACCTCCACGAAAGACTTCGATCTGCAGGGTCGTGCGGAGGGAGTGGAGCTCAGCAGACTTGCGGCGCTTAGCAGCAAAGGTGCCGGCGCGGTACTAACCGGCACGGCAGATTTCACGGCTCATGCGTCCGGCAATTTTTCGGCCGGAGATTTTTCGGGCTTCCAGATTACGTTTGATGGACAGGGTCAAAATGTAACCATCAATGGTCGACCCGCGGGAACGATCGCATTGGTCGGCAGAACTGAGAACAAGCAACTCAATGTAACCTTGACCAGCGGGTTGCTGGGTACTCCGCAGGTGATCTCGGCCCAGGTCAATCTAGCTGATGAGAAGCTGCCGGCCACTCTCGAAACCACTTTTAGCAATACCGACCTGGCTAATTTGTTCTCAATCATCTTGCCGCAAAGTACGGTGAAGATCACCGGCCGGGCAACAGGCTCGCTTAAAGCGACCGGGCCTCTGGTGGACGACGACGGCTACTTTTCAGTTGCCGGCTTGCAAGGTACCGCCAATCTCTCCGAGCTTACGTTCAGAGTTGAAGATGTGCAGCTCACCGCAACTTCCCCTTTCCTGGTGCGCTTCTCGCCATCGGAAGTGTTCTTCGAAAAAACTCAGTTTACCGGTCCGGGGACGAATATCGTTTTGGGTGGAGTATTGGCTGTCGCTGAAGGCGGCAGGCAGACGTTTTCCGCAGATGGCCAGCTCAATTTGCGCGTGCTGACCGGTTTGTCTCCCGATGTGTTTACTTCGGGAATTGCCGACGTCGCCGTACGCATCACCGGCAGCTATGGCAGCCCGCGTCTAAACGGCACAGCTTCGGTCAACTCAGGCTCAGTATCGATTCTCCTCGGTAACGAGCGATGGACGATATCGAATCTCAAATCGGTCGTTAGATTCACTTCAAATCAGGCGCAGATCGACTCGCTTACGGGCACGATGGGCGGAGGCCGTGTCAGCGCTTCCGGGGGTGCCCGCCTGGAGGGCTTCACCCTGGCGGAGTTTCTCATCAATGTTCACGGTGACAATGTTACTGTCCCTTTCCCCGAGAACTTCCGCTCCACCGTAGATACCGAGCTTGAGATCAAAGGATCCGCACGCGAACAACTCGTTGGCGGGGTAGTGAGCTTGCGTCGCGCGGAATATACCCAAGACATCGAACTTGCCGATCTAATCAACTTCCGACGAGAAGAATCGATCGAGGAAGGTGGCGAACTCGAAATTGCCGGCGCCGCCCTCTTCAACGACTTGCGCGTGGAGGGGCGTAACGCGCTCATCGTGAGAAACAATCTCGCCGACCTGGTCGGTTCAGTTTCCCTGCAGCTCAACGGCCCGGTTAAGGATCCGATAATCTCAGGACGAATTACCGCCACCGGC
>JAMQPI010000488.1 GCA_023717565.1 Pyrinomonadaceae bacterium | reverse complement strand
CGAGGAGAGGGGAAGTGCGACCGATAATCCAGTAGATTGAGGACGAAGATTGCGAGCGCAGCAGATCGTCGATGCTTCCATGTGACACCTTCTGCTTTTTGTCTGACAATACCGCTATGCGCAAAGCCCACCCCTTCTTCTTACTCGTCGTCCTCCTCGCCACGACCACTCTCATTCCTAACTGCTCACGTCCGACACCCACTCCGTTCAATTGGCGGGCGCACGTAAGCACGTTAGCAGGCGATGGCTCCCCTGCGGGCTTCTCCGATCCATTCGGTATCGCAATCGGCCGCGACGGGGCAATCTATGTCGCCGATGCCGGTGAAAACAATGCGATTCGCAAACTGACGACGCAAGGCACTCTGATAACACTTGCAGGCGGTAACCACGTCTTCAACACACCCTCCGGACTGGCCATCGACACCGACGGTAACATTTACGTTGCGGATACCAGCAATAATCGAATCCGCAAGATTACGATTGCAGGCGTTGTCTCCACTGTTGCCGGAACTGGAGTAGCCGGATATCTCGACGGCCCGGCAAACGCAGCGCAGTTTGATGGCCCAATCGGAGTTGCTGTCGATGCCAGGGGCAACATTTACGTCGCCGACACTTACAACGATCGCATTCGCAAGATCAGTTCAGAGGGTCAGGTGTCTACCATCGCGGGAGCTGGTCGGCCCGGCTACGCCGATGGTGAATCCACAACCGCGCTATTCGATACACCTTGTGCTCTCGTTGTATCTGTCGACGGCACCTTGTATGTCGCTGACACCGGCAATAACCAGGTACGCCAGATAACAACCACGGGTAAGGTTACAACGTTGCCGGTGAGCTTTTCCGCCGAACCGAACAGATCCTCACTGCGATCACCAACCGGCCTGTCACTAACACATGATGGATTTCTCTACGTTACGGAACTGGATCGCGGGACCATTATCCAGATCGCGCCTGATGGTAAGGCGTGCGTCATCGCCGGCAATGGTTCAGGCTATGCCGATGGCCTGGGTGATGCGGCGCGCTTCAACAAACCAACAGGTGTGGCAATCGATCCACGGAACGGCGATCTGGTGGTTGCAGATGCGGCAAATTATTTAGTGCGCAGGCTCTCTCATTCTGAAGCGCACGCTGAAGTCGGCACAACAACGGCGCCCACGGAAATCTTGCCCCGACTGACACCAGAAACATTAGGTGAAGAAGGACTCCTTTGGCCGTTCGATCCGCAAGACCGTCCGCACGAAGTGGTCGCGACGATGGGCGAAGTGCGCGGCCGTTTCGACTCAACCGATAGCCGCGATCACTTGCACAGCGGGTTGGATGTTTCCGGCACATTCGGTGAGGTTGTGCGCGCCATTCGATCGGACAAGGTGACTAGTCCGATGCCTAACTGGGGTTTTGACTCGCTCTCAGAAGGACTGCGCGTCGGTATCATCTCCTACATTCACATGTATGTGGGACGCGACAAAGAGGGGAAGCCGTTCGATGATCCAAGGTTTGTCCGAGTGAATTCTGATGATGGAAAACTTGCGCGCATTCGCGTCCGGCGGGGCAGTCGCTTTCGGCCCGGTGACGCACTGGGCACCGTGAACCGCATGTATCACGTGCATCTGATCGTCGGTCCATCAGGAGCTGAGATCAATCCACTCTCGCTTTCACCTGTTGGGTTTAGCGACAAAATTGCCCCAACAATTGAAAAGGACGGTATTCAACTTTTCGATGAATCGGGCAATCGCTTCAGCGAAAAACAGAACGGCCGGCTCCTGGTCCGCGGCCGCGTTCGCATCGTGGTCGACGCGTTTGACCGCACCGACATGAATTCCGAACGCCGTCGCCTTGGCCTCTACCGCCTCGGTTATCAACTTTTCAAATCTAATGACGAAGGAGCAGTTGCTGGGGCTTCTGGCCCTGCTGCAAAACTCGAGCCTGCGGCAGACTTTACAGTTCCGCGAATCACAATCATCTTCAACCGCCTACCGCAAAGCGACGAAGCACCAAAACTCGCCTATGCGTCAGACAGTGGAATCACGGTCTATGGCAGCAAGACGACTCGTTTTCTCTACGAAGTAACCAACATCATCCGCGACGGTAGCGGCACAGCCGGCGTATGGGATACGACTAGCCTTCCAAAAGGCAACTACCTCCTTCGCATCTTCGCCGCCGACTGCTCCGGCAACGAAGCCCAACAAGGACGGGATCTCTTGATTGCGATCAAATAACTTCTATTGATCCCCAGTCGTGTTCGGAGCATTGGTTCGGCGAATCCGATAGAGCAATACTCCAATGGCGTTAGCGGCTAACACCACCACGATAATCTTCACGGCAAACATTAACCGGCTGTCGACAGGTGTTATCGGAACCAGGGTGAAAAAAAGCGCGACAACCGATACCAGTAATCCGGAGACCGCGGCCACCTTGAGCCAAAGCGGAGCGCTGACGCCGAACCGTTTTATCGCCACCAGGGGAATGGCGAAAAGCACAATGTAGATTAGGGCATAAAAAGTTGTCGCCGCATTGTCCTGTAGTTGAAATGCCTCTTGTTCCTTAACGCCAATCAAGCTCGCCAGGCTGAACGCCAGCGTAACTAATCCAACAAAAAGGATCGAATTAACGGGCGTCTTATGACGGGCGTGTAAACGGGCGAACCAGGCCGGCAAGAGATTATCCCAGCCCGCCACCATCGGCAGCCGAGTGTTCCCCGCAAAGTAAATGCTCATCAAAGCGATCTGCCTGGCCGCCACGCCAAAGATTGTGATCGAGACCAACATCGACACCCAGCCGAATGAGTGAAAACCAAGGCTCAGAACCTGGGGAATCGGGCCGATTAGATCGACTTTGTCCGGTGAGACGAAAGCGAGCACTGAGCCAGTGCCCAGAATGAACATGAGCGCGATGATCGGGGCAGAGATCATTACTGAGCGACTGATATTGCGCGCCGGAGCACGACACTCACCGGCAAGAATTGCGATGTATTCAAATCCGGAGAGTGCTCCCACTGCAAGTTTGCTGAAGACGTTGATGTTGTACGTGCTTACTTCCGGAAAGCTGGTCGAAAAAGGATGGTAGTTAGCAAGCGTGCCTCGGCCGGCAGTAATAAACGGCAGCAGAATCAACGTCGCGAAGGTCAAAAGCAATAACGCTCCACCAAAATTCTGCACCCACTTTCCGAGCGTTAAGCCTCGCCTCGACGCGGCGATCATCAGGACCATTAGCAGAGTACAGATCAGCGTGGTCATCAACTTGTTCTCATGCATCCAGTCGGCGCGAGGCCCGATGGCGTAGGCTATGTTCTTCTTGATAATCAGTCCGATGCCTGACATTACCAGGATTCCAAAAATCCAGAGGTTCCACGCCAGCATGAAGGCAACGAAGTCATTGAAGGCCAGCTTGGCCCATTGATAGACTCCGCCTTCCAGGGGCATCAGGCGGTTGAGAAAAATAACGACCGCGGCAAGGGGCAAATAGAAAGTGAGGATCGCGAGCAGCCAATAAACCATCTGGTGATCGCCGAGTTTGGCAGCCCATCCTACCCAGAT
>JAMQPI010000400.1 GCA_023717565.1 Pyrinomonadaceae bacterium | reverse complement strand
CAAAATCGGCGATCAGCAATTGGCAACCGGAATACACCTTGTCGGTATCGACTTGAAATTGGCCGTCGACGCGACGCGCGGCCAGGTAGTTCATCGGTTGAGCAGTTTGCAGGACCTGGTGATCCTGGAACCGCAGACTCTGACCGCCGATTAGCACCAACTCTTCGGGAACCGAAGGGTTGTCCATGGAAAATCGGGCCCAGGTCCACTCAAAATCCGACGCCAGCCGCGCCGTCTCGACTCGCTCCCGGTCACGAATCATAACAATATCGAGCCAATTCTCATTAGCGACCTCGAAGGCCCGTCCCCCAATCGCCTCGATTTCTCTCGCCCGCCAACGTCCCTGAGCTGCGCGAGGCAGCAGCAAGCTGACTGCGCTGCGATCGTCTCCCAGCAGAGCCGACAGCACGTAAACCCTGGCTGGGTCCTTCTGTGCGTAACAGTTCGAAACCCAGCTATCTTCCCGTTTCCACCGGGCATCTTGAGCAAACGCACGGACGTCAAGGCCAGTCTCGCCGGTGTTCTCAGCGATAAAAGCGTCTTGTTCGGTGGCTGCTTCAATCAACGGATCGGATGCCGGATCGAAATGGAACCACAGATCCACACTCCTTCCTTCTCTCTGTCTCCCAGCCTCCCGTTCTCCGAATCTTTCCTTCTCCCCGTCTCCCCTTCTCCCCCTACCCGCGTCTCCCTGTCTCGCCGGTTCTCCGGTAGATCTTAGCCGGTCGCGCATTATCCAGTAATCGTGTTTGAGAAACAGGATGCTGCGTTCATGTGTCGCGGGCTGCGGCATCGTCTTATAACCATCGTGGGAGCCGGAAACATAGTCAAAACGATCTCGACTAATCCAGGCGAGACATTCACTGCGGGCAATACTCTTCCACGAGAACGGCCCGGCGCTAACTGACGAGGATCGACCTTCGACAGTCATGGTGTTATGAGCGGCTGAGCTGCGAAACCAATCGCGTAGTTCCCTGGAGCCCGTGTAAGTGTAAGTACCGGGATCGACGAGCAGTGTCCGGCCATTAGCGGCCAGCTCGAAAGCCAGCGCGTCGGCGTGTGCATGGCCACAATTGGCCGCGCCATGAGGACCGCAATCGAAAAATAGATAGTTTGCGTTTGGCGTCCAGTCGTCTCGCATCACGTAGTAGCCGCCGCTTTCAAAGGCGACTGATCGTTTCGCGGGCTCTTTGGCTACGATTTGATCGAAGCTCTCCAAACCCGCGGCTCCCAACAGCCAGAGAGTTTCATCAGCTGCCGTAGCTGCAACGAACTTGTAGTCCCCTCGCTCAAACAAGATCGCGCCCGTCGACAAAGTGGCGCGAAAATCATTTGCAGGACGTCGAGCGAGCATAACCAATCGCCCGCCATCGTCGTCGCCGAACAAAGGCGTAGTACCGTCAGGCCGCGTGATATACATCAGGTGATCAAGCAACTCTTTAAGCTTGGCTTCGACTTCGGCGGAAACGACATCGCCGTTTGCTCGCGAGAGGATCAGGAAATGCGTATAGAAATCCGCAGTGTACCGATGGTAGTAGCTCGATTGTTCATAGTAGACGCCATCGGGTCGCACATGAATGGGGAGCTGTTCCAGCAAGATACGCTTACCTGTTTGTCGCCAGCGATCGGCCTCCTTGAATTCAGGCAATAACAGACCCAGATAATATAGACCCAGCGCTTCACCGGTGAGGTGCGTATTGGGACTGAAGTAAGTCGAGAGATATGTCTCAAGATGTCGCGCATGCAAATAAAGAAATTGCAAAGCACGCATGAAGGTTCGCGAAGACAATGACGGCGACTCTTTAAAGAAATAGAACGCCCACAGCCACGAGATCGAACGAAAGGCGACCTCCAAACTGCTCGCCCAGTTGATCCCCAGCTTCGGCGGATTCTGATCCATCCAACTTTCGAGATGCGAAGCAAACGCTTGCGCGTAACGCTCGTCACCGGTTAGCCAGTAGGCCTGACCCAGCGTCGCGAAATACTGATGACGATTCAACTCCCAAACGATCTTCTTGTCGCCGGCAACTTCTGCATCGAGATAGTCGAGACTGCTCCAGTGAACCAGTGGTGTGCGTTTACCTGCGATCGGTTCCAGATGCCAATCGATCGGATGACCAAAACTGAGACTGCGGAAACCGAGTAGATCAAAATGACCCTCCACAATGCGATTGGCTCGCTTGAGGATCTCCTGTTCAGCTTCGGGCCATCTGGTCCGCAATTGACCAACTGTGGCGTTCTGACCATCAAAGCTCGCGAAAAACTTTGCCGCCGTGCGGGAACGGAAATGTTCGCGAAACTCATCGGCCGACCGTAGCTCTCGGCCTACGCTTTCACGATCAAGCATCGCCAGCAGTTCAGCATTTCCTGGCAGTTTGGCTAACGACGACCAACCGCGACGCTCAGAAAACGCCGCCAGCTTCTGCGCGCTCCGCACGCGCAGTTCGTCAAAGCGCAGTTCTTTGATTTTCTTCCAATTTGTCACGGCGTTGGTTGGCGTCTTCTCCGCTCACAGTCTTCGCAACGGTTGATATTACCCCTTCTTGCTCAGGTTTCTGTTGTCGAGCGCCGGAACCCGCAGCTAGTTCATGGTACAAATTCAACCACTGCTCGCGAACAGCTTCCCATCGGTATTTTCGACATTCCTCTCGAGCGTGCTTGATTATGCTTTGTGCCAGGGTTGAATCATCAAGCAAACGCAGCGCAGCAGCAGCAAGTTGTTCGTAATCTCCTCTGGGCACGACCAGCGCGGTTTTCTCGGCAGAGACCATGTCCGGAATTCCACCAGCATCGGTTGTGACGACCGGAAGACCGCAGGCAAATGCTTCGAGCAGCGACAACGGCTGGTTATCGATTTCTGATCCGTTGAGGAAGATATCTGCGGCGTCGTAAAGTTCAACTACTCTCTCATGCCCTACTCGGCCGGTGAATTCGGCATTCTCCAGATTCAGCTCACGCGCGAGTTGTTCGAGCGACGTTCGCTCAGGCCCGTCGCCCGCGATGATCAGGCGGGCCTCAGGAATTCGTTTTTGAATAGTAGCGAATGCCCGCAGCACGCGATCGACCCCGTAGTGCCTCTCAAAATTTCGATTGGATAGAAAGATCGGACGAAGCGGCCGGCGTTCGCGAAAAGGAAACTTCTCCGTCTCAATCAGATTGTAAATCGGCTTCGCTTGAAGATTGAATGCAGCAAAGACTCTGACCAGATATTCCGAAGGCACGGCGACGTCATCAACCATATGAATTGTTCGCACCGCCGAGCTCCAGTGCGACAAGTGATCTTCTGCTTCACCGCTGTGATAGTTCAGCAGAATCTTCTTACCGTAAAGCTTGCCGACCAGAATCGCCGGCGTGGGTGCCAAAACAAACGACAGGTATGAAGCCGAGAAAACATGAATAACATCGTATTTGCGCACGCGCGCCAGAAGACTTGCGACATACGGAATTGACGTGACGCCCGTTCGCAAGTACTTGATCGATTGCAACTTTCTCAAAACCCCGGGCAATCGGGGATTGACGGGAAGGAAAGCAACTTCGAGCGAAGCCTCTTTGCTCAGACGCTCAAGCAACCGCGCCGCCTGCACTGCCTGACCACCCAAAATATCGAGAGATGGAGCGACGATGAGTACCCGCAATGGTCTCGCCGTCGATAAGGGGCTCTCTTTTAGACCGGACATGATGCTGTGACTTTTTATTTACCCATGGTTCAGATTACCGTGGTTCAGATTAAGTGGCTCAGACTGAAGTGGCTCAGACTGAAGTGGCTCAGATTACAACTCTGAAAATTCCACCAACGACAGTTGGTGCATCCAAAAATTCCAACCAGCTCAACCACAGAACCGTTTGCCGTAGCCAATGGATCCTGAACTCAACCAGCTCAAGCACCGCTCAACCATAAAACTATTTGTGGCGCCAGCGGATAATAGCACTCGACCTAGCCTTGAGTAGCTGCGGGCCTGGTTGAACTTAGGATCCATTGGCTACGGCAAACGGTTCTGTGGTTGAGCGGTGCTTGAGCTGGTTGAGTTTGGGAACCATTGGCTACGGCATGGTGCTGACCCCAATGAGATCGCTGCTTAAGTGATTGGTCGGATGTATCCACCAACTTCCGTTGGTGGGATTGCAGACCGTTTTACGATACTCGCCTTCATGATCGGGGTTAACCCTTCCCCTTCTGGGCCAGCAGATTGGCATACAGGGTCTCGGTCTTTCTTAGCTGCGCCGCGCATGAGAAATTCTCCTCGACGACGCGGCGGCCGTTTTCTCCCATCAAGCGTGCTCGATCGGGATTCTGCAGCAGCCGTACTATTCGATCAGACATTTCACGATCGTCGCCGGAAGCCACGAGGTAGCCGGTTTCTCCTTCCACAACAGCCTCGCCGGCGCCTCCGACGTCGGTTGCAACCACCGGCCGGCCTGCCGCCATGTACTCAAGAATAGAGTTTGAAAAGCCTTCCGCTTTCGAACTCAACACGCAGACGTCCGAGATGCTCAGCAATTCCGCAATCCTCTCGCAACGGCCCAGGAAAAATGTGCTGCTCTCCAGCTCCAGCTCCGTAGCCAGTGCCCGTAACGACTCGGTCAACTCCCCTTCACCGGCCAGCAGAAACCGGGCGTCGGGAACGGCCGTCTTCACGCGTCGCGCCGCACGCAAGAACATCGGATAGTCTTTTACATCGTGACGCATGTTGGCCACGATCGTAATGAACTTTCCTTGTACGCTGTTAGTTTCCGCTGGCAAGCTCAACAATGACAGCGCTTCTGATCGAGGTACCGTCGAGGTCAAGCGACTAACATCAAGACCGTTGTAAACGACTGCAATCTTTGTATCTCTAATGCCTTGTTCGACGAGTTCTTTGCGTACGGCTTCCGAATTGGCGATAACTTGATTGGCGAGTTTGTAAGCGACCTGCTGCGCGTTTCTCTGAGCGCCAGTACGCATGCCGCCTGTTTCTCTCATTGAGGCGATGCGCACCGGCACACGCGCAAACGAACCAGCAGCCATGCCAAATACATTGGTGTAGAAATCGTGAGTGTGGAGAATGTCAACTCGCTCTCGACGCAGAAAGGTCATTAAGCGCCTCAGCTGCGCGAAGGCGTTAAGGTCATAGAAATTCTCGAGGGGAAATGAGGGGATCTCGCCAAGGTCCAATGCTTCGGCAGCGGCGCGAAGCGTTCCTTCCGAACTTAGGGAGGCGAGTCGAACATTGAAACGTCCGCTCTCGTGCAAAAGACGGGTCAACTGAATTGCCTGACGCTCAGAACCGCCCTGGTGAAAACTGTCGATCAATTGAAGAACAACGGGCTTCAACTAAACTCCGTCGCGCTGGTGCAGGTTCAATGCGCTACTCGTTCTAAAACTTGAGGAGTTTGGACCCGCAGAGTGTCGAGGCACATTACCTTCTGGACGAGGCCTCTGCCGCCTGCTCCTGATTAGACTGCCTCAGGAACCAGATTAATTTCACTCTGTCGTGCGCGCAAACCGCCTTCATCAACGAATTGGCGGTGCCACAACTCCAGCATCAGCA
>JAMQPI010000359.1 GCA_023717565.1 Pyrinomonadaceae bacterium | reverse complement strand
AGGTTGATTCCCAGATTGTTGTAGCCATCTGCGGCGCTGGATTTGTGATCGGTGCGTTCGTAATAGGAGATGGCTTTCTCAAGATAGCGAATGCCTTCCTGTGGGCGTTTGAGAAACCAGCACGCACCGGCCATGTTGGCGTAAATTTTCCCCAGCAGGTAGCTTGCGGGGTGCTCGCCAACCAGCTTGAGTGCCTGCTCAAAATTTTCGAGACCGACGCCGTAGTGTCCTTCTTGCGTGTCTGCCAGGGCCACACCGAAGTATGCTTCGGCAAGCCCGCGCCATTCGCCAGTCTGACGGAAGTGTTCCAGGGCCCGCTGACCGTAGTCGCGGGCAATGGGATACTCGCTGATGGTCCGATAGACGCGTGCGAGGGCGGCGTACACTGGTCCGAGTTTGGCTTCGGCGGCGCTCTCGGAAAAGTCGCGCAACGCGGCTTTCAGAATTGCGATTGCCTTGGGATGATCTCCGTTGTAGTTGTAGGCGAGACCGATCTGCACACGCAGGAGATGAACTGCCTCTTCGTCGAGGCCGGCACGCGACTCGACAGTTTCGTACATTGCCACGGAGGCCAGCGACTCGCGGTAGTGACCTTGCATCTCAAGCGCGTGAGCGAGGGCGCAACGAGCGAGCGCCAGGACTGTGGGGCTTTTGGCTGCCGCAGTGATCAGCGAAGTGAGACGAGTGCGAGCTTCGGTGGAGAGTCCTTGATCCAGGAGGGAGCGGACCTCATCCAACTCTGCGACGAGGGAAGCTTCAGAAGGGTGCTTTGAACGCAGACGTACGCGCGCGTCGGCGAGATCGACCACTCCCCGCACGCCTGGAGTCTCTTCTGTCTTCGGGTCAGAAGGTCCGGAACCGACACGCTTAGCCATTCAGTCCTAATTAAACGCGCAATTGGTTACGGTTTTCACTATGCGCACGGGACGGGTAGGTTGAAGGTCGGGCTTCGCTACCGAACTCATTTCGCCGCGCAATTGGTCCAGTTGCTAAACAGCGTTGAATGTACCACATGACTGGTAGTGCGTCCATAGTTGCTTTGCTGCTGATCAACGCGTGGCCCAACCCCGAAGAAGTTATAATTTGGTCAACAGTATGATGACCGAGAGAATCGATACAACCAAAGACGCTGGTGGGATCACGGTTCGCATTAGGAGTAAGAAGAACTGGTTCATACTTCTGTTCCTGCCAGTCTGGCTAACTGGCTGGACGTTTGGTGGAATCGCGGCTATTACCGCTCTTGTTGCCGGGCAAAATCGCGATCCGATATTGATTGTATGGTTGGGCGGCTGGGCTGTCGGTGAAGCATTAGCTATTTGCTCATGGCTCTGGTCTGCTTTCGGCCAGGAAATGATTTCCGTTCGCAACGGGATTTTTATTCACAAGCGCCAGGTATTTGGACGGGGGGTGAGCAGTGTGTATCCCGTGAACGAACTGTTTAATCTCCGGGCCTCAGGAGTCTTCGGAGAAGGTTCGATGAACAGTGGCCTGACACAGTGGGGGATTGCCGGTGGAATGGTTGCAGTCGATACCAGGTATGGAGACACGTACAGATTTGGTATTCACCTGGAAGAAAAGGATGCGGTAGCTTTGGCTAAAGCCTTAGAGCCATATCTTCACCGAAGCATACAGCCACCGCTTGCGGCGGACCCAGTTGAGGGCGGCGATTATTGAAGAGTAAATAGGCGTTGCAGGGTTGCTCGTCGCAGGGAGCACATCTACCGTTTAATCCGATTCGGGTTCACACAGGAGCCAACAACATGCATTGCAACAATTCGGGTATCACGGCTGCCGCTCTCCTCACCGTCGCGTTACTGTTCTCAGCGACTGCGATCACTGCGCAGTCGAGTAGTTCCAAGTCACCAGCCTCGCGGCAGCTACTTAACGACATCTGGATAATGGATCGCGAACTCTTTGATACCATTTTCAACAAGTGCGACGTGCAAAGACTCGAAAACCTGGTAACCGAAGACTTCGAGTTCTATCACGACAAATCAGGCCAAGTTGCCAAATCCGGCAAGGAGTTTGTCGACTCGATTAGAGGCATGTGCGAAAGACAAAGCAAAGGCACAGACTATCGGGCTCGACGAGTTCTCGTCCCCGGCAGCATGGTGGTTTACCCGCTCAACAATTATGGTGCCGTACAAATGGGTGTCCACCGGTTTTATCCATTGATAAAAGGGAAGCCTATCGAAACTGCAAAGTTCACCCACCTCTGGAAAAAGGAGAATGGGCAATGGAGAATTGCTCGCGTAATAAGCTACGACCACAAGGACACCAGGTGACGGCCCTCTCGTGACCTAACCGAATGTCGCCAGGCAGCCATTAGCTTTCCAATTAAAATACGAATCCCAGGAGATCAATCGGATGATGTTCAAAGGCAACGATACGCCCTTGCCGTACTGCTATTCGCTATCTGAGTATTGGGTTGCAGCAAGTCTTCCCGAAAGACCAATTCCAATTCGTCGAATGAACCCGCAAAACATAATCCGCACACCCGACTATCGAGGTTCGGGCCGATCTCGAAGAACTGAAGAAGCGATTTAGGGATCGCTCCGAACAGGCAAAGAAGAGCATATAATGGCTCGCATCCGCCATTAGTGCGTGCCACCTTGCAGACTCGGCTGGGTCGTCGCACACGATGGGAGTTTTCGATTTGTCTTTCAAAAGTTCCGGGTGAAAATGAAGGTTGATCCGGCTGAAATTGAGAACGTTCTCAAACTACTTGCAGAAACACCTCGTCGCATCGCATCTGCGAGCAAAGGTCTCGAAAGCAACAGACTGCATTCAAGACCTGATGAAAACAGTTGGTCTGCGAACGATGTTCTTGCACACTTGCGTTCATGTGCGGACGTTTGGGGCAAGAGCGTGGTGGCGATGATCACGCAGGACCATCCAACGTTGCGTTACATCTCTCCGCGTACTTGGATTAGAAGGACGGATTATCTTGAGTTGGACTTTCACCCGTCTTTAGCGGCCTTTGCCAAGCAGCGCAAAGAACTCTTGAAGTCATTGAAAACTATGGAAATCAAAGGCTGGTTACGCGGAGCAACATTTACGGCAACAATTAAGGGACGGGAGCAGACAGTCTTTAGTTATGCACAGCGGATGGCTCAGCATGAAAGCGGACACTGCGAACAAATCGAAAGACTATTGAAATGAGAATGAACCCACCCCTGTGAGCTATGACCACAAGAACACCAGGTGACGGCGCTCTGCGACTAACCGAATGTCGTGCGAGGCAGCGACGGTGACGTCCAATTACGATACCGAACCCCAGGAGAACAATCGGATGATGATCAAAGGCAACAATACGGCCCTTACCATACTGCTATTGGCCATCTGCGTATTGGGTTGCAGCAAGTCTTCCCGAAAGGCCAATTCCAATTCCTCGAATGAACCCGCAAAACCAACCGTCGCCACCGTCAAAAACTCTGACGGCACGATTCCTTCCGGTGTAGGCGTGGAAAGAGAAAAGCCGTCAGCCGGCAAAGGCAACGTCCAGGGCAAGGCTTTTTTCAATGGCAAGCCCGCCGAGAATGTTGAAGTGAAACTTTGCGAAAAATTCAATCAGTACTTCGGCGGTTGTGGCGGAGAAGTATTCACTACGCGCACGGACAGTCAGGGTGAGTACTTGATCAAGGACGTGCCGCCCCGGATCTACGAGGGTTTGACGGTCAGAGTCTTCAATACTAACTATTACGTCTTCGCCACGTCTGGCATAGTTCAAAGCGCCAAGTACAAGATCGAAGACGGCCAGACGTACTTCGCGCCCGATACAAATCTTTTCAAGAACGACATGAAACTGTTGAGTCCGAAAGCGGGCTCGAAGATCGAGGCGAGCAACATCGAGGTGAAGTGGGATTCTTACCCGGACGCTGCCTATTACAAGTTCAGCATCTACGCTGACACCAACACGGGAGCCAAGCCGGAGTATGACTTCATCAAGAAGCGAGTAGATGGGCTTTCTTTCGTCCTGGATAAGCCGCTTTCACCCGGCTCATACACATGCGCGGTGGAAGCCTATAACGGCAGCGACGTAAAACTTGCTCAGAATTCGGGCGATATAAAGTTTGCGGTCAAGTAGGGCTAACGAAGACGAAATTTAACAAGCGGTTGAACCGGAGGCGCTTCCAACAGATCACTTTCCCCCCAAAAGTCCTGCGCGCCGCCGCTAAAACACATTCAGCGGTGTGCCAAGAGCCGAGTGTGGCATTGCCTAACTAAAACAGCTGAGGAATAGGCCATGAAAAGAGTATCGATTCTCCTAGTCGGTCTTAGCTTGATTGCCCTGCCTGTAGCGGCACAGACGAAAGGAAGTGACAAAGACCAGGAAGCAATAAAGAGCATCTCTCTGAAGTGGCAAGACTCCTGGAATCGGCACGATATGAAGGCACTCACCGAGCTAGTCGCAGAAGATGTTGCTTTCATTACTGTCGCGGGCAACTGGCGGAAGAATCGGAAAGAGTTTGAAGAACATCACACCAATGCGCGGCATGAGATGCAGTACAAAGAAAGCGTTTGGACGACAAAACACACGGAAGTTAAATTCATCAGATCCGATGTTGCGGTCGCTCATGTCGAGTGGGGTATCAAGGGCGACAAAGATCCGGACGGAACGCCGCGCCAGCCGCGACAAGGAATATCTACCTGGGTCTTGGAAAAGCGGAATGGAAAGTGGTTGATAGTTGCTACGCACAACACCAATCTCAGAGAGCCAGTGTCTAACAAGTAAGGTGGCATAAGGGTCTTGGTAATAGTCGTTAAACTCTCGCAGAATTCGGGCGATATAAAGTTCACGGTCAAAGGGAGCCCCTACGAAATGACTCGAAGATTCACAGTCTGCTTCGCGGTCGTTACGATGTCGGTAGCGATCGTTATCTTCGGGAGTGCTGCTCGCCCTCAAAAGTTGAGCGGGGTAGATCCGCCCAAGGCGCAGGAGAAGCTACCTGAAAAAGATTTCACACATTCGCCGGAGAAACCGCACGACCCGGCCGCCTTCTTTTTCAGTTTTGACCAACTAGACCACTACTACCGTGTGCCGGGGGAGTTCACGCACCGCCTTACCGGTGATCAATACGGCTTCGAGAAGCTTTCGTTCATCATCACCGAGACGCACCCCGGCGGCGGACCGGGATTTCATGTGCACGACACCGAGGAGGCACACGTTCTGCTCGAAGGCACTGCAAAATACAGGATCGGCGACAAGACCTTTACCGTCCAGGCACCCTACGTGGCAAAAGTGCCGGCCGGTGTGCCGCACACATTCATCAACGCCGGGACTAAGCGGTTTAATCTGATCGCAGTGTTCGCGTCCAAGCACCCCAACTCGAAGAGGATTGGACCGAACCCGCTGATACCGGCAGGGCAGAACCGAGAAGAGCCGAAGCATGGCTTCATACCTTAGTGAATCGTTCCGCAAACTCGGAGGACTCAAGCATGTCTGCAAAAGAAGCAACAGCCGCACCAAATGTGTTCGGAGGAGTAAACCCGATCTTTCGCGTTCAGGATCTTCCGGCAAGCATCGACTACTACGTGAACGCGCTGGGATTCAAGATTGATTTTCAAGAGCCCGGAATCGCATCGGTCTCGCGCGATCGGTGCGGGATCTTTTTAGTTGAGGGGGATCAAGGCAATTTCGGAACGTGGGTTTGGATAGGAGTCTCAGATGTCGAGTCTCTCTTCGACGAGTACCGGACAAAGGGAGCCAAGGTCCGGCATCCGCCCACCAACTACTATTGGGCGTATGAGATGCAGATTGAAGATCCGGACGGGAATGTTCTCCGTATTGGGTCGGATCCGAAAGAGGATCAACCATTCGGTGAGTGGCTCGACATGCACGGCCGAAGCTGGGCGCGGTCTCCCAAGGGCGGATGGACGGTCAAACCCTAGCGATTCCGCGACCTTTTTCTTATAACTTGCTTGCTTTCCCTCATCCGCGTTGCCTTGGCGACTAAAACTCTTTGATTTTTGCGCTGGTTTTGGTAGGATTTTTGTCCCTGCCCCCATCAGGTCAATCACCCGATAAAGATCCCTCTCCCGAATGCATGGCTGCGTTCCCTATTGATTGATACTTCTAAGGAGAAAAGCATGAGCACTAGTCTTATCAGGCAAATTCGTCCCTTTACCATGGCTCTTGGCGTGGCCCTGTTGTTGGCGGGAACATCGCAGGTTTTTGGACAAGTCGCCAAGACCCAGGTCTCGAAGGACAGGAATACAAACATCCGCTCCATTCCGAGCGGCGCGAAGATGAAGTTCAAAGGTGTCGTGATTGGCCGCGACTCTGACACTTTCACGATTCGTGATCGCAGCCGGGCGGACTATCAAGTCCTCTTGACTGACGACACCAGCATCAAAACCCACGGAGGATTCCTTCGCGGCGGCAAGAAATACGCGGTCACTGACATCTTGCGCGGACTGATCGTAGAAGTAGAGGGACGAGGCGATTCCCAGGGTCAGCTGGTGGCCGATAAGATCAGGTTCAACGAATCCGATCTCAGGGCCGCAATCACCACTGACACGCGCGTCGGTCCCGTCGAAGCGAATCAGGAGCGGATAGCCGGACAGATGGACGAGCTTTATGCCGTCGCGGCTGAGGCCCGCAGCGAGGCAGGTGCGGCAAACGAACGCATCTCCGCCCTCGATGATTACGACGTGCAAGAGACCGTCGCTGTTAATTTCAAGTTGAACAGCGCGGTGCTTTCGCCTCAGGCGAAAGAGCTACTAGACGAGCTGGCGGCAAAAACGATGAAAGCCAAAGGTTATGTGCTCGAGGTGGCGGGACATACAGATTCGAGCGGCAGCGAAGCGAAGAATTTCCGGCTTAGCCAGCAGCGAGCCGAAGCAGTGGTCCAGTACCTGGCCGTGAATCATAAGATTCCCCTGCGTCGTTTCATCACTCCCATGGGTTTCGGTAAGACGGAATTTGTTGCTGAGAATACGACGGCAGCCGGCCGGGCGCAGAATCGACGTGTAGAAGTCAAGATGCTTCTCAATCGTGGCATGACCCGCAACACGCCCGCGAAGTCTGCCAAGCCTTAGTGTTCGCGGCGGCTCTGCCGCATCCCTTGCGGAAAGCCTCCGGCTTTCCGTGCGATTCAATAATCTTTGAGGCTACGCCTCCTCGGACTCGGAGGCGTAGCCTCAAGCTTTTATCGACTCCCCGGAAAGGCATAGCCTTTCCGCAAGGGACGCGGCGGAGCCGCCGCACAAATTCCCGTTGACAACACCAGCAACCCGACTATAATGCGATTTCGGATAGTACGATATCGTAGTAACCTTCTGTGCGGAGGGCTTGCTGATGCCGCTTCAATTCCTGTCGCCCATTCATAAAGCCAGCCGTCAGATCAGCATCTATCTGGAACGCGCCACTATAGAATTGGGAGTCAGTCCCGCGGAGGGACACCTGCTCTCGTATCTCAAAACTTACGCTCCCTGCCCGCTCTCGGAACTCGAGCGGGTCTTCGGCCACAAACGCTCAACGCTCACCAGCATGCTCGATCGGTTGTCTGATCGTGCCCTGCTGACTCGACACGTCAATCCCGAAGACCGGCGCTCGTTCACCCTCGAATTGACGCCTGATGGTCGAAAGCTCGCCGGAAAACTTCAGAAGCTGCTCGAGGCCTTCGAACTGAGCGTGGAAGAACGCATCAATGACAAACAACTGGCGGGGTTTCGCGCTGTTATGGAAGCGATCGCCGACGTCACCGACGTTAAAGTTAGAGAAAGGGAAATATGATGAACAGCAATACTGACGCCCTCAACATGCTCTTCGGGATTAATTACCAGGTGCTGAAGAAGAACCTCGCCGGCGTTACGCACGAGGAAAGTTTGATTCAGCCTGAAGGAGGCGGGAACTGCCTGAACTGGGTGCTCGGTCACATAGTCGCGACCAGAGACAACGCCATTCAGTTGCTCAACCAGGAGCCCGTGTGGAGTAGTGAGCTTTCCGGTGTCTACCAACGCGGCTCTGAGCCGCTGCGTGACGGTTCGAATGCGCAGCCCCTGGAAAGGATAGTCGCGGATCTGGATCGTTCGCAGGACCGGTTGGTTGCCGGGCTGGCAACGGTCTCCGAACCGAAATTGAGTGCGCCGTCTCCTGATACATCCATTGCCGAGACTGTAGGCGAGTTGTTATTCGTGTTGCAGTTTCATGAAGCGTATCACGCCGGCCAAACGGGATTGCTGCGTCGCATGGCCGGGCACGAAGGAGCCATCAAATAGCACTCGTGCGTCTCTTCATAGTGAGGCTCGTTAACTTTTCAGCGGCTGAACTTCGCGCAGCCGTCGCTCGAGAAATCGACGTTCGCTATCGTTGGTCACCAGCGTCAACGCTCGCGCATAGCTCTGCGCTGCCGCCGCCATTGATCCAAGACGACGCAGCAGATCCGCACGCGCTGCATGCAGCAGGTGATAGCCGTCAAGTTCACCAGTGGCAGCGAGGGCATCGATGAGCTCGAGGCCTGCTTGAGGGCCACCCGCCATAGCTACCGCCACGGCTCGGTTTAGCGACACGACGGGCGAGGGTTGCACCTGCGCGAGCTGATCGTAGAGCCGGACGACCAGCTGCCAGTCCGTATCTGCGGCGCGCTTCGCGCGACAGTGCACGGCGGAAATCGCTGCCTGTAAACCGAATGGACCAGCCTCGCTCACCAGTGCTTCGTCGACCAGCGGTAACGCTTCGTCGATCTGTTGCTGGTTCCACCGGCTGCGATCCTGTTCTTCCAGGACGATGATGTCCCCGGCTGCATCAAGTCGGGCTTCGCGGCGAGAATCGTGAAGCAGCATCAGGGCCACTAGTGCCGTCGCTTCTGAGGGCGGCCGCGGCGCCATCAAGATCCTTAACAAGCGCCCAAGTCGGATGGCCTCCGCCGAGAGATCGGCCCTCACCGGCATCTCGCCTTGCGTGGGCGCGTAGCCTTCATTAAAGATCAAGTAGATCACCGTCAGCACAGCATCAAGCCGCGCGGGCATTTCGCTCGTGTCCGGGACGGAATACGGAATGCCGGCGTCACGAATCTTTCGTTTGGCGCGGACGAGGCGCTGGGCCATCGTCGCGGGGGGCACCAGGAACGCGCGCGCAATTTCTTCCGTTTGGAGACCGCCGAGAGTGCGGAGGGTGAGCGCGACCTGCGCCTCGGGTGCGAGAGCGGGATGGCAACAAGTGAAAATCAACCGCAGACGATCGTCAGGGATTTCGCTGGTGTCGTAGTTTGGTTCCTCGATTGTCTGAATCAATCCGGACTTGGCATATGATTCAACTTTCTCCTGGAACCGCGTCCGACGCCGGAGTCGATCGATGGCTTTGTGTCGCGCCGTCTGAATGATCCAGGCGGGGGGCGAATCAGGGATGCCCCCTTCACGCCACTGGTCGACCGCCGCGGCGAAGGCCTCCTGGGCCGCCTCTTCAGCCACGTCGAAGTCGCCGAAAGACCTGATGAGGGTGGCGACGATCCGGCCCCAATCGGAGCTATAGACCGCTTCAACTGCAGCATTTGTGTCTGGGCTCATGCCGCATGTTAAATATTTCCCGGCTGAGTGTCGATTCGAGCACTTGCCATTCGACCTACTGATGGAGGCACCCATATGAAATACATGATGCTGGTCTATCTCGACGAGCAGGCCATGACCGCGACTGAGCGGGAGCACTGTTACGTCGAGTCTGCGCAGCTCACGCAGCAGCTTCACTCCAGCGGGCAATATCTGGATGCCAGCCCGCTCCATCCTATTTCGACGGCGACGAGTGTGCGGGTACGCGAAGGCAAACGACTGGTGACGGACGGTCCGTTTGCCGAGACGCGCGAACAACTGGGGGGCTACTATTTGATCGACGCCGCGGATCTCGATGAAGCGATCCGCATCGCCGAAAGGATTCCACCGGCCCGATACGGAACCATCGAAATCAGGCCTGTGATGGAGATCGCGGGCCTACCGACGGACTAAAGATTCCGTCACATTCATCCCTCATGACTGCGCCGCAAAGGCTATCGGCGACCGCTGTTGCGCTCCAGTAAGCCAGCAACAGACCCTGCTAGTCCGCCTCAGAACGCCCCGGAATGCCTGGGCAGATCGCCCCGCTTGGCCATCAGCAACTCTTCCGATCGTCGCGGTATCACCCGATCAACTAACTGACAGGACGACCTCTTAGCGAGTAATGCTGGAGAAATTAGGTTCCTCTGTTTGGAGTACTCATTCAATTCGACCGGAGGACCGGCCTGGGTATGTCGCTTGCCGTAAGAATTGGCGCAGAGTCGTACCCAAACACTCACACCTATCGGGGTTCATTGAAATGGCTGACAAAAATCAGAAGACATTCAGACGCAACCGCGGATTCTCCGTAGTCGAGTTGCTGGTCATTGTCACAGTCGTTGGTGTACTCACCGCGATTGCCGTACCGGCGATGGTAAATCAACGCCGGTTGCTCAGGTCTAACTCGGTGGGACGCGAAATCATGTCTCAAATGCGCTATGCCAGGCAGCTCGCAATGTCCGAGCGCCAGTCGGTGACATTTGAATACAACGACACCACGAAACAAATCAGGATTATCAATCACCACAACAATCACAGTCTTACCGATACAACCGATCCATACGCTACTGCATGCGTGGTGGGTCGAAAAGAGATACTAATTGCCGTGGGCTACCCTACCACCGCCTGCAGCCAGGTTGTCTCAACTTATTCACTTGCTCAAGGTGGACTCCCCGCTTCGGAAATAACCTGGGGCATCCCAACCGGTACGCCTCCGCTACCCGCCGGCGCCCCTGCACTACCCTTACCTACCGTTCCACTCGGCGACAGTATCTTGATCACACCTCTGATTCCTGCGGGAGTGGGTGGGAAACTATTCATCACATTTCAGAACGACGGGTCAGTCATCAATAACGCAGGGCTACCACAGAACACAGCTTTGTTCTTCTTCAACAACAAAGCCGCCCAGGGTACAGCCTCGGCAATATCAGTGGTGGGAGCGTCGGGCAGAGTAAAAGTCTGGAGGTACCAGGTATATGGAAACAGTTATGTCGAATAGTCCTACCCAGGCCATCAGTCATCGGCACCAACCAGACAGCGGCTTCTCGCTGCTGGAGATGGTGGTGGCGATGTTCATCTTAACGATTGGTTTGCTGGGTGCGGCCCAGGCAATTGGTTACGCACTGATGGTCAGCAACAGCGGGCGCGGTCTGACGAACGCCAAGCTGCTAGTTGTTTCGGCATTGGAACAGATGGAAACCTTGCGGGATAGCGGCCAGCTAAACTTCGCCGAGATTTCGAACACCGTACAACCATCGCCCAGCACCTTTACGGCGTTTCCCGCGACGTTTATCCCTGTTTCCACGACCCCAGGTCCGGATTTCGTGTACGGCACTGTGGACGATCCCGGAATCACCAACTCGGCATTAGCGGTCAACGGAGTGACCCGTCAAATATTGATCACGGACCTGAGCGCTACCCTTAAACAAATCAAGGTCACTCTCAAATACACGGGATATGGCACGGCTAAACCCCCAGCCCCGCTGGTTTGTGTTAGTTACTTAAACGACGATGCGCACGGAAACTACGTGCCTTAGCCCGAAACGAACAACCATGCTTCACATCAACAACCATGTACAAGCTATGCGTGACCCTTCACCACGGCGCGGTCAGTCAGGCTTTTCTTTGATCGAAGTCATAGTTGCCACCACCGTGATGCTGGTTATAGTCGGCGCAGTTTTCTCATTGGTGGGAAACTCAATGAAGGTGGCGATGACCACCTACGAACTGACTGATGCGCAGCAGAACCTGCGCATCGCCCAGGAGTTCATCAACCGCGATATTGTAAATGCCGGCGACGGGTTGAAGAGTATCAAAAGCATCAGGGTCCCGGAATCGTTTCTCCTTAGCTATGTAACCCTGACCCCGGTACCTGCGGCGGTCGCTGGAATAGGTGAACTGTCGATTTTCACCACCGACAACAATGTCGCGGCGGGCACCCCGATTACCGGATCTGTCCCGGCAGCCACCATCAAAACAGCCAGTGACAGACAAACGATCCTGCAGATTGATCCGGACTTTAATAACGGGCAGGCGATCGCGCTTCTTCCTACGGCGGTGCCTGTTGGGATCAACGCCTCGGGCAGCACCATCACGATTCCGTCGGCTGCTGGTTTACCGCTGATGAGTATATTCACGCTGGGAGAGGTCTACTTCTTTAGTTCCGGGCTAGCCGGCGGTAGTGGCACATTCGGCACCATCACAGCCATCAACGCCGGCACGCGGCAACTGACCTTCGGTCAGGGAGTGGTGCCCGCCCCAGGCGATGTCTACGGCCTCAACAACACGGGCGTGAGCGGGCACATTAAGTTCATCTCGACCAGTGGCACACTACCCACCTCGCTCCAGCGAATGAGGATCATTCAGTACTACGTTACTTCAACCGGACTATTGATGCGTCGGGTCTTTGGCATCCAGGGAGTAGGGGTGCGCGAGAGCATCATTGCGGAACATGTCGTCGACGTGCAGTTCAATTACTCACTGATCATCACGGACGCCCTGGGCAACGTAGTAGCGAGCCAAAGCACAGTGCTGGCCACCTCGGAGCAACAGTTGGCAGTGCGGCAAGTGGAAGTCAAGGTTACCGTCGAAACACCTCACGCAATTCAAAACGGCGCTCATCAATCAATGACCATGACTACCAGCACCAGCGTCCGCAACATGCAATTCCGCAAGGCGCTCTAATCAGCGTATTACGAGACAGTTTTTTCAGACACGAGGGAGAAGGCGATGAAGATATTACCAAGCCATTCCAAAGGGATCCTAGTTGGCGGGTCCTCCGCGACCAGAAATAGCGAGCGCGGCGCGGCGCTGGCGATTGCCCTGATGATGATGATCTTGCTGAGCGCCATCGCCCTCGGTGTGTTGGCCGTAGTGCAGGGAGAGGCAAAGATCTCCTCCAGCGATCTCAAACGGACTGAGGCATGTTACGCCTCGGCGGCAGCGATGGAGATCATGACCAATAACTTCAGTACGCTCTTCGCGCATACGTCGCGACCAACCAACGCGGAGCTACATGATATCGAGCTCAACACGCCTGATGAGCTGACCACGCCGGTCGATCCAGCCAACGTCGCCTACAGATTTCCCGATCACACTCTAGTAAAGAATCTCGCAGCCATAGCGGCTATGGGAACGAATACTACGGTCACTATTCCTTACGGCCCGTTTAACGGCCTGATCGCCGGTGTCACCCCGTACAAGCTGACCATCACCGCCGAATCCACAATGGCCCAATGCAAGCTTACTCGCGACATGAACAACTATCTGATTCCGCTTTTTCAGTTTGGCATGTTCAGCGATAGAGATATCGAACTGCACCCCGGCCCAGCCTTCGTCTTCAACGGGCGAGTTCATGCCAACGGCAATATCTACGTGAACGGCAATGTCAAGTTTCTCGACAAAGTGACCACCGCCAGCGAGTTCATCTACGACAAGCTGCGCAATGGCGACGTTCGCGCCGGAGCCACCGTCTCGATGAGAGTGGGAGCAATTGACGTAACGATCAACAAGGGCAGCATGACTAATGGGCCAAATATCACCACGGCAACCGCGACGCCAGTCGGGCAGCGCGGATACTTCCCGGGTTCGCCGGACGGAACCATCAACACCAGTTGGAACACCACTTCGGTGGCCGCCGCAGTTGCCGGGCAGGCGAATAAGTTTGGTGGCCAACTACTGACGCGCTCAACTGGCGCAGCGCAGTTGAAACTGCCTCTCCAGCTTGACGGCAATCCCACCAGAGAGCTGATCAAGCGCATGATGCCCAATGACAACGCAGATCCGCTCGATCCTTCGGCTCTGAGCGAGTCTCGTTATCATTCGAAGGCTGAAATTCGGATCTTGATCGACGATGAAGCTCCAACCTTGGCGGATGGCGCCGGTATTCCTGCGGGCCAGGGCGTAACGCTCTCGACTTGGGATCCCCTTCCGTTGCCGAACTTGGCGACAAGTCCGACGTATGCGGCGAATGGTGGCGGCCGGGCCTTGTGGCAGATTAATGACAATAACACCGGCTTCGCAAACAGTTACACTACAACTACTCCAATCATCCAGCAGCAGCAGAACGGAGTCGCGCGGCAGGCAGATACCGTGCGAGGTGTGAAGCCTTCCAAGGTGAAGATCATTACCGGCGCGATAAACAACCCCATAATGATCACCAGCAACGGACATGGATTTAGTAACGGCAACACCGTGATTATTAGCGGCGTTGCGGGCAACACCAATGCTAACGGCTCATATGTGGTTGCGGGTGCAACCGCTAACACCTTTACGCTGACTGGTCGTAACACCAACGCCACCTACACTGCCGGCACTGGGACTATGTACAAATTCGCCGATATTCCTACATCCGTGAATGGCACCGCGATTCCGACGGGTGCTGGTATCACCGGCCGCGTTTTGGTCGAAATAGTCGATGTCAACGGGATTGCCTATGACATCACGCCACAAATTCTCAGCATGGGCATGACGGAAGGCGAACCGAATTCAATCATCCAACTCCAACGGCCGTTGTGGGCAGCATTCACCCAGGGCAGTCGCGATGCGAGTGTTGCGGGCGGTACCAACCATTTGGCTAACATTCTCAACAACACACGCATCGGAGCAGATGGCGCGATTTCGATAGTTGGCGCTGGCGTTCCGACTCTAACCGCAAGTGGGTACCTCACTGGCATTGCTAACGACGCTGCCGGATTCCGGCTGGACAGCGCTCCGTCCAATTCGTTGCTGAAAATGCTCACCGGCACAGCTGGAGCTAATTGGGAATTCTGGAACTCCATCGTTCCCATCAATGTCTACAACGTGCGCGAAGGGCATCTCCAGACTTCCGTGGGCCAGGACGCTGTCTACGAACGCGGAATAACCAGCATCGTCGAAGTTAACATGCGGAATCTCGCTCGATGGATCGACGGGGTTTACGATCAAAACCTCCTCGCCGGTACCAATGCCATCAGCACGAACATTGCCCACCAGGATGGGTATATCGTCTACATTTCAGACCGCCGCGGCGACAAAGTGAAATCAATGACTGTTGCCAACCCTGGCACTAGTCCTCAGACGTTCTCGACGTATAACTCGACCAACGGCATGGTTGACAACGTAGATATCTACGGTCCAAACGGCACGATGGATCCCGGTGAAGATGTTCAGAACAGGGGCCTGGCTACGGGTGCGAACCTGACGGCTAACGGACTAAAGGACATCACCGAGTTGCCTGACCCCGTGGCGCTCATTTCAGCACCCCCCTACGCTGCTAATACGGTCAGGCGGGCAATAGCTGTGGCCGCGTGGTCCAACGCGGACGCCGTGACACCAACCAACCATAAATACTTCCGGAATGCCGTACGTCTCTTCAACGGAGAAAACTTGCAGGTCGCAGGAGCCGCGGGAAGACTATCCATAACTCATGGAATCACTGTCGCCACGGAGAACATGGTCTATATCTGGGGTAGCTACAACACCACGGGAGTCAATCAAGCGCCCGCCGCAGGGACGGCCTCGCTCAATAGTCCTCTGGCAGCGTCGCGTTACTGCCCGGGTACAGGAGCGGGCGCAGCATGCGCCACTCTCATCGACACGCAGGTGCCGGCCTCGATCGTTGCGGATGCTTTCTTCCCACTCTCGAAGACCTGGTTTGACAGCAACAGTGCGGTAAATGCGTCCGACTATACAGACCGAGACGCCGACGCAAATCAGGCGGCCGGGTCTGCAGGTATTCAATCTGGCACGGCGGTACGCGCTGGTATTATTGCCGGCAATAACCTCGGCGCGTTACTGGGCACTCCCGATGCTGACAATGACGACGATTCTCGCCTGAATGGGGGGATGCACAATTTCCCCCGCTTTACTGAGAACTGGTTGCAGGGCAGCCGCCCATGGAACTTCGTCGGCTCGTTTGTCCCGCTCTATAACTCGACCCAGGCTCTGGGGCAGTGGTGGTACATCACGAACAACAACTCCATCTACGGAGCACCCATACGTAACTGGGCCTTCGACACCACGTTCCTACAAATGGACCGGTTGCCGCCAGGCACACCGATGTTCCAATACATCTCGCCAACCGCATATAGGCAGGTGCTGTAACACCAACGCCAAAACGCGTGCAATACACGAACGGGCAGCTTCACGGCTGCCCGTTTTTCTGTGATCTAAGTTAGCGGTGCGTCTTCACTCCAGTAGGAGTGCAATGTTTATAGCCACGGCTGCTCCCCACCCTATCGCGCCGTTTGAAGGGGCGGAACTCAACTTGGAAGGTATTCATCGAGTATCATTCCGCCCCTTCGAACGGCGTCGGGTTATTGTTGTCCCCCGGTCTATATACATTCCACCACTACGTGGTAAAAAACCGACGTCTTTGTTACAGCGGAATGTTTACGGCGGAATGTCGATCCAGGGGCTTGCCGTTCGACATACTGATGAAGAGACAAGCGCACTAACTCAGATTGAGAGGACTCGCCATGAAAAAAGGTGCTATACCGCTGACCGTAGATGACTATCTCGCGGCGCTTCCGGAAGAATCGCGGGTCACGCTCGAGAAGATTCGCAAAACCATCAAGGCCGCTGCGCCCAACGCCACAGAGGTGATCAGTTACCAGATCCCTGTGTACAAACAGCACGGTATGTTGGTGGGTTTCGCCGCCTTTAAGGACCACTGTAGCTTCTTCCCTGGCGCAAAACCTGTGGCGACGTACAAGGATGAGCTGAAGGCCTACAAAACATCCAAGGGAACTATTCGCTTCCCGATCGGTAAGCCGCTGCCCGCCGCGCTCGTGAAGAAGCTCGTCAAGGCCCGTATTGCCGAGAATGAAGCGGCGTTTAAGAAGAAGGCTAAGAAAAGATGAAGCGAGCGGGTAGACGGGGAGATACGGGGAATGGGAGACACGGAGACGCGGTGACACGGGGATGGGGAAATGGGGCGAGCAGAATTCATTTGTTGGATCACCGTGTCTCCGCGTCCCCCGTGTTACTTCTCGGAAGTGGGTTCCTGGTAGAGGCCGATCACGTTTCTGGCCGGATCGCGGAACCTCGCGGTTATCTCTGGCGCGTCCGCCCCGATCGGTTGCACGAGTTCGCCTCCCTGGGCAATAACATCATCGATGGTTGCAGCCACGCTGTCCACCATGATGTAGATGAGCAGGCCCGGTTCGGAAGAGGCGCGCCGGCCCAACACCCACTCGCCGCTAACTTCTTTGGTCGTGTCGTCGAATGCGGTGTGACCGTCGCTCCGCTGCCTGACGTGCCAGCCGAAGACTTTGGAATAGAAGTCGGCCGAACGCGTGATGTCGATAGCGGGGATTTGGATGTAGCAGATTTTGCCGTTGGCGAGTGTTGGGGGCATCGGGACTCCTTATTGCTCGTTTGGCTCGTTGGATTCTTCAGCGCGTTGCGGCTATTTTATCACCTCGGATTATCCGGCAACTGGTTGTGTCATGGCCGCACTGCTCGGACGTTTCAGCCAAGAATACTGGACGATCGAACAAGTATTCAATACCCTGCTGCCGCATCATAGAACCTTATTTGAAAGACACTTGGAGGAAAGACTCATGCCATCAGATACTCAAACTGCTCCCATCTCGAAGGGTGCGCTCTGGGCCGGAATCATCATCAGCGCCCTCCCGGCACTGTTCCTGCTCATGGACGGCATCATGAAGTTGTTCAAGCCCGCATTTGTCGTGGAGGGAACTGTCAAGCTCGGATACTCCGAGGGCGTCATTGTTCCCCTCGGCATAGTGTTGCTCATCAGCACGATCCTTTATCTAGTCCCGCGTACCGCAGTTCTGGGCGCGATCTTGCTAACCGGTTATCTTGGCGGGGCTGTTGATGCGCACGTCCATGCCGGTGAAGGTGCGTTTCCAATACTCTTCCCGGTGGTTTTCGGCGCCCTGCTCTGGCTGGGATTGTACTTGCGCGACGACCGGCTGCGGTCACTTGTTCCGCTGCGCGGGTAGTTTTCGATCGTGATTGAGTGCGTTGTTCGAAGGCCGGTTCGCCGGAATCATTCACTCCAACGAGGTTCCTCACTCTGTAAGAGTGAAAGGTTTATAGGACAGAGGACACCATGAAAATTCTACGCCGTTCGAAGGGGCGGAATGAGGCTGGATGAGTACCTGACAAGTTGAGTTCCGCCCCTCCGAACGGCGCAGA
>JAMQPI010000357.1 GCA_023717565.1 Pyrinomonadaceae bacterium | reverse complement strand
AAGGACGGTAAGAAAGTTTTCTGGCCCTTTATCCTTTCTCAGGCGGCGCGGTTGATTCTCGAACTTGCTCGAGAAGCGACCGGGCCGCCTGAGATGGAGGACAGTTACCAGACCCGCTAGTTGATCAGGCGTCTAAAGGTGAAGACACCTGCCTGTGCCGGTCCAAGCGACCCGATAGTATCGGTGAGCAAGGTCGACCCAGCGGAGTCGCCTGTGATTACTCCCCCGCCTGTATCGGTTGCACCGACGACGTGCGTGGTGGTCGTCGCCCAGTTGTTCGGCGCGGAATTACCGTTCTCCGTGATCACGATGTTGGTCGCGGTCAACGCTACGTTGCCCGTGCCTCCCGTGCTGGAGATGTTGGTGTAGGTGATGGTGTAGGTGATTTGAGCACCCGGAACCGCGTCGGTCGGGCCGCCAACACCGGTTGAGTTGGTGACGCTTACGGTCTTGTCGAGGCGGATGAACCCGGTGTAAATCCGATCGATCGTATCGTTGGCGCTGGCCGGTGTCGTGTTCGAAGTTGCACGAACCACAACGGCGTAGGGTGTGAGCACGGACAGGCCGATTGGCGCCGTGACACGCACCAGGATGTTTGCTGACCCACCGAAGGCCACGGACAGGTTAACGCTACCGTTACCCGGTTGCAGCGTTGTATAGCTGGCCCCGTTGTCGATGCTGACTTCCACGGTGAAGCCGACGGGCAAGGTTGGCACGGTTAGCGCGTACGTGTCGTTGGCGTTGCCGGTGTTCTGCACGGTGTTGGTAAAGATTAGCGTGTTGGCCGCTGTGGTCGTGCCGCCGGGCGGTACGCCTGCGATGCCGGCCGTCACGCTACGGTTCGTGTAGTCGTCGTTGTTGTTTGTCGGTCCGACTGCACCGGGCTGACCAACTGGTCCAATCAGCACGGAGCCGATTACCAGCAGAGTCGTTTGCTGAATGATACCGTCACCATCGGTGTTGCCGGGCTGGTTGCCTTCGTTGAAGTTGGCGTTGCCGTCGCCCGCGTTTTGACTTAAGTCGCCAGACTGGTCAGTCAGCAAGGTGCCGATGCTGTTGTTGGCGAAAGAGTCGCCGATCTCGAAGATCGGGATGGTTGCGTTGGTGGTGGTGATCGTCACGATCATGTTTACGTTGGCGGCACAAGTTCCGCCCGACGCTATTGAAGCGCCGACGTTGAAGCCGATACGCGTGAGGCTAGAGAGCGGAACCGGCGCGGTCGTTGTCCAGGTGGCAGCGAGCGGGCTGGTCGAAAGCGGCGAAGTAGTGTAGAGCGTTCCGGCGGGAAACACCTGTGGGCTCATCAGAACCGTCCCGACCGGGATAGGTGCAAAGATGAAGACGCCGGTGTTTGATCCGACTGGAGCATTGACGAGCGTGATCGCGTCGGCAGGGCGATTCCCTGTGTTGCACAGCTGCCACACGTAGGAAATGTTGGAGCCGAGCGCAACCGGTCCAGTAGGAGCCGTCAGGCTGAGCTGCAATTGCGCGTCGTTATCAACTGAGGCTGATTGAGAGCCGCGCGCTTCGCGGAGACCGTTGACTGATGCGCCCGAGACAGTGCGAACTTCGTTGGCGGAACTGTTCGCCGGCTGGTTGTCGAAGGACGGGCCGCCCGTGGTAGCGTCGCCGAGTGTGACGACGATGGTATTTCCCGACACCGCACCCGGGTTGATGGAGGTAACCGCAATAACATCAACGAAGCCATTCTGCGCCAGCAAGGCCGAAAGCACATCGGCGCCGTTGGTCAGGATGTTGGTGTCGCCCGCGTTGATGGTACCGGAACCGTCAACGTCGATCACCGCGGCAGTTATCACAGCCGGGCCAGTCAACTGAAGGCTGGCGCCGCTGGCTAGAAACCGCACCCGATCGGCGAAGTTGCCGGTGTTGGTTACGCGGAATGTGAAATTGACATTGGTTTGTCCGGCGACGACTGAAGGCTGCGTGCCAGCGTCTGGAGTAATGACTAGACCGGCGACGTTCGCCACGGTTACAGTCACTGTATTCGAGACGGTTGAGAAGGTGTTGGTCCCATCGGAGTAGGTGGCGGAGGCTGCGTTCTGGATGACCGTGCCGCCAGGCGTCTGGGCGAAGCCCGATAAGGGAACCGATATGGCGATCATCAGTACGACGATCAACCTGATAATTGGAACAATGTGGTTTCTGCGAATCATGATTACGTCCTCGTTAGTTTTGTTCTGGGGTGTAAGGGACCGGAGGTTGTTTCCCGAGTGGTGGGATTCCCTGGGTCCGGTCGTATGCAGATAGCTGTTAGTTCACGCGCACCTTGTAGGAGGCTGAGAGCTTGGCGCCTTGAACGAGAGGGTCGGACCATTCATAACGGACGTCCGTGTACATCGACACCGGCGCGGGAACTTGTTTGACCGAACCGTCAGCCTGTTTCTCTTCGATCATAGGCTGCGTCGAAAAGCTCTTGCCTTTGTCGATGCTGTAAAGGGCGTTCACAGATCCGTCAGCCTTAGCGCTACCAGCAACGAAGGTCATTCCCTCTGGAATGTGGCCGACGGCTTTGTAATCGATAGCGGCCGCGTTGCCCTCGTTAGCGGAAGTGATGGTCCAATCGAGAACGTCACCAGGTACGACCATGGAGACCTTCTCTACCGGTACCAGCGCTTTATCGCGCTCAACAAAGGCTGCGAGCTGAACCTTGACTTCGGGGCGGCCGGTGCTAAGAACCATGAAGCGCTTTTGCGCAAATGCTCCAGCGCTACCGAGAACTAACAAACTCAGCGCGACGACAGGCAGCGTGCGCATATGCTTCTTGATTTTCATCGTTAATCTCCCTAAATGTGCCGGCTGAGCCGGCGGTTTAATGGCGGTCACACTGACAACATGCGGTGTGATCCGACAAATAACTAAACAAATGGTGTGCCCGTTGTTCTGACCGGGGCGAAACTCCGGGGAAAACCGCATAGCGGGGGGCGGAACGCCTCAAGGCGCGAAACGGTACATCCCGAAAGCTCGATTACTGTCAAGCTTTGTCAGTTGAGTTGGACAATAAATGTCAGAGGGGCCTCTCGGGGGGCTAATAACGAGACCGATTCCGGTGTCACTACGACCGACCGCACCTGTCACCAGCACCCGAGCCAGGCGGCAAGACACAAGCGAGGGTCGTTATCGGAACCGTGACGGTAGGACTGTTATATAAGGACTCAACTGAGGAGGCAGGGTTCATGCGGGCGGGAAGGGGTCATTTTTCATTCGTCATTCGAGAGAGGAGTTGGTCGCCAAAATAGCCGGTAGCAAAGGTAGATCAACAACCCGGCGGCCGCAGCGATGGCTGAATCCCGAGCTTCCTTTAAGGTACTGTTGGAAAGGAGCCAGACAGAAAGCAGAATCGCAACGACACTGATAACGACCCCGCCCGGTACGGTGAACAAAGCGGGAGGCGCGTCCCTCTTCCGACGCAGTGTAGGAAGCGCGGCGCAGGTGGCTCCATAAGCAAGCAGTCTGGCAATCGTGCTGACCGTGAGTGCGTAGATGAGAGAACTGGACAACGTAAGTGCCAGCATCAGGAGCGCGGTGATACCGATGGCCACATAAGGAGTGCGAAACCGGGGATGAACGGCCGCCAGACCTCGCGGGAGCGCCTGATCAAGGGACATGGCAAAGAGAATCCGAGGTGTCGACAAGATCGCCACGTTCAAGTTTCCAATGACGGAGGTGATCGCGCCGGCAGCGATTATCGAGGCGCCCACCGGGCCCATGAACCTGCTGGCGGCTTCGGCTAACGGTCTTTCGGTCGCGCTAAGGTTTGGGAGAGTGCCTATGCAGACTGCCTGAACGAGTATGTAGATCACGGCCACAATAGCGATGGCCACGAGGATCGCGATGGGTAGGGTGCGCCGCGGATTTACTATCTCGCCGGCGGGCACACCGGCATTCTCAAATCCGGTGAACGCGTAGATCAAAAGCAATACGGCGGTCGAGAACGATCCATAACCCGGATGCGCGCCGAGGGTGAAATTGTCCGGACTTAGAAAGAAGAGACCTACTGAAATGAACAGCAGTAGAGGAAGAAGTTTGGCGATACTAAAAATGTTGCTGGTAATCGCCGCGTCACGGACTCCGATGTAGTTGATAATGGTTAGTGACAGCGTGATCGCCGTGATCACAATCGCGCGCCGCAACCCCGAAGCGGCGGCCGGCCAGAAGAAACTCAGATAAACAATCAGGAGATTGCAGTTGGTAGCATAAGCACTCACGCGGGCAATCCAGTTCATCCACCCCACCTGAAAACCGACCGCCGGACCAAAGGCTGCGCTCGCATAGCGGTAGGGACCGCCTGTTTCCGTAAACCTGCTGCTGACTTCAGCGAAGCAAAGTATGATCAGGACGACTACAAAAGCGCAGATGATGAAGGCGATCAGACTGTAGCTCCCGATTAGCCCAAAAGCTTTCGCCGGCAAGACAAATATTCCGGCGCCGATCATGCTATTGATGACCACGCCGATCAGGTCCCATTGACGAATGTCCCTGACGAGTCCCTCCGCTGAAACTTTTTCCATGGCCTGCCTTATAATCGAAATCGTCTGCTGAAACAACGAATTTGATCTTAGAACTCCTACGAACCATGAAACTAAGAACCCGTCTCGCCTGCTTCCTGTCAATGTCGATTTGTTTGACTGCGTTTGGTACGCAGCCGCGCTCGGAGGCCGACATCGGTGAGCGTGCTTTGCAGAGTCTGGTTGATGAAGCCGCCAGAACCACTCTGGAAAAGTTTGCCGGCCAGAACCTCAAAGAGGATCAGTTGTCGATTACCCTGATCGACTTGCGCGACGTGCAGCACCCGGTAACTGCGAGCTACAGAGGTAACGAGCGCATATATCCCGCCAGCGTGGTAAAACTCTTCTATCTGGTTGCGACCCATCGTTGGCTTGAAGACAAGCTGATAACCGACACCCCCGAGCTGCGCCGGTCATTGAAAGACATGATCGTTGATTCTTCAAACGAAGCGACCCAGTACATCGTTGACGTTGTGACCCACACTACCGGCGGCTACGAGTTGCCGCCGAAGGAGATGGCCCAATGGCAGCACCAGCGAAACGCTGTTAATCGATACTTTGCGTCGCTCGGCTACACCAACATCAACGTTAATCAAAAGACGTTCTGCGAAGACGCCTACGGGCGCGAGAGTTTCTCACGCGGGCCAAATGGTGAGAATCGGAATAAGTTGACCACCGTCGCCACCGCGCGCCTGATGATGGAGATCGTCACTGGGAAGTCAGTTACCCCGCAGCGAAGTGCGCAAATGATGGAGTTGCTCAAGCGGGACTATTCAAACAAGAGTAACGACGCGGATGATCAGGGGCGCGGCTTTACGGGCATCGCGCTGGCCGGAATTGAAGGCGCCCGGCTCTGGTCAAAGGCAGGATGGACCAGCACAACCCGCCACGATGTGGCCTACATCGAGCTCCCGGACGGAAACAAGTTCGTTCTGGCTACCTTCACCACGGATCACGCGAACGAACGTGAGATTATTCCTCACGTCGCGCGCCTGGTGATGAGCAGGTTGAAGGATGTGAAGTAGCTAAGAGGCTGTGTAAATCGCAAAGAGAACCGACACCAATCTTGCAGGTCAGAAAGGGCTCATTTTCCATTTTCCATTTCTCATTTTTCATTGGTTCGCTTTTCGTTGAGAGGTGAAAGAGTAGCATGCCTCTGAACTAGGGGTAACTCGATAACAAATGAGAAATGGAAAATGGAAAATGAACCCTTCCTGACCTGCAAGTTAGCCGAGCATGAGTGATCTCTTCAAAGTGAAGCCGCGTTGGGCACGACTGAGCGCCGTCGTGGGTGGTCTCGCATGGCTCCTGCTATTCCTGAATCAAATTGGGGATTCGCCAGAGACAGCCCTAATGCAGCGAATCGTTCTGCTGGGAATCCTTGTCATCGTCCCGTTGGCTCTCTCGCTCGTGCCCGCATCGGGTTCGCGAGACGAAGAGTCCTTGTTATACCGCCTGGCACTGCTCGCCCAACCCGTGGCGGCAATTGGTGCGGTAGTTTCATTCTTACTCGAGCCGGGAGTGCCGGCAGCAGTACTCGCTTTCCTTTGGTCTTGCGAGACGGCGCTGATCGCAATTGTTGGGTTGCAGCGTCTCAGCAGGCCCGAACTAAGATCCTCGGCTGAACTGTCCATAAGTGCCGGGCTATTATTTGTACCGGTAGCGGGCTTCTGGCTGGTTGTGCATCGCCTGGGGATTCAACTCATGGATTACGGCGACACCATCATTCTGCTAACGGCCGTTCACTTTCACTTTGCCGGACATGCGGCGCCAATATTGGCTGGACTGGCCGGGCGAAGACTGCTCCAGTATCCGGGTGTTAACCGAGTATTCAAACTTAGCCCATTCGGAATCATAGCCGGAACACCTCTGGTCGCTGCGGGCATTACCTTCTCGCCCGCTTTGGCATTAGTCGGGACTGTGATGATTTCAATTGGTTTGGTAATACTTGCGGTTCTGGTTGTAGGCTGGGTTCTGCCTTCGATCAAATCAAATCAGGTCCGGGCTCTGCTCCTTGTTTCATCTGTCTCCTGCTTGCCTGCCATGCTGCTCGCCTGTGCTTACGCTTATAGCATCGTCTTTCAGAAGTTGATTATCGACATTCCGCAAATGGCAATGACACACGGCGTTGCCAATGCGTTCGGCTTTTCGCTGTGCGGCCTGATCGGATGGTGTCTCGTAGTGGACGTGAACACTCATCGGAGTGTCATGAGGTCAGTACCGTAATGCGGTAGCGTCGGGTCCGGCCATGTCCAGACTCAACTGAGTGTCATGAGCCGGACCCGAC
>JAMQPI010000355.1 GCA_023717565.1 Pyrinomonadaceae bacterium | reverse complement strand
GTCGCGCGCTGGAAGGCTAAGAATCAAGGGTGGGGTTGTGTCTCGCTTGCCACCGCGCTCCAAAGGTTGAGTGCTCGTGGAGTTGAGTGCTTTGTGATTGGCCGGCTTTTGGAGTGCGCCGGCAGAGCGGTAGCGGCGACGGAGCTTTGGATTGCGCTGAACAAACTCTCCCTTCGAGGATCTTGCTTGGGTTGAGAAGAATCCAAAGCGGTGTCGCGCGCTAGGAAGGCTAAGAATCAAGGGTGGGGTTGTGACAGCTTGCCACCGCGCTCCAAAGGTTGAGTGCGCGCAGAGTTGAGTTCTTCAGGCATAAAGACGGGATCGGACTACCACTCATCGAAGCCTTCGTATTCGTCGTAGACTTTCAATCTATCTGTCTTCAGCGAATAGATCGTCTTAATCTGTGCCGGTCGCGCAGTACGTTCGAACCATCTTGCGGAGCACCAGGGGTACTGATTTGCCAGTACCACCAAGCCATGCTTTACAGGATTCTGGTGTACGTAATTCAGTCGCGCAAGATAGGACTTCTGATAAGTGAGTTTCGTTTCCCAGAAATTGTGCCAGACCTGACGTCCGCGACAACCGTCCAACCGGTTAATCCATTTCGCGGTTTTTTCATGAAGTAGTCCGAGCATTGCCGAAAGACTCTCGGCAGAGTCCTCGTCTTCAGGCGAATGAGCCACAAAGTGATAGTGGTTCGAGAAGACCGCCCACGCCTCGAGTTGCCACCCATAATCGCGAGTAACGGTAAGCAGACCACGATGGAGTACCTGCAGACGATCGGCGGTACGGAAGAAATGATCCTTGAGATAAGTGCCGGCGGTGACGAAGTACGTGCCACGCCCGGAGAGTTGGTGAAGTGGCGCGTGAGGCCAAGGGACTTTTTTCTGCCCCTGTGAGGTAGAGGGCGTGAGGATCATTTTGTTGTTTAATCCAACTGCGAGTAACTCGGACTAATCCAAAGCGGCGTCGCGCAAAGCCTTGCCGCCGCACTCCAAAAAGAGTGGCCTCGAGAGGTGAGGCGAACTGCGGGTAGCTCTGAGCGAACTTAAACTCCGACTGCCTCTTCGTCGTGTTCTTCTATCAGATATGGAGACACGGCCAAGGGCTTCTCATCCGAGTCCTCAGCGAGTACAGCTTGGATAATCGGCAGACTGAGTGAATGCTTTCGGGAAATCCCGGGGACCTCATGGCCCGCGGCGTAGACGGCGTGGCGTCCGTGCTCTTCGTACCACTCGGACAGGTTGGCGGTCTTGTGCATGTTCTCGATGATTTGTCGCCAACCCACTCCCGTGTTGTAGGCACAGAAGGAAATCTCACCTTCCTGGGTTCCGTAAGGGATTACGCACATCTCTGTGCGGCGAAAATCGTAGTTGAAGAGATCCTGAAACCACATGCCTTCGACGCAGAGTACCCGCCAGATGTCGTTGGGATCGTCCTGGGTTCCGGCCGTTTTCATCCGATCGTTGCGGTCTGAACTGGAGTTTGTCGAGGACGGTTTGAAGAGATTCAAAATCTGCGATATCGGGAAGCCTTCCGGCGCTCGTTCAGCGTTGAAGTTCCTCAGGATTGCCATGCCGAGCTGCGCATAAGAGAGTTTCTTGCTGCGGGCCGTGTCGGTGATGGTGCCGACGTCTTTCATGAATTGCTCGTAATCGAAGAACTCAAACAACGAGGTAAACTCGCCGGTCTTTCGATTGACCACCATCAAAGTGAAGATGCCGCAATTGGGATGGCAATTGCACGAAGACCAGCCCCAGGGCGCATCCGCGCCTTGCAGCATGTCCATCACGCTGGTGAATGCCGAGTAAGAAGAAAGTGGATACCAGTCACGCAACGGTTGCAGTTGTCCGCGCAGCTGGTCTTTCAGATCATGAGTCATCCCGGCAAGGGTGTAGCGCTGCTTGATCCGCAGCGCGTCGGAAATATCTTCGTCGCGGCCAGTGAAGGAGACAGGCTGGAACGCGATTGTCTGGACCTTGTCGATATTCTTCGCTGCGAACTCAACAATCTGGCCGATGCCGTCATTGTTGATGGTGTTTACGATGGTCGTAACCAACGTGACCTTAATCCCGACGCTGGCGAGATTTTCAATCGCCTGTTGTTTCACGTCAAACAAGTTGCCGACGCCGCGATGCTTGTTTTTTTCTTCGCTCACGCCGTCAAACTGAAGGTACACACCATGTTGACCCGCAGCCTTGGCGGCTTTGCAAAACTCAATGTCTTCGGCGAAGCGGATGCCGTTGGTGGCGGCCAGGATTCTGTAGAAACCAACTTTTTTCGCGTAAGCAACGGCCTCGAGGTAGTAAGGCGAGAGCGTGGGCTCGCCACCGGAGAAGAGAATAATAATCTGGCGTTTTGGTTTAAACGAAACTGCGCGATCGAGAATCGCTTTTGTATCCTCGTACGTTGGCTCGTGAACGTAACCAACCTGGTTTGCATCCATGAAGCAGGGATTGCACATCATGTTGCAGCGGTTGGTCAGGTCAACGGTCAAAACTGCGCCCCGTCCAAACTTGATGTTTGACGTCCCATGATGATGTACGTGGGAATCTTCAGCGGCGCGAAAGTCGCGACCAAAGAAGAGCGACTCGATCCGCTCGAGAAACGCCGGATCGGATGCCATTACGTCGACAAACTCGCCGTGCTTGGGACAGGTCTTGCGCATGACCACCTGTCCATTCTCTTCGACTATCTGAGCCTTGATTTCGCCTGGATGCTCATTCATCAACGACTCGAGCGTCGTCTCGCCGGTGATGACGGCGTCGCGGACTTCCTTGACGCAACGTGGGCAGAGGCTGTCAGTTTCGCGTGGGAAGCCGAGGGGAGGAGAGGTTCGCTCATAAGATTTCAGGAGTGGTCCCGGCGCCCAGTTGGGACGGATGGCTTCGCCCTCAGGGAGTCGCCGGTTGACTGATTGAAAGGCCTTCCAGGCCACGTCCGAAAGGTTTGAGAGCAGCTTCGAGCTCTTCACTCCCGATAGTTTGCCCTTCTCAGACTCTCCTCTGCGAAACTGGTCACTAAACAAAGATCGTTCTCCTCAGGGCACTTCACATTTCGGAGTGCCTCAATATCGGTAATATCAACTATTACTTAAAATAAACGCTGCGGATTGCACGGTTAAGAGTACCTGTTCGCAGCCTTGTCATGATAGTTTGCCGGGGCGGGCAATGGCAAGCACAAAAGGGCGGCAACCGCCCCGTTTAACACTGCGTCCCGGCTGACGTTAGGAGCATCCAGTCAATCAGCAGAAGTGCATAGCCCCGTGTACTACTGCAAAAACTTTGGCAATTTGATACTTGGAGCGTACTACAGATGAATGCGCAGCCTGTGAAGAAATCCAAAGCGCCGTCGCCACTCCGCTCTGCCGGCGCACTCCACATTTACTCTCTTCCACGTTAAAAGGGTTGCGCCCGCCTCGAACCGGTTGTTGGTTTCATCAGTCTTCTATCAATTTCTGATATCGCACAAGCGTGCATACTCTTTGTCGTACCATCTCCCTTGCGCGGTCGCTAACCGCGACCGGAGCCGAAGTACCTCCAGACCCAAACAACGCCTCAGCCCACAACAACTCAGTCTCGGCGCCGAAAAACTTCAGCCAGGCCCGTTGGGCTTCTCTAAGTCTCTTTTTGTCTGCCTCAGTGAATTTATCCAGGAGTCCGCCGTACACGCGATTTAGTTCTTTATCCCAGCGGCTATAAGCCTCGCTCTGCACATTTCTGATGTTTACCGTCACTCCTTCGGTTTTATCCATCTCCTTCTCAAACCAAAGATCGATGGCATGTGGCTTTCCCGTGTCGCAGAAATTTTCCTGTGCTAAGACCGATTGGCAACAAAGCAGCAGGAATAGGCAGGTCGCTATTTTCATTACTCCTCCATTCAGAAACCTATCGCTTGCTTCATCCGGCGGGCGGGCGACAGGAAAACCGCCCCATAGATCGAACTCAGGTAACAACAGAAACTGCTTACCCGTCACTTCGATCAACAAGCCCCACCGCCTCCGCCTTTGTAGATTGGACGCCAGGTGCCTGCTTGCCGTTTGTAAATGGCGTAATCATGGTTCTCTAAAGTGTGGCCTTCGGCGATGACTTCCGCCGTACCGTCCCCGTCAAGATCGAAAGCGTCGACGAGTTTGCGGTCTTCGTTTCCGTCCTCGTTGCCCTTGTGGTACCAGTTCCAGGCCGCCTTGTATTTCTCGGTAGCGGTGGGCTCGAGGATGATAAAGAGGTTGTGCATGATCTCGTTTCCCGCGTCGATCTCGAAACTGCCGATCAGTTCGAACTTGCCATCGCGTTCAATGTCGGTTGCTGTCAGGTTGACGGTTTTCATCTTCTTGACGAGAGCAGCACCCACACCACGCTGGCCGTAAAGCGCGCGCGCGACCTCGACAGCCGCCGCGCGCTCACCTTCGGTCGGGGCACGGCGCGAACTCGCGCCGCTAGAAATCTTGTCGGACGAGACAGCCAACGCCTGCACCTCTCCTCCGAGCCGCGCAGTCGTCTGCACACCGACGTCCGCCACGAGGTTGAGGCACTGATCCTTTTCATACTTCTGCACCGTCAAACTCCCGGCATCGCCGCCGCCGAAAACGACGCGGTACTGACGACCCGTGCGGAAATAAGTGTCCGAGAACTTCTTCGCTGCGGCCTCGTCTTCAGTAGGCGGCGGCGTGTATTTGCCGCCGCTGATGATGACAATGGGCTCCATGTGGAAGACCCCATAGATGTCCTTCGTCAATGAGAAGAGGACCGTGCCGCCACCGGCGACCTGCCGCGCGTTCGTCTGCGCGGGGCTAGGCATGCGGGGCATGGGTGACAAGGCGAGAGTCAGTAACAAGACTGGAAGAGTGACCTTCGGATGTCGCATCTGGTTTCCTTTTCTGGAACGTACTCAGCGGGAGTCGTAAAGAGCGAGGTATTGTGTCACGAACTCCTCGCTTCCGACCATCTGCTCGGCGAGGCTCGGTTTGACTTGTTATAGGTGAGTTAAATCTGACTTCGAAGGATCAAGGTTGCGCAACAGATACACGGAAGTTCTCCCACCTGTTTGTGAGCCCCAACCCCGGTCCATTGTTATACAGTCCCATTCCGTCGCTGTTGGAGAACAAACTGCTGCTTGCTGAGTAGAGCAGCGTGCCGTCGGCGTATACGAGAATCGCCCCCGCCCCGGTGGTCACCACCGTCATCGTCGTCCACTCCACTGGCATCGAAACTCCTGATGCCAGAGCGGTGCGCAAGCCTGCCACGCGGTGACCAACGGTCAGTGTTTGAGGCCGCGAGGTGTTTGCGCCGTCGCTGGAATAAGCAAAGAAGTAATTGCTTGCATCGACGACTCGAAAGCTTATCCCGGTGTTGTGACCCGTACCAAAAGTCCGTGCGCGTCGCTCGGTTCTAATCTCGAAATTGCTGCCGCCCGAACCGGTATTCACCCACGTGAGAGCAGTCGTGTTGGCGAGCGGTACGCCGTGGCCGTTAAGAATGCCAAACGGCAGGGGATCGGCTCCGCCTTCACTCGTCTGCCAGACCTTCGGACCCAACGATCCTCCCTCCGAGGATCGCAGTCCGCCTACGCCGCCCAGTGCGTACGTAGAGTTGGCTCGCGAAAAGGAGTCGAAGATAAGTGCACCGGTAGGAACTGGCGCGGGTGTGTCGACCGGGGCGCTGGGCTGGCCCGGCTGATTGGGATTGGCAAAGTCAGGAGCTGTAGGGTCGATTACAAATTGCGGTACAGGGCAACCGGGACATTCTTCATTGATAACGCCGTTAGCGGTGCTGCGCACTAACCCGGGATGTTGCCTGCCGTACTGCCCATACTGAGAAAGATCGGCGATGTCGTTCGACGGGCGGAAGAAGTAGCTGAGCAGATTTCCGTCGACCGAAAAAACAGTCTGCGGCGCAAAGGTTGCGAACACCAAACTGCCGATTTCTCGTGGGTTGTTGTTCTCAAAACCACGGACTTGAGCGATTCGCCCTTGGAAATTCAGATGATCGGAACCGCCGATCAGGAGCCTACCGCAGCCCTGACCTCCTCCCGGCGTAATTCGTGGCCCAACGTAGGAAGTCTGACCGACCGGCACACCGTTAAAATAGGTGGTGATGTTGGTGCCATCCCACCCAACAGCGAGGTGTCCCCATTCGTTTGGTGCTGGTCCATCGTCACTTCCAAAGCTAACGTAATTGCTCCCGTTCCAAACATTGCCCGCCAGTTGATAACGACCCGGGATGGTGCCAAAGTTGGAGACGCCGAATAGTATTGCGTGCGCTCCTCCGTAGCCATCGGAGATTAGGTAAGTGCCAGATGCGTTTGCGCCGGGCATCGCCCAAAACTCCCAGAAGAAGTGGCCGTACTCAACCCCGTCTGGCCAAAACAAGTTGTAGTCGTCTGGCAGACGGATACTGTAATCGACAGTCTTGGGTGTGCCATCAAACTCGAGGACGTAAGACGGACTAAGGCTGACATTGAGCGGCGCGCTAAAGTCTGCTCTGCGGTTACCCGGACGGCCGGTGAGCCTGACGTTTTGGGGCGCGAACGAGTAGTAGCCCTGAATCTTCGAAGGCGTCAACACGTAATTGCCAAACGTAGTGAAAGGAAAGGAATATGTCCCGTCACTGGCTGTAGAGGTCGTCCCGGTTTGTGTTCCGCTTAGCGTCACCGTAACACCGAAGACGCCCCGACCGTCCGTGTTGGCGACACGTCCGCTCAGGACGCGGTGAAAAACAGCGCTGAAATCCGCGTGACGCTCGCCGTCAATCTGCGTCACCGAATAGTTCGCCGGTTCGAAAATGTAGTCTTCATCTGAAGTGGAAGCGGACAATACGTAGTCGGCTGCTGACGGCGCGAGAATCGAGTAGTTCCCCTCAGTGTCCGTGGCGGTGACAACAGATGTGGCGCCACCACTAAGGGAAACTGTGACACCGCCAAACGGGGTTCCGTTAACCGTAATGCGACCACGTATCGCGTAAGGCGGGGCTGGGGTTGGTCGTGATCCCGGATCATCCGCCAGACCTCCACCGGTCTGACCAATTGCGATGCGAACTCGATTGCTTGCCCTCCCCTGGTGGCGGATGCGGACCAGCACATCACCCTGGTTTCCCATCTGATCACTCAACCTAAGGTACACAGCGCTCATCCACGGTTGACTGGGCACAGGTTCTACAGACTCGACATCCAATGGGTAATGAATGTGGGTCCCATCCTCGGCGTCGGCAGTTACGTTCCCGAGCGCTTCGCCTGGTTGAAGCTGGAGGTTTAGCACAAAGACTATTACGCGGGTGCGCTGGTCTGGCCCCCATGAAATCAGCGAAGTCACTGGAAAGGGCTGGCCGGCGAAGGTAATCGATTCCAACGCTATGGCGCGGGTAGAGGTTGTCTCGCTAATCAAGACTAGCGGGCGGGTTTGGCCCTGCACACTTGCAATGAAGCTAAGACTCAGCAAGCAGAACGTCCCGAGACCTCTGAGCAACGCAGACCTCAGCAAGTGCCAGCGATCTTGCATACGAATACCCTTACTGGGACGAACTTGAAAAACGTTAGGAGGCGAGGGGGTGAGAAGGGCGGAAGCGTAAAACTGAGAGCCGGGATCGAGTTCTCAATTAACCCACAGAACTACTAAGCCGGTGCTCTCCCACGACCACGGAATTCTCTTCTTAAGACATCACGAATTCAATTCGGCTTGATTGCATTGTCATTGCCTCGAACGTCGCAAATCGGATAAGGTGCCACAAAATGACAGGTATGGTTATGGACGAACCAAAACAGTTGAAGACAGTCGAGGAGTTGGCAGCCCTAATAGGCGGTCGCGTCTCAGGCGATGCGCAGATTGGTATCGACCATATCGCCAACATCGGAACCGCAACTGCCGGTGCCATAGCTTTTGTTGAGGATCCAAAAGCTTTAGAAAGTACGCAAGACTGTGCTGCATCGGCTCTGATAGTGCCTGATGGCGCCGGAGAACGCGCTCGCGAGGTTGCTCGGAAAGTACCGGCCATTATTGAAGCGGCGAAACCTAAGCTCGCCTTTGCTCTAATCGCCAGCGCCTTACACCCGCAAAAAAGGCGCGAACCATTCATTCACCCCACTGCGGTTATTGGCGAAGGAGCGAACATCGCCCTAACCGCTTATATTGGCCCACACGTTTCCATAGGCGAGCACTCGACTATTGGAACGGGAACCAGAATCGAAGCGGGAGTGGTGGTGGGCGATTACGTAACGATCGGAATCGACTGCGTCTTGCATCCCAACGTGACGCTTTACGATGGGGTCACAATAGGCGACAACGTTGTGCTGCACGCCGGAGTCTGCGTAGGCGCCGATGGCTTCGGCTATGTGCGCGACGATGTGGGTTATCACAAATTCCCGCAGGTTGGCACCGTAGTAATTGAAGACGACGTCGAGATTGGAGCGCACACCTGCATAGATCGCGGCTCCCTGGGGCGTACGCGTATCGGTCGGGGGACGAAGCTGGACAATCAGATCCACGTTGGCCACAACTGCGACATCGGTGAGCGGGTGGTGATCGCAGCGCAAACGGGAATCAGCGGCAGCGTCACCATTGAAGACGACTGCGTGATCGGAGGCCAGGTTGGTTTTGGCGACCACATCCGCGTGCAGAGCGGTGCGGTAATTGGATCAAAGGCGGGAGTTCTGCCGGGGAAGATTGTGCGACCTGGCGTATGGTGGGGTATTCCCATTCAGCCGCTGGCTGATTATAAGCGACTCAATGCCCACATCGGCCGACTACCGGAGATGAGGGCAGAGCTTAAAGAGCTTCGCAAGCTCGTAAAAGAATTGGAAGAGAAACTGTCTGCCAAATGAAATAGGCCTACCGTCAAGAGAGCCTCCCGGTTTCACCCCGGAGGGTCAGATGTCCAGTGCTATAAACATCACACTCCTCCGGAGTTGAAGTAACTAAGTAACGCCAATAAACTTAACAATCGACTCTGCTGCGCGTTGAGACGCTCCGCCCGCCCCGAGCTTGGTAGTGACATCAAGTAGCTGGATTCGCAGCGCTGCATTTCTTTCTGGATCCAGGAGAGCGGTCAATTCCGACGCCAGACGCTCGCCGTGTAGTTCATCCTGCATAAGTTCGGTCATGATTCGTTCGCCCGCGATCAAGTTGACGAGGCCGTAGTGGTCTGTACTGATCAACCTTCCGAGAAGGTGCCAATTGATTGCTGACTCCTTGTAAACGACGACCATCGGCGTGCCCAGAAGGGCGGCTTCCAGGGTCACCGTTCCACTAGCTACTGCAGCGGCATTGGAAGCAGCAATAGCCTCGCGGGTTTCGTGATCGACGATGCGAAGAACTCCCGGCAATGGTGAGGCGGCAGTTCTGGCTCGGATAATATCTCGTACTTCGTCGGGAGTGCGGCTGGGAGCCACGACCACTACAAACTGAACGTCGGACCGCGACCTGGAAATCAACGCAGCTGCATCAAGCATCGGCGGCAGGATGCGATGCAGTTCCTTGTG
>JAMQPI010000345.1 GCA_023717565.1 Pyrinomonadaceae bacterium | reverse complement strand
CCGTCCTCAGCTATCGAGTATGTGACGATGCTGCAAAAGAAGATGGAGGAAATCGGGGTTGGCAGGATCGCAACGCTGGTAGGTCGCTACTACGCGATGGATCGGGATAAACGCTGGGAAAGAACTCAACGTGCTTATGAGTTGTTGGTCCAAGGTCAGGGCGAGCGAGCTACTGATCCTGTAAGCGCTATCAAACGAGCCTACGAGCGAAACCTTACGGACGAGTTCATCGAACCGATTGTGATCGTGGATGCCAGTGGGGAACCGTTGGCCACAATCAAGGACGAAGACGCCGTCATTTTTTTCAACTTCCGACCCGACCGCGCTCGGCAACTAACCCGTGCGCTCGCGGTAGCAGGTTTCAACGAGTTTCTCGTGCCCGGCCGACCGAAGATTCACTACGTCTGTTTCACGCTCTACGATCGAACCTTTCCGCTCGCCATAGCCTTTGGACCCCACGAGCACCAAAACGTCCTGGCCGAAGTCTGGGGCAACGTCAGTGTGCGCAACTATCGGCTTGCCGAAACTGAGAAGTACGCACACGTTACCTACTTCTTCAACGGCGGCGTCGAAAAGGAATACCCCTCAGAGCGCCGGCTGCTAGTGCCTTCTTCAAAGATCGCTACCTATGACCTGGAACCCAAGATGTCAGCATTCAAGGTCACCGATCAGGTACTACGTGGCATCGAAGATGAGCAGACTGATGTTTTCGTCATTAACTTTGCGAATCCCGATATGGTCGGCCACACAGGAAAACTCGACAAGACCATTCAGGCTTGCCAGTACGTGGATATTTGTCTGGGCTGGATTACTAAAGCCATTCGGAAGGCAGGAGGAGTAACCCTAATTACTGCCGACCACGGGAATGCAGAGCAAATGATTAACCCGGAAACCGGCCAGCCCCATACTGCCCACACCAGCAATCCGGTACCCTTCCACTTGATCGACGAAGCATCCCGCGGTTTGAAGCTTCGCGATGGAGGGGCCCTTGAAGACGTAGCGCCCACGATCCTCGGCTTGCTCGGCGTTGCCCAGCCGGCGGATATGACCGGCCGCGACCTGCGGGAAAACTAAGAATGATGCCGCCGTGCCAAAACCCAACGGGGTTTCATGAGCTTTGATCCACGAAACATCCTGGTAATTGATTTTGGCCAACTTGGCGACGTCGTGCTAAGTCTACCGGCACTGCACGCCATTCGAGTACGTTTTCCAAAAGCGGCCATCAGGGTGGCCGTGGGTAAGCCCGGTGCTGAAGTCGTTGAGCTTTCAGGCTACACCGACTCCACCCTCGTAGTTGATCGGGTCGCTCTGCGAGACGGACCAAAATTGGTTTCCCTGGCGCGTATTGCCAAGCTGGTTAAAGAGGTACGACGATCTCAGTTTGATTTCGTGATTGACCTTCATAGCCTGTCAGAAACAAACCTTCTCGGATTTCTGTCCGGCGCCTCGAAGCGCCTTTATGCCCGACGCCCTAAGCGCTCACTTGATTTCCTTTCAAACTTCCAACCGCGACCGCCGGTTGAAGTAGATCACCGTCAACGCCACTTAATCGATCGCTATCTCGACGTCTTGATTCCGCTGGGCGTGAAAGACGCGGACCGCTTACCCCATCTCAAAACCAGGGCCAGAGACGACGCAGCCATAGAAAAGATCCTGAAACGCGCGCAGGCTGACGTGGGCACACCCTTAGTCGGACTATTTCCCGGAGCGGGACATCCCAGCCGGCGCTGGCCGCTCGATCGATTTGCTGAACTCGCAGATTTCCTGGTGCGAAACGATCACGTGAGAGTTCTGGTGTTCCTGGGACCAGAAGAACGTGGATTTGCGCAAGACGTCCGCCGACGATTCCCGCCAACCACCATCGTTCTCGATAGACTTTCTATTCCCGAGGTCGCGGCCGCCCAGGCACGGCTGGCGGTGTTTGTCTCAAACGATACCGGGCCCATGCATATTGCGTCCGCCGTGGGCACTCCGGTGGTTCTGTTGCTCGATAAGCGCGCTCCTCAAAGTTACTTGCCTCAGGGAGATCGTCACCAAATCATCTATCGTAGCGCTATCGACGAAGTTACAGTTGATGAAGTCTATATTGCAGCGCGAACTGTACTGGCCAGCAATCGATCCGCTACTCTCTTCGCAAGTTGATTGCTATCGTACACAGCCTTCCGAGTCATGCTTCAGCCTGAGATTCAGGATAGTAAGGATGATCCGCATTCCTAAACTAACTCGCCGACTGTTTATCAACTGCGCATTGGCAATCTTGATCGTCGTTGTCGCAGTGGAGAGCTTGAAGCCGTTACACATCGACGCGTTTTCGGAGACCGGCAACAAGCAGCCTAATTCACCCTCATCGTCCGTGGTTTCCAAAACTTCGGATTCAAACCAATTCCCAACCTCCCTGTCTCAGTCTATTGATTCCGCCATAGATCAGAGTGAACTTGCTTCGGCCCGGTGGGGTGTTTCCGTTGTTTCGCTGACGACTGGGAGAGAGGTTTACGGACGGCACTCCGGCGAGCTCTTTATCCCTGCTTCCAACATGAAGATCTATACGACGGGAGTCGCTCTGGATCTGCTGGGCGCCAATTATCGTTGGCGCACTTCGGCCTACGCCACGACTCAACCCGATGCGAGCGGAACCATCAACGGCGACCTTATACTCTACGGACGGGGAGCCCCCGACCTCATCGCTCAAGCAGGAAAGGACAGCACCGACGGTTCGCTGACCCAGCTCGCCGAGGATCTTTACCAGCGTGGTATCCGTGAAGTCAGTGGAAATGTGATCGGGGATGAAAGTTACTTTCGCGGTGAGACGTTGGGAGACGGCTGGCCCTGGACGGATCTTCAATGGTACTTCGGCGCTGAAGCAAGCGCTCTAACCGTAAACGCAAACGCGGTGGAGCTGAGCATCCTACCGCCCACAAAAACTAACGAGCCGCCACTGGTAAGCGTGAACGATCCAGACAAGTACGTCTCTATCCAAAACAGTCTGACCGTCGTAAAGCGTGGAGAGCGAATGACGATTGGCATACATCGCGGCCTTTCAGACAACCAGGTGAGGGTTTGGGGAGAGTTCCCGCAAGGTGGCAGAGGGTTTGGCGCCCGGCTCTCAGTTCACAATCCTTCGCTCTGGGCGGCGAGACTTTTTCTCAAGGCCCTTCGAGACCGTGGGATCAAGGTCAAGGGAACTACGGAGACGCGTGATTCCCGCGTGCCTCCAAGTGAGCGCTTCAATCCCTCAGCGGCGACCGAATTGGCGTTCGTTTCCAGTAGGACTCTGGGTGATATAGTAAAGGACACAAACAAATTCAGCATCAACCTATATGCCGAGCTACTTCTCCGTACGATCGGGAGAGAGCGTGGCAACATGGTCTCAACACCCGATCCTAGTGGACGAGAGCGGGGAGACGACGAAGCGGGCCTGGAAGTGATTCGTCTTTGGTTATCGCGGGCCGGGATTTCGACGACTGGAATGGCCTTACATGATGGCTCAGGCTTGTCGCGTCTTAACCTGGTAACGCCGGAATCGATTTCCCGGCTTTTGGTTTCCCTGTCCAAGACTGCCGCAGACCCTGTCTTTCGCGCTTCGCTACCTATTTCGGGGCGAGATGGCACGATGGGCGGCCGGTTAGAAAAGCTCGGTGATCAAGTCGTGGCTAAGACCGGATCGCTTACCTACACCACGTCGCTATCGGGCTATGTAACCACGTCGCGTGGCGAAGTGATGGCCTTTTCCATCCTCTGTAATGACCTGACAGCCCGTGCCAGCGCCACCCGTGTGATCGACCAGATTGTGTCACTTCTAGCCGGAGATCCTGCTACCAGGGGCTGAAGCCCCAGTTTTCGCAATATTCCTTACACTGTTTTCGCTAGACAAACAGAGTTTAACCCGCTATTATCCATTTGCCGCGAGAGTTCGCGGTGGTGACAACGAGTCACAGCTGGCACCCCACCTCAGGAATAAATCCCTACTTGTCTCGATCCTCATGGCTTTCAGGAGCTAAAGACCTATGTTGAAACGAAACAGCACAACTCTCTTAACCGTCGTTGTTGCAATGATTTTATTCTCCGCAGGCTCTAATAACTTCGCGCAGTCCAGGCTGACCGCGAAGGCGAACATTATTCAGCCCCAGCCAGCCGCCGTGGTCGAAACCGATCGAATCAGGGACGGTCTCGTAGGACCCGTGCGCAGAGTGCGCACAGAAGTCGTAAAACTAGCCACCCAGGATGGGAGACTCATCGAGGGCAAACGCTCTCTTCTGGAGATTGTTGCTTACGATCTGAAGGGCAACAAGGTCGAGAACCAGTACTTCCCGGTAGCCGGAGGCACTCTGACTGGCAAAGAAGTCTACAAGTACGACGATAAGGGAAACATTAGCGAGATGACTTTGCTCAACGAAGACGGTTCGTTGGTGAGCAGAGAAACTTACAAGTACGAGTTTGATTTTGCCGGCAACTGGAACAAGATGACGGCATCAGTTGCGGTCGTCGATGCAGGCAAGTTTACCTTCGAGCCAACCGAAATCACCTATCGCGCGATCATGTACTACCTCGACGAGAACATGGTCAAGATGGCCCAGCCTGCAGCTCAGCCAACCCTATCACCAGCCCCTCCGTCAACATTGCCGACCACGGTCGCCAAGGTGAATCCCGATTCCAAGGTTGCTGATCCCCTGGCAAACAAACAGCCCGCGGCAACTCCGAAATCAACGCCGTCTTTGCCACCTGCGTCTGACATGTCCGGCAAGCTGGATGTAACGAACTCCGCCGAGTTAAGGTCGGCGAGCACGGCGACCAATGGTCCCGTAGCCGGGTTGGAATCGGAGCCGCCACCGGTCGCGCCAGTTACGGCAAACCCGGCACCGAGGCCAATTCTCAAGCCGGTCTCTGGCGGTGTGCTGAATGGCATGGCGCTTTCTCTACCCGCCCCTGGTTATCCCGAGACCGCCAAGCGAATGAGGGTTGCCGGTACGGTAGCCATAGACGTTGTAATCGATGAAAACGGCAAAGTGATTTCTGCTGTAGCCAGTTCTGGGCCGGTAACGTTGCGGGAAGCGGCCGTGCAGGCAGCGCTGAGAGCTCGGTTCTCTCCAACAAAGCTCTCAGGTCAGCCCGTAAAAGTTTCGGGTGTGATCAACTACAAGTTCGCTCTCACCCAATAGATTCGAATTGACACTCGGGTGACTAGCGCGTTTCGTTCTATTTAACCCCCGCCAAAATCTCTCTTCCCGAGGAGCTTTTCTCATGGCATTGACCGGACACCTCAGCGACCTTTCACTTTCAGAACTCATCGAGTTCTTTTGTAACCAGCGCAAGTCTGGACGGATTGAGGTCCTCTATCCGCAAGGCGTCGGTTACTTCTATCTACAGGCCGGTTCGGTGGTGGACGCCAAGATTGGCGTAGCGCGGGGGATCGACGCGGTTTACTACGCGTTGACGTTGCCCAATGCCAAGTTTGAATTCAGCGGCTCAGCGGAGGCGCCCGACCGCACCATCAATCAACCGTGGACTCAGGTTGTGCTTGAGGGACTTCGGCGATTGGACGAAGGCATCACACCGCAGGAAGCTTTCCCGGCGGGTTACGAAGACGAGAAGAGCGAGGCGCCTGACAGCGTCGAATTAGATTACGGTCAGAAGAACCGCGCGAACGTCCCTGCTTTTCTCACATTCATAGGCAAGGAATCTCTGGCACAGCGAAAGACTTTGTTTGCCGCCATGGTTGTAGTGGCAGTGCTGGGCACGGTGGCGGCCCTTGGCGTGCCCGCCGGTTGGTACAGCCGGCAGAAGGTTGAAGCCGCAGCGACTCAGTCGGTGGTTACAACCCCCGTACCGGAGCCTGTGGTAGAGCCAGCCCTAACCTCGACTCCGGAGGCTTCGCAGTCTGAAAGTCCGAGTAATGGTAATGCCACAGATGATGCGGCAGCGCTCGCAGCCAGGCGCCAGCGAGACAAAGATCGCGCCAAGGCGCGTGAAGATAGACCGACGCCCAGCGGTTCTTCGTCCACGCCCCAACCCGCTGCCGGCGGACCAAAACGAATTACGGTTACGGTGACTTACGATGAGTCTGGTCGAGTGACACAGGCTTCTGGCGGGGACGCTTCGGCAATTCGGATAGCCCGTCAAAAGCGCTTTCCTCCCGGTAAGGCGGGCTCAGCTACCGTCACGATTCCAATCAACTAAAAGGGTAAAAGGGTAAGAGTCGAAAAGGGGAAGGGCAACAAAGCCCTTCCCCTTTCCCCTTTACGTTTCCCCTTTCTCTTCCCCTCCCTTAATTCTCACCATTCCCAGAATCACCAGCAACGCCCGCTTCAAACCGATTTCGCGATCACTGGGGTCATACCACTCATCAATAGTGTGAGAGTTTCCGGAACTGCCTCCGCCACCGAGTGTGATTGCTGGTATGCCCAAAGAGATAGGAACGTTCGAGTCGGTCGAGGCCTGGTCGAGGCGCGGTGTGAAACCCAGGGCGCGTGTTGCCTGTTTAGCCAGTTCGACTATCGGGGCATCGGCCGGGGTTTCGCCACTGGGACGTTCACCAATTAGCTGAAGGTTAAGTTCCAGCGGCAGATCGTCTTTCCTGCGAGTGGCATTCTCTTCATCCGCGGCCTCCCGCACGGCGCGGCGAAAGAACGCATCAAGCCTGAGTAACTCGTGCTCACTGGCGGAACGAAGGTCAACTTCCATGACCGCGTCACCGGGTATGGCATTAACACTTGAGCCGCCTTCGATGCGACCTACATTGAAAGTGGTTCGGGGTCGCTTGGGTGCGGGATAGGAAGCGAGTCTGGAGATGGCGCGTCCCAGGGCGTGGATCGGATTGGAAACGCCAAAATCGGCCCACGAGTGACCGCCGGCCCCGCGCAAGCGCACTCGATAGCGTCGCGAACCGAGGGCGCCATTGGTGATGCGATCTACTCCACCGCCATCGAAGCTGATAAAGGCGTCAATGCGACTGGCCCATTCGCCCTTGCCGAAGAGATAGCGCACGCCACGGAGATTGCCGGCACCTTCTTCGCCCACTGTTCCCACAAACAGAATTGAGCCCTCAGTAACAATCCTTGCGGTGTCCAGCGCCTGGGCGATTGCGAGCAGCGCAACCAAGCCACAGCCATCATCGGAAATGCCAGGCGCCAGCAATTTGTTTCCCAGACGCCGAACAGTGAAATCCGTTCCAGGTGGAAACACAGTGTCGAGATGGGCGCTGACAACCAGCAAAGGAGAAAGCAAGCGACCCCTTCTTAGCGCCAGGCAGTTGCCTTCTTCGTCAATCTGAGCATCCTCCAGACCGAGTTGGCTAAACTTCAGCCGGAGATATTCCGCTCGCTTCTTCTCGTCAAACGGAGGCGCGGGGATGGAGCAAATCCTGACCTGTTCCTCGGTGATCTCTTCTTGCTGGGAATCAAAGAAACTAAAGGCAACTTGCACGGAAGGCGACGCTAACATCTCTTCGATGCTTTTGGCCGGGGTCAGAGTCAGGGTAGGTGTGGTGGACATTTGGCCAGTAGTTAAGGGGAACACAGATTGAATTCTGTGCCAATTCAAATGAGTTGCAGGATTTCGTCGGATGCCAATACCGCGGACGACTGTTTGGCACGTTCATAGATCCGATTGACCCGCTCATCACTTGCCTCAATGCCTCGTTTCTCAAGCCAATAAATCACATTGGACTTACCACTCATGGGCCCAATATCAATAACTTGCTCCAGCCCAAATTGACCGGCCGGTACACCCGAGTAAACAAGGTCGGCAAGTTCCCGGTCGCCCTTCCGGTAGCTCTTGATCACGGCGGCGGCGTGGACGCCAGTGGCTGTGCGAAAGGCATCGCGCCCAAACACCGGATAATTGAAAGGTATCGTCCAATCACATGCCGACGAAGCCGCCTGGCAATACTCGCCGAGTCTCGCCAGGTCGTTGTCGATCCAGCCCATGAGTTTGAGGTTCACCAGCAACTGATCCATCGGCGTATTTCCGACCCGTTCGCCGATTCCCAGAGCTGACCCATGAACTTGATCCGCACCGCCTTCGATAGCTGCGATCGAATTGATCACACCGAGTCCGCGATCCTGATGCCCATGCCAGTCGAGTCTCACATTCCCGCCTTGCTCGTCGATAATGCTTTTAACAAACCGCACAACGCCGCGCGCGCCGTCCGGTGTAGAGTGGCCCACCGTGTCACAGACACAAACCGCCTTTGCCCCGCATTGAATCGCCGTCGTATAAAGCGCGCGCAGCGTTTCCGGGTTGGCGCGGGTAGTGTCTTCCGTTACGTACATCACCGCTAACCCTTCACTGACGGCAAATGTCACGGCGTCTTCGGTCATTTCCAGGAGTCTCTCCAACGTCCAGTCTTCCGCAAAGAAGCGCACCGACGAAGAGCCAATGAACGTGCAGGCTTCGATGGGAATTCCGGCGCGTTGCGAGATTTCGACAATGGGAATGATGTCGTTGCGATGAGTACGCGCCGCGCAGTTAGGGCGAATCTTGAGCTTCTTATCGACTATCTCGCGAGCCAAACGCTCCACGCCCGCCGCGTGGGTTCCTCCGGCTCCGGGCAAGCCGATATCTGCGGTGTCGAGGCCCAGCGCATCCATCAGATGGAGTAGTTCAATCTTCCTTTCAACCGTGGGTTCGCAAACTGAAGGTGACTGCAAACCGTCGCGCAGAGTCTCATCGTCAAAACCAATGTGACGGTTAGGTGCCTTGATGAGAGGATCAATGTTGTTCCAATCGTAGACTAATTCATTAACAGACACCTTTATAGGAACCTCCAGCCAGAACTACATTGAATAATTACAGGGAGAATTTGGATTACAGCAATGGCGGCAATCAATGTCAAGAAAGCCCCCGTAAGGAGACGGGGAGAAGGGGGACGCGGAGACACGGCGACACGGTTGACACGGGGACGCGGAGACACGGGACGCGGAGACACGGCTCTGCCGCAACCCTTGCGGAATGCCTATGGCTTTCCGAAACGCAGCACGATTGGTCCTCGGCAGGCTCCGCCTCGTTGGGGAGGCACAGCCTCAAGTCAATCTCCCTCGTCCGGAAAGGCAGAGCCTTTCCGC
>JAMQPI010000232.1 GCA_023717565.1 Pyrinomonadaceae bacterium | reverse complement strand
CAGGATGACAACGAGAGTCGAAACTGAAAGCCGTCGTTTCACGCGTGTCCACCTCCGTCTCCGGCCGGGGCAGGTTCGGGAAGCACCACGGGAGCTACCGGCTTTTTCTTCCAGAAACGAAGATTGAGATTTTGCATTAAGGTGAAGTTGCCGGGGATGACGAGCACACCGATGAACGTTGCGACCAGCATTCCCCAGAAGACGGCGGTGCCCATCACGTTTTGTGCTCCCGAGCCGGCGCCGGATGAAATCATCAACGGCACAACGCCCAGAATGAACGCAAACGCTGTCATCAGGATGGGGCGGAAACGCAAGCGGGCTGAGTCGAGCGCGGCATCCTCGACCGACATGCCCTCGTCTTGCTACGCCTTGGCAAACTCCACAATCAGAATCGCATTCTTGGCTGCCAGGCCGATCAGCATGATCAGGCCGACCTGCACATAGACGTTGTTGTCCATGCCCATGAGCCAGATCCCAAAGAAGGCGCCGAGCGCGACTAAAGGCGAGCCCAACAGTACTGCCCATGGCAGCTTCCAGCTTTCGTACAACGCCGCGAGCAATAAGAAGACGGCCACGATTGCCAGGATCAAAGTCGGCGCAGATGGCGGCGCGACTTTCTCCTGATAGGACAGTTGGGTGTAGGCAAAGCTCATTTCTTTCGGCATGGTCTGCGCGAAGACCTCCTCGAGCGTCTTCAATGCCTGCCCAGACGTATATCCGCTGCCGGGAATCCCAGTGATCTCCACGGAGCGCAACAGGTTAAACCTGGTCGTGATCTCTGTCCCCGAAACCTCGTTGACGCTGACCAGCGTAGAGAGGGGGATCATTTCGCTGGTAGTCTTCGACTTCACGTAGATCTTTCCGATGTCCTCGGGCTTCAGCCGAGCCCCTGAGTCCGCCTGAACGTAGACGCGATACAGGCGTCCGAAACGATTGAAGTCGTTGACGAACGCTCCGCCCATGAAAGCGGACATCGACTGGAATACTTCGTTCACGGGGACGCCCAGCGTGCGTGCCTTCTCGCGATCCAGGACCACCTTTATCTGCGGATAGTTTGGATCAAAAGAGGTGTTCAAATTCGCCAGCTCCGGACGCTGTCGTCCCGCGGCAATGAACTTTTGGGTGTGCTCGCCCAGTTGCTGGACGGTCATGGAGCCGCTGCGATCCTGAAGCAGGAAGTTGAATCCCGCGGAGGCACCAAAACCTGATAACGTCGGGATATTGAACGGGAAAACTATTGCCTCCGGAATGGCGGCAAACTGCTTCTGCAGCGACGCCATGATGCCCTTTACCTTCAGCTTTGGATCTTTACGCTCTTCCCACGGCTTCAGACGCATGAAGATCGTCCCATAGTTCGGCTGGTAGGTGTTGGTGACAATGCCCAGGCCAATGACCGTCTGGAAGGATTCCATCCCATCGGTCTTGGCGACGATCGCCTCTACCTTCTTCATTAACTCATCGGTGCGCTGGAGCGACGCACCTGGCGGGAGTTGAACTCCGACCCCTACAATTCCCTGGTCTTCCTCAGGTACAAATCCTGCAGGGATCAAGCTGCCAAAGCCACCCGCGCCAACCACCACCACCCCCACGACGATGAGCGACAGGATCGCCTTGCGCACAAAGATACTCGAGGTCTTCACATAGCCCTTGGTGACAACGTCGAACACCTTGTTAAAGCCGCGGAAGAAGGCGCCCAGAGGCCCCCTCATTGGTTTCGGGGGTTTAAGCATCAGGGCGCACAGTGCGGGCGTTAGCGACAGCGCGTTGAATGCCGAGATCAGTACCGAGATCGCGATGGTCAGAGCGAACTGCATATACATTCGCCCGGTCAGGCCGCCAATGAAAGCCACGGGCACGAACACCGCACTGAGGATCAGGGCGATTCCGATGACTGGTTGGGTTACTTCCTCCATGGCTTTGAGGGTGGCTTCTCTCGGCGCCAATCCATGCTCCATGTGATGAATGACCGCCTCGACCACCACGATCGCGTCATCGACCACGATGCCGATGGCCAGCACCAGGCCGAACATCGACAGCGTGTTGAGCGAAAAGCCGAGCAACGGAAAGAAGATGAAAGTTCCGATAAGAGACACTGGAACTGTGATCAGGGGAATGATTGTTGCGCGAACATTCTGCAGGAAGATGAAGACCACGAGCGTCACGAGGATGAGCGCCTCGACGAATGTATGAACGATTGCCTCGATCGAAGCCTCGACCGCGGGCGTCGTATCATAGACGATCTTGTAATCCAGATCCGGCGGGAACAGACTCTTTGAGTGTTCCATCCTCTCATAGATCGCTTCGGCCGCTTTGAGCTGGTTGGCACCGGGCAGGAGGTAGACGGCCATTGCACCGGCTGGCTTGCCGTTCAGCCTGCCGAAGGAGTTGTAGTCTTGCGAGCCGAGGTCAGCGTGCCCGATATCCTTGATCTGGACGACGGCGCCATCCGCTGTCTGCCGGACTATGACGTTTTCAAACTCCTCCTTCGTGATCAGACGACCCGGAGCGCTGACCGTGTAGGTGAACTGCTGATCCTGAGGAGCGGGTGAACCCCCGATCCTCCCCGCCGGGGCCTGGATGTTCTGCTCATTAATGGCATTGATTACATCGGAAGAGGTGATTCCGAGCTTACCCAACTTGTCCGGATCCATCCAGATTCGCATACCGTAGTCCGTGCCACCGAAGAGATCTACCTGGGCAATGCCGGGAATACGGAGCAGCTGGTCCCGCAGGTTGATGCCGCAATAGTTCGTGAGAAAGTTGGCGTCGTACGAGTCTTTGGGAGAGTAGAGCGAGATCAGCATCAGGATGCTGGGGCTCTGCTTTTTGACCGTGACTCCCTGTTGGGTGACGGAGGCCGGCAAACGAGATTGCGCCGACGAGACCCGGTTCTGGGTGAGCACGTTGGCGGTGTCCTGATCCATCCCAACCTGGAAGTTAACGTCAAGCAGCATGCGGCCGTCGCTAGTGTTCGACGACTTCATGTAGATCAAATTATCGACGCCGTTGACCTCCTGCTCGATTGGCGTTGCCACCGATGCCTCAACCGCTTCTGCGGATGCGCCGGGATAGTTAGCAGTCACGCGAATGTTCGGTGGGGCGAGGAACGGATACTGTTCGACGGCTAGACTCAGGACCGTGGAGACCCCGATCATCACGATCAGAATCGAGATGACAATGGCAACGATCGGCCGCCCGATGAAGAATTTCCCCATCTATGATGCACCTCCAGCAGTCGTTGTCGGCGTGACCACCATGCCTGGTCGAACTTTCTGAACACCCTCCGTCACGACCCGCTCGCCCGCTTTCAGTCCCTCGACCACGATATATGTGTCTTCGTACCGGTCCCCAACTGTTATGGTCCGCTGGGAAACTTTGTTATCTGAACCGACGACGAGCACGTACTTGGCGCTCTGCAACTCCTGAACTGCTACTTGGGGGACGAGGATCGCATCCGTCCGCTCCTCGACCGCGGCGCGCAGGCGCGCGAATTGCCCTGGACGAAGCCGGTTGGCGGCGTTAGGAAACGAAGCCCGGACCTTGATAGTACCCGTCTTGGGATCGACGGTGCGATCGACTACTGAGAAGCGTCCTTCCTGGTCGTAGACGGAGTTGTCTGCCAGGAGCAGCTGAAACCCCACACTTCTTCTCGACCCGGCCTTGCCTGACTTTGTCAGTTTCAGGATGTAGGCTTCACTGATGCTGAAGTCAACGTCGAGGGAACTTGATGACGAGATAGTGGCGAGCAGCGTGGGCTCGTTCTTGCCAACAAGGTTGCCCTCATTGACTTCCTGCAGACCAACGATTCCACTGATCGGCGAATAGATCGTGCAATAGGTCAAATTTATCTGCGCCAGTGCCAGATCCGCCTTGGCTGCGGCTACCGCCCCAGCTGCTTTCTCTACGTTGTACTTCACCGCCGCCGTCCGGTTCTTTAATGTGGCTTGGGCAGCTTCAACTTCAGCCTGCGCCGCATCCTTCGCGGCCCGCGCCGAGTCTAAGTCAATTTGCGTAACCGCATTCTGCTTGGCGAGTGGCTCATACCGGTCGAGATTTGAGTTCGCCAGGCTGAGTCCCGTCTGCGCTTGTGCCAAATTTGCTTCGGCCTGAATCTCATCGGTGCGTTCCTTGGCCTGTGCAAGATCCGCTTCGGCTTTCAACAGAGTCGCTTTCGCCGCCAATACCCGGGCTTCATACTCACTCTTTTGAATCTGGAAAAGGAGCTGTCCTTTCCTTACCGCAGCGCCCTCGGTAAAGAGAACTTTCTCAAGCATGCCCTGGGCCCGCGCGCGAATTTCAACAGTCTGGCTGGCCGCTGTCTGCCCAACAAACTCGCTGTAGATGGGCACCGTCTTCTGCGTGACTTCGGCCACAACTACCGATGGCGGAGGTGGAGTTGCCGCTTTGGATTCGTCTTTTCGGCTGCAGCCGGTGCTAATCAAGACCGCCGCGGCTATCGATGTGGCTACGAAAAACAGAGCTTTGCGACCGTGCTGAATGTTCATCGTTGACTCCTCAGCTGTGGCGACCTCTTGACCCGGATGATCTCTGGTTCGTTTTCTTGCTCAGTCTCTGGTCGTCACTCAGCCTCTATAGAATGATTTCGCTAATTAGCCAAATGAGACATTTGATTTGGCAGCTACCGCAGGGCGAATATTATCGCCACGACAAAGCGGGGACTACTGGTAAAAGTGCCAGTTTTGCCGGTTGAAGAAATGGCGGACTCTGACGGTTCAGAAAATGCTAAATGAATCAATCATCGCGTTCCTCCTGATAGGCATTTGCGTGGTTATTCACACCGCGGGCATGGTTCTCCTCGGCATTCCGCTGGTCAGTCAGCGACCGGCAATCGAGCAACGGGCCGGCCCCGTGAATAACGCCCTTCTATTGATTGCGATTTTTACCGGACTCATCCTGCTGCACCTCGCTGAAAACTGCATCTGGGCGACCTTCTATTACTGGCAGGGTCTCTTTGGGAATTACGAAACCTCTCTGTACTTTTCCCTTGGGACTTACACCACGATTGGCTACGGCGATGTCGTGCTGCCGGAAAAATGGCGACTGTTAGGAGCGATGGAAGGCCTCTCCGGAGTCCTACTGTGCGGACTTTCGACCGCTTTTTTGTTCGCCGTCGTGAATGCTTTTTTTCAGGTACGAATCCAGCGAATGAAACCGACCGACTTGCCGGACGCGCGCTGAACTCGCCGAAGACTTTCTCTAAAACTAACAAATATGCACGGTGGAAGATTCCACCAGCGTTCGTGACTACCTGTCAAAAGTGCCAGTACCCTGGTCTCTTCCGCGGTGCTACTTTCCTGCCACCGCGAACGATAAAGCCGGGAGCCCGATATGGTGCGCCGGACAGTTTGCCTAAGGAGTACCAATGCAAGTTCATCGGAAACATGCAGCGATCGCTATCTCCATCGTCCTTACGGTGCTGGCACTGACCGGCATGGCCGGCGGACAGCAGCCCAAGTCTCTAGTCGCCAGCGCGAATGGCGAGGGCACCATCAAGCTGGGCAAGGAAGAGTTTAAGATTCACGCAGTGGTGGTGAAACTGTTCGAAGATGGCAAAGCAGAGATCAACCTGGTAACCGACATTACGGTCTTCATAAGTGGAACCTGGTCCCGTGGTCAAGATGAGAAGGCCATCGACCTCAAGATCACCGGAAACATGGGGGCGGCTAGCATGGACGGCGCCGGAAAACTGTTCCTTGGTGAAGACCGCAAATCAATAGCAGGCCTGAAGCTGGAAGTACTGAACAAGACCACCAGGAAGATCATAAAAGCTGACTTTGTTGCCAAGTAGCCGGACCACTATCCGACCTGTCTTGTCCGCCACCAAACCCTCATATTCCCTGTTCACATAACGATGGGCCGAGGTAACTCTATTGGTTCCTCGGCCCATCAGGAAGAGGTGTCATCGTGCTTACTGGCCGCCAAAGACTGCACATGAACCCCTCCAGCTTCGGTGCGAGCTGCTGGCCGCAAATTCGCACCGTGCTTCGTGTTCGTGACCGGACGTCCCGCTCGTGAACACACCATGGCCAAAGAATAGTTGCACCTCCGCATTGGTAGTACTGGAAGAATTACTAGTTATTTGCTTTTCGGTTCGCGTTTACGATCCGAGTTGTAACAAGACCTCTGCCATAGAACGAAGTGTGCTGGCGAATCATTCGATCATCAAACAAATGATGAATGACAAGGTTGACTCCGCATCTCTCACGAGGTGAGTACGACCAAAATGACCTGGATTCAGCGATATCGCCTGCGATTGTATTTTCGCAACTCGATCTGGATATTCCCAGCATTCAGTATCGTGTTGGCTTTAGTATCGGTTTCGCTGATCAATCGAGCGGAGCGGGCTTTGGGCTGGGAAATGAGCGTGGGTCCCGAGACCGGCCGAGCGGTAGTAGGCGCGATAGCAGCGTCGATGTTCACCTTAGTTGTCCTTAGCTCGTCGGCCATTCTGGTGGCGGTGCAACTCGCCAGCGCGCAACTCACGCCGCGGATAATTTCCCTGGTCTACCGAGTCGGTGTCAGAAAGCTCTCGTTGGCCGTCTTTGTCTATACCTTCACCTTTTCGGTTGCGGTCCTGGTCCGCATCGAGGAAAGCGTACCGCTGGTGACGACATATCTAGCGGCCTACGGCTTCCTCCTGAACCTGGCATTGTTTATCTACTTCGTCGATCGGATCGGCAAGACACTCAGACCAAGCGATGTATTGCA
>JAMQPI010000225.1 GCA_023717565.1 Pyrinomonadaceae bacterium | reverse complement strand
CGAATCTTGCCGGCGGACGCCCGGCAGGAAGTGCACGTAATTACCCATCCCCAGGCGCCGCAGCACGGCGGAAAGTTTCAACCAAAGTAGTTTGACCTTTCTACCGAGAAAGAAACCATCATCACCGAGCTTCTGGTAGAGCGGCAGAAGCACCAGTCCTGTTTCCGAGGCGGGAATCTCTCCGTGCCGATCCCGGGCCACAATCTGGCCTCGTTCGACTGGATGAAAATTCTCAAAACCGGGTTTCATGATGAATTCGTCGCGGGGCGAGATCGCGTGACGCTGGCGCACCTCCACTATTCTGGCTCCTCCGCCGGCCCGCTCAAGGCCGGCCCGGAACAACTCAAACTCCGGAGCATCTTCGGGCAGCAAAAGACCAGCCGCAATCAAAGCGATCCCGATCACTGCCTCGTGATGATCAATTGAGGTGGGCGCGTCGTGTTGTCCGGCTTCGAAACCCATCGTGACGGCCCCGAGGTTATTCACGTATTCAAGCATCGTGCCCTCAATCTGTTCTTCCAGGCCGAGCACAATCGTCGCTGGGAAATTCAAGGCGAATTTGCGATTGCGCAGTGTGTCGCCAACCGTGCAGAAGGGGACTCCGTGTGCCGAGGTCGTATGCAGATCAAGAAAGTAGACTTCTCCCTGGGCGCGGTCAGTTGCCTGCTCAAACTGTACGAGCAACTCGCGCAACTCAAGGTCTTCCGATTTAGCCGCGGCCCCGTGGCTTTGGGACTTCGTCGCGGACCTGGCGGCAGAAATGTTCTGAGGGGTCCAATGCCTATTGAGGTCCGCGTCAACGTAGCGGACACGGCGCGCGAGGGCCCTGATGTTGCCGGAAAGAAGGACTACCTCGCCATGAAGTTTCGATCTCTTACGTTGAAGATCCGCCACGATCCTGCGTGCAGCCAAAGCCCCCGCAGGTTCGTTGCCATGGATACCTCCGACTACGATCAACGTCGGGCCTGGTTCAAAGCCTCGGATTGCTGCAATGAGGTGGTTGCCAGACTGGTCAGTCTGAGCTCTGTTGTCTTGGACGCTGTTTGCCACGTGATCGTTCGGTGTTCGGTGATTCCTAAGCATCAATTTGTGAATGGCAAGAGACATGCCGGAAGAGGTCTATCCGGCTTTGTACCGGCGATCGCCAACGTTTCCGGCTCAACCGACCCTCAAGAATTTTCTCAGGATGGTGAATTTCACCGAATCTGAGCAAAACCTCGCAGTTTCAGGAAACACAATTCCGGGATTGCCAACCAAAATGGGCGCGCCTCGTCGGTACGTTGATTGCCGTTGACAGGGCTCGATCCTTCGAACGGAAGTGACTGACATGATCAGTAAGCTATCAACAAGATACTTAGCCGATGACCTCGAGAAGGTGTGAGAGGTCGGGAATTGATTAAAGGGACGATTAACGGCCAGCCCCATGAATTTGAGGAAGGCGTTTCCATTCTGGAGGCGTCTCAGGCTATCGGTGTCAACATTCCAACGCTCTGTCATGACCAGCGACTAAAGCCGATTGGCAGCTGTCGCATGTGCCTCGTACAAGTGGAAGGAAAGGCACATCCCGTTACCGCCTGCAACACCCAGCTCGTTGATGGCATGTTGATCTCGACCCACACTGCCTCGCTGGAACGCGAGCGACGCATGTTACTTCGAATGCTGGCCCAGGATCACCCCGGAGAAGGCCTCCGGGAGGCTCCTGACAAGCTGTTTTACCAGTACGCGCTGCAATACGGTCTGACCGAAAGCGACTTCAACGGCTCGCACGAAATGCAACTGCTTGACGACTCCCATCCTTATATTCATGTCGACATGTCCCAGTGCATCATGTGCTATCGATGCGTGCGCATCTGCGACGAGGTGCAGGGTCAGTTTGTCTGGCAAGTGTTCAATCGCGGACACAACACCAGGATTGTTCCCGACTCTGGAACCAACTTGCGGGGAAGTTCCTGCGTCAGTTGCGGAGCGTGTGTGGATACCTGCCCAAGCGGAGCTCTGGAAGACAAGTCGGTTCTCGCTCGTGGGCTGCCGACTAACTGGACCAGAACGACGTGCCCATATTGCGGCACCGGCTGCGAGATGAACGTTGGCAGCAACCAGAATCAGATCGTCTCAATAAAGCCATTACTCGACGCTCCAGTAAGTCAGGGACATCTATGCGTTAAGGGCCGCTATGCTTTCGATTTCGTGTCCGCCGACGATCGAATCACTGAGCCGATGATTCGTAGAGACGGCGAATGGCAGATCGTTACGTGGGATGCGGCCATCTCCTTTGCGGCAAATCGATTGCAAAGCATTTTGGATGAGCATGGACCAGAGTGTATCGGCATCCTTGGTTCGGCCCGGGGCACGAACGAAGAGAATTACCTCGCGCAAAAGTTCGCCCGCGTCGTGATCGGCACGAACAACGTCGATTGCTGCGCCCGGGTCTGTCATACCCCAACCGCAGCGGCGATGAAACTAATGCTGGGGACAGGAGCGGCAACGAACTCTTACAACGATATCGAGAAGGCCCAGGTGATTCTCATCTGCGGGGCGAATGCGACCGAGAACCACCCCATAGTCGGCGCCCGGATCAAGCAAGCAGCATTGAGAGGCGCAAACTTGATCGTAATAGACCCACGAAAGATCGAGCTGGCCCACTATGCGAAGATCCACTTGCAACCGCGACCCGGCACGAATATTCCGCTGCTGAATTCAATAGCTCACACGATCGTGGAGGAGCAATTGTTCGACCGCCAGTTTGCGAGTGAACGCGTAGCAGAGTGGGAGGAGTTCTGTGACTTCATTAATGACTTTTCGCCCGAACAGGTGGAAGCCGTCTGCGGCGTTAAAGCCGATGTCATTCGCCAGGCGGCCCGACTCTATGCCATCAGTAAACCCTCGATGTGTTTCCACGGATTAGGAGTGACCGAACACACACAGGGCACTGAAGGCGTGATGTGCCTCGTGAATCTCGCATTGCTCACCGGCAACATCGGCAAGCCCGGCACAGGCATCAACCCGCTCCGCGGTCAGAACAACGTTCAGGGCGCAGCGCATATGGGCTGCGATCCCGGCATTCTCACCGGGAGTGTTTCTTTGCCTGCCGCGACGCTGTTGTTCGAGCGTGTTTGGCGCACTCCGGTTCCGCAGGGACGCGGTCTGAACATGCTCGAAATGATGGATGCCGCGGAGGCAGGCAAACTGAAAGGACTATGGGCCATTGGTTACGACATCGCGTTGACCAACGCCAATACAACTGCTACCGAGCGCGCTTTGCGTTCGCTTGATTTGGTTATCGTCCAGGATCTGTTTCTCAACGAGACGGCGCGACAGTTTGGTTCTGTGTTCCTACCTGCGGCATCGTCTTTTGAGAGAGACGGGACATTCATGAATGCCGAACGTCGAATTCAGCGCGTTCGTAAGGCCATCGAGCCAGTCGGTCAAGCAAAACCTGATTGGGAGATCATCTGCTCGCTCGCAAAAGCAATGGGTAAGCCGCAGTTCTTCAACTACAACTCCGCGGAGGAAATTTGGAACGAAATCCGCACCGTCTGGACGGCCGGCAGCGGGATCACCTATCCCCGGCTGGACGATGGTGGTTTGCAATGGCCTTGTCCGGACGAAGGCCATCCCGGGACTGAGGTGATGCACGCCGAGAGCTTTCCCATTGGCAAAACGGCCGCACTGCGCCGCATTCCCTATCGGGCAACCAAGGAAGTCACGAGCGAAGAATTTCCCTTTTTATTGATTACCGGAAGGACCCTCTACCAATTCAATGCCGGCACAATGACGATGCGAACGGCCAATGCCGAGTTGAGAGCTACAGACGTCCTCGACATTTCTGCTGAGGATGCGGATCGAATGCAATTAGAGAAGGGACAACAGGTGCGAATTCACAGCCGCTACGGAAAGGCGGAACTGCCGATTCGAATTACGCCATCAGTAAGGCCGGGAGAGCTGTTCGCGACATTTCACACCGCCGAAGTATTCCTCAACCGCGTGACCAGCCCTTATCGAGATCGGTACGTGAAGAGCCCGGAATACAAGATCACGGCGGTGCGAATCGAACAAAGTCATGGGTGTTGAATCAGTGGGACAGTGGGAGCATTTTTCATTTGTCATTTCTCATTTGCCATTTAAGAGAAGAGCGATGGTGTTTTGATGCTCCGCGTCTCCGCGTCTCCATGTCTCCGTGTCTCCGTGTCTCCGTGTCAGCGTCAGGAATGAGCCGCCAGCCAGTATTTCTCGTGAACGCGTTTGGCCCATGTCCAGAAGCGCCCCTGCCTGACTATTGCCGGTTCGTCACTCCACAGACCCTTGTGAAGGTAGATCGAGTTTGGGCCACCTTCGTCCATGATGAGCATTATTTCGTGGTTATATAACGACACTGGCTCGAGACCTCGAATCTGTAGCGCTACATTTGCAGCAGCGATTTCAGCCTGATGCACAGCCATATGGCCCATCTTCGGTCCCCTAAAGCTCACGCAATCGCCGACCGCATACATATTTTGAACTCCTGGCACTCGCATAGCTGGATCGACAATGATGTAGCCTTCGGCGTCGGTAATGCCCAGCCCGATTACCGCGCTTGGACCGGTGAACGGCGGTACCAGCATCAGCAGACCGTAGTTGATCGAATGACCGTTACTGGACAGAACTGATCTCGGTGTTACTCTCTCGACGGGAAAGTCCGGGAAGTATTCAATGTTGTGCTCGTCGAGCGCGGTGCGCAGCGCGCGCGCGACGTTGGCGTCGCCAAACTGGAACCCCGGCGGATCCGGGCTGACGATTGTTATTCTCACGCGCTCACGATCACCACGCTCTTCAAAGAACCGGGACAATGCAAATGCTGTCTCATATACCGGGACCGGCAAACACGCACCGGGACACTGGCCGACAACTGCGCGGCCCTGATGGAAACCCCGCATCGCCTCGCCAAACTCAAGCGCACTTTCCACAGTTAACAAGTCGTGCGAGTGTTCAAAGAAACCTGCAACTCGCTCCGTTGCGAGGCGGCGGCCAAGAGCAATTATGAGGTAATCGTAGGGCAGCTCTCCGTCAACCTCACCATGCGCCAGCACCACCCGGCGCGACTCGGGTTTGATACGAGCTGCCTCAGCCCGAATGAATCGAACCCGCCGATCGAGCATGGCCTCGCGCAGGTCGAATGAAATATCGTCCGGCTCACACTCGCCAAACGCAAGTCGCACAAGCTCCGGGTAGAAAATGAATTTCGGGCTGCTGGACACCATTGTTATCTGGTGTTCTTTGGGTATCTGCCTGGCAAGCGACTCGGCTGCTACCACCCCACCAAAGCCACCGCCTAGTATGAGAATGTTTGCCATGATTCTCCCCGAGTATTAACCCAATTCCTGAGCCTCCCTTTTCATACGCAACGCACCTGCACCAATTCGGCGCGCGGTTCTTAAATTGCCTTCCAACTCCTTTGATATAGAGCAACAGTTGTACCGAAGGGCAATGACAAGTTTCTTCAATAAAGCGTAAGCTTCGCTCCAATTCAAGAGAACTCATGCGGAGGTTCGCTCACCGTTGTGGGTACGTTTTCGCACAGTCGAAAAGAGTTAAGCGTTTGCTGAAATCACCAGCACCGAACCCCGTAACTTCCATGAACGGGCTGACGATTCAAGAGGCCAAAAAGCGCTTGGAAGAATTCGGCCCGAACGAGCCTGTCTCGTCGCGTCGCACGTCTGGCCTCATCCAGATCTTGTTTCTCTTCATCAACCCGCTGGCCATCATCCTGCTGATAGCCAGCGGAATCTCAGCGGCTGTCGGTGAAGTTCTGAATGCTTCTATCATCGCCCTAATGGTGCTGTTGAGCGCCGCGCTCAACTTCATTCAAACATATCGTTCGCAAAGCGCCGTCGAGCGTATTCGCACAGAAGTCGCGCCGGCAGCTAACGTTCTCCGCGACGGAGATTGGACAGCGATACCCAGACGGGAACTGGTGCCGGGCGATGTCATCGGGCTCACGGCCGGCGACCTGGTACCCGCGGATGCCTGGCTATTTAAGGCCCGCGATCTGCACGTACAGCAGGCCGCGCTAACCGGAGAGTCTCTCCCCGTAGAGAAACTTGCTGTTGACCTCCAGGCAATATCGCAAGCCACCAGCGACGAGCATAAAGTCTTTCTGGGTACCTCTGTAGTCAGCGGCACGGGGACGGCCCAGGTCATGGCGACGGGCAAGAACACCGCTTTCGGCGATATCGCTACCCGCCTGGCCACCAAGCCACCGGAAACCGAGTTCGAAAGAGGCACTCGCCAGTTCGGTCTCTTGATCATGAAGACCACCATTTTGCTGGTGCTCTTCGTCCTGCTCGTAAGCGTCTTCCTTCATCACAATCTCCTCGAGTCCCTACTCTTCGCCGTTGCCCTGGCCGTTGGGCTGACACCCGAGTTTCTGCCGATGATAACGACCGTTACTCTGGGCCAGGGCGCCGTGCACATGGCTCGCAAGAAAGTAATCGTCAAGCATCTCGAGGCGATGCAGAACTTCGGCAGCATCGATGTTCTTTGTAGCGACAAGACTGGAACGCTCACCAGCGGCGAGATGGCCCTCGACCAACACCTCGATCCATTTGGCAGACCGTCTGAACGGGTGTTCTTACTCGCATACCTGAACAGTCTGCACGAAACCGGAGTGAGCAATCCCCTCGATCAAGCAATCAAGAGCCAGGCGATCAACCGGAGCGGCAACGCTAATCCCCTCGACCTGGCCGTCCTGCAACACGACCATCCGGACATTCACGATTACCGCAAAATTGATGAGATCCCTTTCGATTTCGAAAGGCGTAGAGTCTCGATTGTGGTTGAGCGCGACGCTGAGAGGCTGCTGATTACTAAAGGCGCTCCTGAGAGCGTGCTGCCTGTCTGTTCGCGATATGAATTGAACGGACAACAGGCTCCACTCGATGGCGATTCCCGGGCGCGTTGCGAAACAACCTATCGGGACCTCTGCGCCAGAGGCTTCCGGGTCCTGGCTGTCGCTTACTCCGCAGTTTCGCTCGAGGAAGTTTACCGAGCGGGCGACGAAAGGAATCTGATACTGGCGGGTTTCTTAACTTTCTCTGATCCGCCGCTGGATACGGCGAAGTTTGCCCTGGAAGCTCTCAGACGCGACGGGGTCGAGGTCAAAATTCTGACGGGCGACAATGAGTTGGTGACCCAGCACATCTGTGCGCAAGTCGGCCTCGTTGACGGACGTATCATCCTCGGCGACGAGCTCGAGCGAATGAGCGACCCGGCGCTCGCGCATGTTGTCGAGCAAACCTCCGTGTTCGCTCGAGTGTCGCCGGCGCAAAAGAACCGAATTATTTTGGCGCTGAAACATCGCAGCCACGTGGTTGGCTACTTGGGAGACGGTATCAACGACGCGCCTTCTCTCCATGCTGCAGATGTCGGCATTTCGGTTTCGACTGCGGTTGACGTTGCCCGGGATGCCGCGGACATTATTTTGCTCGAGCGAGGTTTGCAGGTACTTCACGAGGGCATTATCGAAGGGCGTAAAGCCTTCGGTAATGTGATGAAGTATTTGTTGATGGGGACAAGCTCCGACTTCGGCAACATGTTCAGCATGGCTGCCGCATCAATGTTCCTGCCGTTTCTGCCGATGCTGCCGACTCAGATCCTTTTGAACAACTTTCTCTACGACCTCGCCCAGGTGACAATCCCTACCGATCATGTTGACCACACATTTATCCACAAGCCACAGCGTTGGAACGTGCAAATGATTCGCGACTTCATGATCTACATCGGCCCCCTCAGTTCGATCTATGATTTTCTGACGTTTTTTGCGCTGCTCAGAGTCTTTCACGCCTCTGAGCAGCTCTTTCACACGGGCTGGTTTGTGGAGTCTCTGGCGACGCAGACGCTGGTGATCTTCATCATTCGGACCGCCGGCAATCCACTTCAAAGCCGGCCCAGTCTCGCCCTGACAGCGACCACCATCGCGGTCGTCACGGCAGGAATTGTGATCCCATTTACCTCACTCGGAAACATCCTGGGGTTCGTACCCTTGCCTCTTGCTTTCTTTCTCTTCCTGGCTGGAGCGTCAGGTACTTACCTGCTGCTAGTGGAGTTGGTGAAACGAAAGCTGATGCGAAGACTTTTGGGATGAGTATCCTTTAAACTCGAAACAAGCCTGGCCTACACAGAAGAGCGGAATGTTACCCAACTAACTTGCGCAAAACCACGCATACCAAGGAGGGATGCTGCAGATTATCGTGCAAAAACGCAGGCGGTCACAGGCATGATGGTTGCCCTTAGAGAGGTAGATGTGGAACGACGCTTCCAGAGGAGGAAACGAAAATGATTCACCACGCTAGAAATCGCTTTTCTCTAAGACTGCTTGGTATTTCGCTCTTCTTTGCCCTGATCGGTCTGTTCGGTGTCAGTTTGGGAACTGAGGCAAACGCTCAGGCGCAAAAAGCGCGGCCCAAAGCCGCCAGCGCTTTCAGCGAATCCGCAGCAAT
>JAMQPI010000198.1 GCA_023717565.1 Pyrinomonadaceae bacterium | reverse complement strand
CGGCGCGTTTTCAAATACGCGAAGATTGATTTCAAATCGTCATCAGTCATCTTCCCCACGGCTATCCAGGGCATTACTGCACTGAGCTTTCGCGCTTTGACATGTCCCGTGCGCAGCGTCTTCAAGAAAAGGCTCTCGTCGTAGTAAGAAAGAATTCCCGATGGATCGTTCGTGAGATTCGCGCTGAACGCCCGCTCTTTGCCGCGTACGACCAGGTCGCCACCACCGAAATATCCCGCGCTCAGCGGTGCGAAAAATGCCGTGTGACAACCAAGGCATGTCCCGACCTTCGTGAGGTAGCGTCCGCGCGCCTCCGGCGTCGAAAGGTCAGGTTGAGGCACCGGCTCAGTAAGCGGCGGGGGTGGATTGGGATACTTATCGAGCTTCGTTTGTGGCAGTGGATTGCAAATCGGTTTTAATGAACGGAGATAGACGATTACAGAAGCAAGGTCTTCGTCAGAGAGATTGTGGTAACTAACATAGAACATCTGATCGTCGAGTACGCGTCCGTCGTGACTGATACCCTCGCGAATCGCGCGCGCGAGCATATCGTCCGTCCAGTTCCCTGCCCCTGTTTCTTTGTCCGGTGTAATGTTGGGAGCGACCAGGCCGGGCTTGTCTGAGCTCCAGATGTGGCCGGCGCCGTTCATTTCAGCGATGGGCGGAGCGCCGGGTTTGGTCCAATCGCGATCGGTGTGACAAACGAAACACTGCAAGACGCCTTCGGACAGGTATCGACCGCGATCGAGGCGAACCGCAGTGGGCTCGAACTTGATGTTGGTTAGAGAACGAATGATGAATTGGGGCTTTGGTTCGACAGGTGGTTTTGGGACCCCGCAACTGGTGACGAATAGGGCCAGAACGGCGATGAAGATGATAAGGGGGTTCACTGGCGACTAATAGTATCTTAAGGGAGGGATAAAGGATGAAGGGTTTGTACGCTATCTTCTTCGTGCCGTTTCGTTTGATTTCGTGGATCGTTCCTTTTTGGCTAAGGTAAGCGGACGATCCACGAAATCACACGAAACAACACGAAAGGAAAACAGAAGAGAGACGTATGGTCGCTTTCGGATCTGTTCACTGTCTTGCAAAGCGAGTAAACTGACACCACGTATTCAAGAGTGCCTGGGTGGTGGACTCCAACTGTGATATTCGCCGGACGCTAACCCGGTGCGGGTTTGACTCCACGCCTCGGCGGCCCCAATTAACATTCCCGCTGTGAGACCATAAAAATGAAACTCCCAAAATCACTATCAAGACCAGACATCGCAACCGAAGTCGCAAAACTCTGGTCCATCGTCGCCCTAGCAATTCTGCTCGTCTCCTTCCCGGCTTACGCCCAGAAACGTTCTACAGCGCCGGCCGCCACCAATAACTGGCTGCAATTCCGCGGCCCAAATGGCTCTGGTGTAGCCGACGGCCCCACTCTGCCTACGCAATTTGGCGCTACGAAGAATCTCGCCTGGAAAGCATCGGTACCGTTCGGGCGATCATCGCCGGTGGTCACGGCTGATCGTGTTTTCCTGACGGCGAGCGAAGGCGACAAACTCGTCACGCTTGCCCTGGATCGAAAAACGGGAAAGTTGTTATGGCGACGCGACGTTCAACGCGCACGCCATACCCCGATGTACAAGGCCAACGACCCTGCGTCACCGACTCCAGTGAGCGACGGAAAGAACGTCTTTGTTTTCTTTGCTGAGCTGGGCCTAATCAGTTACGCATCAGATGGCAGCGAGCGTTGGCGCCTACCGTTAGGACCATTCAGTAGTTTCTACGGCATGGCGGGATCGCCGGTGCTCGCGGGAAACACCCTGATACTGGTGGCTGACCAACGCGTAGACTCGTTCCTCCTGGCCGTCGACGCGCGAAACGGAAAAGTTCTGTGGAAAACAGGCCGTACGAATTACGAAGGGTGGTCCACGCCTGTTGTTTATACGGCCAAAAATGGAACGCCGCAGGTTCTGATTCTCGGTTCAAACACGCTCGATGCCTATTCCATCGATAAAGGAAAGCGGCTGTGGTGGGTCACAAAGGTCGGCACATATCCGAAGGGCGTGCCCGCGCTTAGCTCTGACGTGGTTTACGTAAACGGCGAAGGCGCCGATGCACCGTTTTTACCACCCTACGATGACAGCCTGAAGAAATACGACAAGGACAACGATCAACGAATCCAGCATGAAGAGATGAAGGTCGAGCCGCAGATGCAGGAACATTTTGGCTGGCTCGACGCCAACAGCGATGGCTATATCGATCGAGCGGAGTACGACTTCGTTCGCACCGGCACAAGCACGTCCGGCCACGGTATAACGGCCATCCGGCTGGGCGGCGGCGACGGCGACGTCACATCGACGAACGTCCTGTGGCGGCTCCAAAAATCCTATCCAAATATTCCGGCGCCGCTGGTCTATCGGGATGTTATGTATCTGATGAAAGAGAGTGGAATCGTCTCGAGTGTTAATCCCGCGACTGGAGAGGTCCTGAAAATAGGCCGCACACCCGAGGCGCTCGAAGAATACTACGCATCGCCGGTAGCGGCCGATGGAAAGATCTTCATGGTAAGTGCGAGCTGCAAGGTGACAGTGCTTAAAGCAGGCGCGCAATGGGAAGTCCTGGCAATGAACGACCTTGACGAAGAGTGCTGGGCCACGCCGGCAATCGCCGGCAACAGTCTATTTATCCGCACGCGAGGTGCGTTGTATTCCTTCGCGGATGGTTTGAAGTAGCCGTAGGTCCAACTGGCCAAGTCGTGCTTAGCGCAGGCTTGCGTTTCACCCCGGGAGGGTGCGATGTTTATAGCAACACGAGACACCAAGCCCCAGCGCTCTTCGGAGGGGCGGAATGATCCTGGGATGATACCTTTCACATTGAGTTCCGCCCCTCCGAAGAGCGCTGGAAGGGATAGCGGTCTGGAGCTATAAACATCTCACCCCTCCCGGGGTGAAAGCTCCCACGCCTGGTCCAAACGCCGCCATTGCGCGTCTAAACAGCCGCTACTCCTGGTCCAACGGCTTAGTCGTGTGTTCAGTGATACTCGGCGTCTGGGCCAACTCGTTTGTTCTCACACGCGGCCGCGCGAAATCCCCTGGGCTATGGATCGGAATGAAAATCATCCATGATTATGGCGGATGAACGTGGCAGTGTTCATCCGTCACTTCATTCGGTTGTACTTCCGCATCGCCGTGACGACGCGATCGCCGGGCAGGCCAAAGACGCGGATGCCGTCCGCGCCGGTCATCGTTTGGGCCGCGAGCATCGCGTTGACGACCGCTTCTTCCGTCGCATCGATCGTCGCTCCAAAAAGAGGATCAATCCGATCGTTGGGCAGCATGACTAGCGACGGGGTGCCGTCAGGTTTCGCCGCACCGGCGTTTGCCGTCGAAAACGCGAGAAACAGATCACCGGATGAATTGCCGGCGAAACTACCTAACCGTCCCAGTCCAAGACTGACGCGACGGGCGATGCGTTCCAGTTGATGTGGCAATAGCGGCGCGTCGGTAGCAACGATGACGATGATCGATCCGCGGCCTTCGTGATCATCGAGCCGACCGTCGTTCCCCATCTCCCCATCTCCCTGTCTCCCCATCCGGGCGCCACCTCCGGTCGCCGGGCATGGTGGAATGCCGACGGTCCATGGCCTGCTCAACGGCCCCTGCAGGGTGGTGCATGTTCGAAGGTCGGTGATCTCAGGGCGAATCGGAACGCCGAGAATTCGCAGGTCGCCACCATAGTTGCATTGGACCAACACGCCGACAGTGTACCCACCCTGCGATGCGGTGATCACTCGCGACGAGGTACCAATGCCGCCTTTGAATCCGTTGCATCCCATCCCCGTACCGCCGCCCACCGCACCCTCCTCGACACGCCCAGGCCTGGCTCGATCCAGCGCATCAAATGCGTGTGCCGCTTTCACGTGCTCACCGTTCGCATCGTTCAAAAAATCAAACGTCTCAGCGACGATGGGATACGTGAAAATAAACTCGCGGCCGTTCCTTAATTGCCATTGAATCGCGGCGTCGCGCACTGTCCCCACACTGTGCGTTCCAGTTAACAGGATCGGCCCCTCTAGAAAACCAGATTCCTTGATCCAGTTGATGCCTGTCATGTCGCCATTACCGTTCTGGTTGAAGGTCGCCGCAAACACGGGATCCCAGTTGCCGCGCGGGCGCGGTAAGATCGCCGTAACACCTGTTCGAATCGGTCCCTTGCCGGGTATGAGTTTGCCTTCACCCTCGATGAGCGTTACGTGTCCCACAGCAACCCCGGGAACGTCCGTGATCCCATTCATTGGACCAGTCTGTCCAGGAAACGGAATTCCCAAATCACGAGCGCGCGGGCGGGTTTGTGCCGAGACGGCGAGCGCATTGATTGCGATCAACAAAAGCGCAAGTGCAAGGCTCATAAGATCTGCTTTCGAGATCCAAAGGGAGAGTGTTCTTTCACTGTTCATCGCACGTCCTCCGTAAGGTGGCTAACGTCGGTAGTGGTTCAGTTTGGCAATGAAGTCAGTACCGTAACGTCAGAGTTGTTTGAGCGCGGTGAGCGAGAGGATAGACTATGACGAGTGAAGGGGAAAGTTTCCAACCCTCTCGTGGTCAAAGTAAGGAGTACCAAGATGAGCAAAGTTTGGTTTATTACAGGCGCCGGGCGCGGCATGGGTACCGACATCGCCAAGGCTGCGCTGACTGCTGGCTGCAAGGTTGTCGCTACCGGGCGCAGCAAGGACAAGGTCCTTCAGGCCATCGGACCCTCCGAGAATCTTTTGGTCTTGACGTTGGACGTTACCAACCCTAGCGACGTTGAGTCTGCGGTTAAAGCTGCTGTCGACCGGTTTGGCCGCATAGATGTGCTGGTCAACAATGCGGGCAACTTCTACGCCGGGTTCTTCGAGGAGATCAGTCCCGAGGACTTCCGGGCGCAGGTCGAGACCAACCTGTTCGGTTCAGTGAACGTCGCGCGGGCCGTGCTTCCCGTTATGCGTGCCCAGCGCTCGGGCCTCATCGTGCAGATCTCCTCGACCGCCGGCATTTCCGGGCAGGAGTTTTGCTCGGCCTACGCCGCGTCGAAATTCGGAGTTGAGGGTTGGATCGAGTCGCTGACCCCCGAGGTCGCGCCATTCGGCATCCGCACTATGCTCGTGGAGCCCGGTTTCTTCCGCACCGAACTGCTCACGGAAGAGTCGACGAATTACCCTGAGCCCTCGATCGACGACTACGCCGAGAAAACCATGCAGACCGTCACCGCCTGGAAGGGAATGAATGGCTTGCAAAGCGGTGATCCCGCCAAGCTCGCCAAGGTGCTGATCCAGTTAGCGGGCCAGGATCAGCCTCCGCTTCGCTGGGCTGCAGGGGCCGACGCTCTCGGAACGTTCGAGCTGAAAGCCAAATTGTTACTCGCCCAGGCTGACGCCTATCGGGAGCTTTCATCGTCGCTCGCGTTCGACCAGGCCGCGGGCAAGAAAGGACGGGAAGAAGCTGAAGCAGGAGCTCGCTAAGTTGCGACAGCTTGACCCCCTTGATCTCCCCATTAGATTCGCGACCTTGTCGACCGCATCCAACAATCCGAAGCGGTTAGGAAATCCAGAACCATCTCATTGTTGAACCAGGTCGCGTGTGGTAGTGTGTTTCAACGCACAGACACATGCTCCGTCGAGTGACGGAAGCACCCAATCTGATGTAATAGGAATTGGGGAACAGACCACGGTTTCCCTTCTCAACATTCTTTGGTTCCTCGCAACGTGGAAATGAAAACTTCTCGATGTGATTATCTCAGAGCGATCTCCTGTCCTTTAGATCTCTCCAGAGACAACCACTAACTTGCCAGCATCGGCCTCCGCACCTTGTGCCGTTGTTGGCCAGGATTTCCTCATGTTGAATATCCCAGATCGGAGACACAAATGAAGAAACATGAATCTATGCTTTGCATCAAGGGCTTGCTGGGAGTGATTGTAGTGGCTTGCTGCGCGCCCTTTGCGCAAACCGCTGCTCAAACGGCTCCGAAAACATTGGATCAGGGGAGCAAGTGGACCAACAGAGCTCGCGACGAATTCTATAGTCAGGATCAAGGTTCGCGGTTGATTCCCCTAAAATGGATCAAGGCCTTGAAGCAGCCAAACGGCGAACCTTTCCTGGCTGCCAATCTGGATCGATATGGCTACTTACCCAATCCCGCCAGCAAGAACGGTTTGCCCGTCGGGTTCACCACCAATAATGGCAACAACACGACCTACCTCGGGATGACCTGCGCTGCTTGTCACACGCGCCAGATTGATGTCGCTGGTACATCATATCGTATTGACGGCGGCCCTGCGGTCACCGACCTTCAAAGTTTCTTCGGTGATTTGAATACGGCGGTTGCCAGAGTGCTCACTGACGATGCCGCCTTCAATCAGTTCGCGATCGACGTACTGGGCGGGGCGCCGACCGCGACTGCCAAAACGAAATTGCGCGATGAAGTAGCCGCCTGGTTTTTGCCTAACGACGCCATAGTCAAACGATCGCTCCCAGTAGATTCCCCGTGGGGCCCCGCGCGCGCGGATGCAATTTCTTTGATTTTCAACCGCCTGTCTGGGTTGGACATCGGGCCGCCACCGACCTACGTGATTCCGGAAAACATTAAATTGGCTGATGTACCGGTGCGCTACCCATTCTTATGGAATGCCTGGAGGCAGGACTTCACGCAATGGCCGGGTTTTGCACCCAATGGCAACAAACTTTTCGGGTTAACACGCAATGTAGGAGAAGTCATTGGCGTGTTTGCCGAGTTTCATCCGTTCGAGGACAGATTGAAACTCCTAAAAGTAAACTATTCCAGGAATAATTCGGCAAATTTCCATGGTCTAAACAAGCTGGAAGAACTGATCATGCAACTGGGCCCACCCAAATGGCCATGGCCCTTGGACCAGACCCTGGCTGCAAAGGGTGCGCTGGTTTACAGACAGAAAGATGCGGCGAACGGGAATCAAAGCTGCGAGGGCTGCCACGGCATCAAGCAGGGCAAGTTCCGCTTTACTATCCATGGAACCTGGGCTACCCCGATTCTCGATGTCGGCACCGATTCTCGCGAAATCAATTTGTTGTGCTCAGAGGTCAAAACCGGAGTGCTCGAAGGGGCCCGTATTTTTGGTATTGTCAACACACGTCTAAAAGCGGTTGACTCAGCTAAATCGGTGCTGGTGTTATCGGTGGGCGGTTCGATCTTGCAGAACTATTTGACACTGGGACTGGGACTGCCTGGGAAGAAAGAGGGTGGGTCCGACCAGTTGAAAGAGACGTTGCCACCAAAATCGGCGGAGGCATTGACCACCACGGCGCTCTGTTCCCCCGCGGCAACAACCAGCGCACCGTATCCCTACGAGTCCCGCGTCATGCAAGGCATTTGGGCGGCTGCACCGTATCTGCACAACGGTTCTGTGCCGACGTTGAGCGAGCTATTAACTCCCGACGCCCAACGCGTATCCGAATTCATGGTTGGCCCAGCCTACGATATCGAGAAGGTTGGGCTGGCAGCGCAGCAGACCAAATTCAATTACACGCTGAAGACTACCGATTGTACCGCCCGTAATTCCGGCAATAGCCGTTGCGGTCACAATTATGGCACCGGCTTTTCCGCTGAGGATAAGAAGGCATTGTTGGAATATTTGAAGAGTCTGTAGGGCGGGTTCCTAGAGCGCTCAAAGGTTGTCGACGAGGAATTGTGCCAAGCGAAGTGACCCGCGGCTTGGTTTGGTTCATCATTGTCTCCTCGACCGAACCCCTCACAGAGAATGCGCGGGCGTGATGTGCCGCGAATGAATTACGAAGTCGAACCAGGTCCCAAGGGAAGACCCGAGCAACTCGTGGATACCTGGTCCAATCAGACGCGTTTTCGCGGGAGCGTCCAGCCATCCTCGCACAGCATCAGGCCAGCTTCCGTC